>NZ_CP138990.1:372500-745000 GCF_044594915.1 Winogradskyella sp. R77965 | reverse complement strand
ATAATTCAAGGGATTAATTAATTAATTACAACAAAAGTAACAGCATTTATAGGTGTTTACAAATGGTAAGTAGTTAAAATCCAAGAAATTTTGAGGCAACCATTACGGTTTTTCCGTAACTAGTAGGATATCTTGTAGGAAAATTAGTAAAATTTTATCTAAAATTTTATTTCTGTCATCGCTATCTGTTCAGTTAAATGTTTAGTTTTTATAGTTAATTTGAGGGATCTTCTATTTTCGTCTAAGTCAGTAATAGTAATGCTTTGAGCGTCTTCTGGCAATAATGCTTCTATGCGTTCTGGCCATTCTAAAAACAACCAATGATTACTATTAAAATAGTCTTCAATTCCAAAATTATAGGCTTCATCCAAAGATTTCACCCTGTAAAAGTCAAAATGATAGACTTTATCGCTTGGAATCGTATATTCGTTTACAATTGAGAATGTTGGACTTGTAGCGACATCACTACTTTGCATAGCTTTTAAAAGCGCATTTATAAACGTAGTTTTACCTGCTCCCATGGCACCATTAAACAATACAGTTTTAGACTCTAAATGTTCTAAAACACTGGCTGCAATGGCATCAATATCTTTTAAGTGATATGTAAACTCAATAACTCTCACTATTAATCTAAGCGGTTTAAGGTTACAATGTTAGGTATAAAAGTTGAGATATCCTAGAAAAAAGTGTATTTCATCGGCTTTTTTTGCTTTTTACGGATTTTCTTACAATACCTTTTGAGAGTGATATAAGATATATTTTAGCTAAATTGTTTTACAAAAACATGAATAGTTTTTGAAACTGATACCTTAAAAATAATTCACGTATTCATGGATAAAACACCCCTAAAGTCCCCTCGAGGGGACAATCTTTGTTAGGGCAATATTTAAATTAACTTTATTTTCTTTATGAAATTGCAAAAAGCTATAAATTGAACTTGGCGTCTTTGCGCCTTTGCGAGAAACCTAAAATTATTTTGGATCTAAAACTACAAAAGGAATAATCATTTCCTCTAAAGAAACACCACCATGTTGATAGGTGTTTCTGTAATAACTTACGTAATGATTAAAGTTATTTGGATAGGCTAAAAACAGATCACCTTTTGCAAATATAAATGAACTACTCATAGACAATGACGGCAAATGCACGGATTTTGGGTCTTTAACAGCTAATACATCCTTGTCTTGGTAAGTGAGACTGCGACCTGTTTTGTATCGCAAGTTTAAACTTGTATCTCTATCTCCAATCACTTTAGAAGGTGCTTTTACGTTTATAGTGCCATGGTCTGTGGTTAGTATTAATTTAAAACCTAACTGTTGAGACAGTTGAATCATTTCTAATAACGGGGAATTCTTAAACCAACTCACGGTGAGCGATCTGTAAGCTTTATCATTTGATGCTAATTCCTTTACAACCTCCATTTCTGTTTTGGAGTGGGAGAGCATATCCACAAAATTATAGACCACAACATTGAGATCATTGTCCTTTAAAGATCTAAAGTTTTCAACTAATTTTTTACCAGCTCTTAGGTTGGTAATTTTATGATATTCATGCTTTATGTGCGAAAGGCCTAAACGTTTTAATTGTTCTCTTAAAAAATCACCTTCATGCATGTTTTTACCTCCTTCATCTGTATCGTTTTTCCAGTATTGTGGAAATAATTTTTCCATATCAACTGGCATTAATCCAGAGAAAATAGCATTACGTGCATACTGTGTTGCTGTTGGTAAGATGCTGTAAAATGATAATTCGGAAGCTTTTTTATAATAGTTATTTACAATAGGTTCAAAAGCTTTCCACTGATCATATCTTAGATTATCGATTACGATTAGTAGTGTAGGTTGTTTATCACTCAATTCTGGCACTACCTTTTCTTTAAAAAGGTTGTGCGATAGTATTGGTGCATCCGTATTTGGTTGAAACCAATCCTCATAATTTTTTTCAATAAACTTACCAAACTGCATATTAGCTTCGGTCTTTTGGGACTCTAAAATATCAGTCATACCGACATCTTCAATATCTTCAAGTTGTAATTCCCAATAAATGAGTTTCTGATAAAGGTCAACCCATTCTTCATAAGAATTTACCATAGATAAATCCATAGCAATTTTTCTGAATTCTTGCTGGTAATTAGAAGTGGTTTTTTCAGAAATTAATCGCGAATGGTCCAAATTCTTTTTCAAACTCAATAAAATCTGATTTGGATTTACAGGTTTAATCAAGTAATCTGCAATTTTGTTTCCAATAGCTTCCTCCATAATATATTCCTCTTCACTTTTGGTAATCATTACCACTGGCAGGTTTGCACGTCTCTCTTTAATTTCGTTTAATGTTTCTAGTCCTGTGAGTCCTGGCATATTTTCGTCCAAGAAAACAATATCAAAATTAGTATCGTTAATAATCTCTAAGGCTTCAGTACCACTTTGGCAAGTTGTAACTTCATATTGTTTTTGTTCTAAAAAGAGGATATGTGGCTTTAGTAAATCGATTTCATCGTCAACCCAGAGAATATTTATCATGTTATGGTATATTTGTTTCTAATTAATGATTGTTTGTTTTTTTTAGATATCAGATTCTGAAACAAGTTCAGAATAACAAAATTAAAACCTTGTACTATTTGCAAACACTCTAAAACATATTTAAAAGTTTTGCCTACAAATAATAAGCTTAAGATATTTAACGATCCAATTTACGGATTTATTACTATTCCGAATTCGTTAATTTTCGATATCATTGAGCATAAATATTTTCAGAGATTACGTCGTATCAGCCAAATGGGATTATCGTATTTGGTTTATCCAGGTGCGCATCATACACGTTTTCATCATGCACTAGGCAGTATGCATCTCATGCAAAAAGCTATCAATGTGCTTCGTTTTAAGGGAGTTGCAATTTCTGATGATGAAGAAAATGGATTATTAATCGCTATTTTATTGCACGATATTGGTCATGGTCCATTCTCACATGCTATGGAACATAGTATTGTAAATGATATTTCTCACGAAGAAATTTCACTTCGTTTTATGGAAGACCTCAATACAGAGTTTAACGGAAGTTTAACGTTAGCCATATCTATTTTCAAAGGAGAATACCCTCGCAAGTTTATGTGTGAGCTAATTTCTAGCCAGTTAGATATGGATAGGGCAGATTACTTAAAGCGCGATAGTTTTTATACAGGTGTAGCCGAAGGTAATATTAATAGTGAACGTTTAATTACCATGCTCAATGTAGTTAATGGCCATTTAGTCATAGAAGAAAAGGGTATATATAGTATCGAAAAATTCTTGGTGGCTAGACGTTTTATGTATTGGCAAGTCTATTTACATAAAACAGGATTGGTTGCAGAGCAGTTATTAACGCGTATTTTGAAAAGAGCAAAAGAACTCTCAAGTTTAGGTGTAAAATTAAACTGTAGTAAAGCATTATCATACTTCCTAAATTCTGAAATCAATGGAGATCATTTTAATAACAAAACGTTAGTTATTTTTGCTCAGCTCGATGATTATGATATTGTTTCAGCTATGAAAAGCTGGCAAACTCATAGTGATTTTGTTTTAAGTAATCTCTGTGAAATGATTTTGAACAGAGATTTATTAAAAATTAAGTTGAAGAAAAAACCAATCAGTTCATCAGAGCTAATTGGGCATTCCAATTTAATAATGGATAAGTACAACATTTCTAAAACTGAAGCAGATTATTTTGTGTTTCAAGGAAAGATTAGCAATCAGGCATATCAAAATAAAAAACAACAAATTAGTATACTTTTAAAATCAGGCAAAATAAAGGATATCGCTAAAGTATTAGACCAATTAAACCTAAAAGGCCTAAGTAAACCTGTAACTAAATATTATATGTGCTATCCTAAAAACAAAATGTGATACATTTTTTCTATTTTTGCGAAAGCCAACGCAGACATTAAAATCAAATAATTGAAACATTCATACTCAAAACTTAAAAATCACAAAGAATTATTATTTGGAATGTTCCACGTGATTTTAGAAAAGTAATAGGTATAAACACATGAAATTTACAGCAGAACAGATCGCAGGTATTTTAGAGGGAATAGTCGTTGGTGACCCAAATATTGAAGTTTTTAAGTTGTCTAAAATTGAAGAAGGCACTAAAGGTTCACTAACATTTTTATCCAATTTAAAATATACACCTTACATATACAAAACTGAAGCATCTGTAACTATTGTAAATTCAGATTTTGAACCAGAAAAGCCCATTTCTACAACACTTATAAAGGTAGAAGATGCTTACGAGGGTTTTTCCAAACTACTAGAATACTACAATCAAATAAAATTGAATAAATCTGGAATAGAACACCCTTGTTTTATTTCTGAAACAACAAAAACACCAGATAGCACTTATATTGGTGCTTTCGCTTATGTTGGTAACAATGTTGAAATTGGGGAAAATGTAAAGATTTTTCCAAATGCCTATGTTGGAGATAATGTTAAGCTTGGCGATAACACGATAATTTTTTCTGGAGGAAAAGTATATCCTGATTGTATAATAGGGAATAGTTGTGTTATTAACTCAGGTGCTATTATTGGGGCTGATGGTTTTGGATTTGCACCAAGTAAAGATGGAGGATACTCTAAAATACCACAAATAGGAAACGTAATTTTAGAAGATTATGTAGATGTTGGTGCAGGCACTACAATAGATAGGGCAACTATGGGTTCTACAATTATTGGGTCAGGAGTAAAACTAGATAATCAAATACAGATAGCCCATAATGTGGAGATTGGCAAGAATACTGTAATTGCAGCACAATCAGGAGTTGCAGGTTCAACTAAGATTGGCGAAAACTGCCAAATTGGAGGACAAGTTGGTATAGCAGGTCATTTAACCATTGGTAATAATGTAAAAGTACAAGCACAATCTGGTATCGGTAGAAATGTTAAAGATAATGAAGTCTTGCAAGGCTCACCTTCTTTCGGCTATACTGATTGGAATAAATCTTATGTTTATTTCAAAAACTTACCTAAGCTTGCAAAAACAATAAATGAACTAGAAAAAAAAGTAGATGGCAATAATTAAAACTGAAATAAAACAGAAGACCATTGAAAAAGAAGTCACACTAAATGGTGTAGGACTTCATACAGGAGCAGACGTTAAATTGGTGTTTAAACCAGGAGTGGAAAATTCGGGTTTTCTATTTGAGCGTGTAGATTTGGAAGGTAGTCCAAAGATTGAAGCTGATGCAAATTATGTTACAAATACGCAACGAGGAACCTGTTTAGAACGAAATGGTGTTACTATCCAAACGTGCGAGCATGTATTAGCGGCATTGGTTGGTTTAGATATCGATAATGCTGTTATAGAACTCAATGCTTCAGAGCCTCCTATAATGGATGGATCTTCAAAATTCTTTGTAGAAGCTTTAGAGAAAGCTGGTGTTGTTGAACAAGATGCCTTTAGAGAAGAATATGAAGTTACGCAAGTTGTTTCATACTCAGACGAGGAATCTGGAAGTGAGATTATATTAATGCCTTCAAACTCATACCAAGTTACTACAATGGTAGATTTTGGTACTAAAGTTTTAGGTACTCAAAATGCGACGCTTAATGATGTTTCTGATTTTAAAACTGAAATTGCAAATGCTAGAACCTTTAGTTTTCTGCATGAAATAGAAATGCTTCTCGAAAATGGTTTAATTAAAGGTGGAGACTTAAACAACGCTATTGTTTATGTTGATAAAGAATTATCTCCAGAAACTATGGAGAAACTTAGCATTGCTTTTAATAAGGATAAAATCGCTGTAAAACCTAACGGGATTTTAGATAATCTTACACTGCATCATCCTAATGAAGCTGCACGACATAAATTATTGGATGTCGTTGGTGATCTTGCTTTAATTGGTACACGTATTAAAGGTAAAGTCATCGCTAATAAGCCAGGGCACTTTATAAACACGCAGTTTGCTAAGAAGATGTCTAAAATTATTAAAAACGAAAGGCGTAATAATGTGCCTCAAATAGATTTGAATTCAGAGCCATTGATGGATGTGAATCAAATCATGGATATGTTACCACACAGGCAGCCATTTTTATTACTAGATAAGGTTTTCGAATTGACGGAAAACCATGTTATCGGAATGAAAAATGTAACAATGAACGAAGAGTTCTTTAAAGGACATTTTCCTGGTCAACCTGTAATGCCTGGTGTGTTAATTGTTGAAGCTATGGCGCAAACTGGTGGTATTTTGGTATTAAGTACAGTGCCAGATCCAGAGAATTATTTAACTTTTTTCATGAAAATGGATAATGTAAAATTCAAACAAAAAGTAGTACCTGGTGACACGCTTATATTTAAATGCTCATTAATTACTCCGATTAGAAGAGGAATATGCCATATGCAAGGTTATGCTTATGCCAATGGAAAATTATGTGCAGAAGCCGAATTAATGGCACAAATTTCAAAAGTAAAATAAAAAATGAACCGAGCAGAGTTCAAAGTTAAATGGAAAAAAGAAGGTTTAAAAGCGAACACGTTTCTTCCATTTTATCAAAATAAATATTAGAGAAATGAACCAACCATTAGCATACGTACATCCTGGAGCAAAGATTGCTAAGAATGTCGTTATAGAACCTTTTACAACGATTCATAATAATGTAAAAATTGGAGAAGGCACTTGGATTGGAAGTAATGTTACCATTATGGAAGGTGCTCGCATCGGAAAAAATTGTAACATTTTTCCAGGAGCAGTAATTTCGGCAGTACCTCAAGACTTAAAATATAATGATGAAGATACAACTGTAGAAATAGGTGATAATGTTACGATTAGAGAATGTGTAACTATTAACAGAGGTACAACTGATAGAATGAAGACGGTTATTGGCAACAATTGTCTAATAATGGCGTATTGCCATGTTGCGCATGACTGCATTGTCGGTAACAACTGCATATTTTCTAATAATAGCACTCTAGCTGGTCATATTAATGTTGGAGATTATGTTGTTTTGGCAGGTATGACTGCAGTTCATCAGTTTGTTTCAATAGGAAATCATGCTTTCGTAACTGGTGGATCTTTAGTTCGTAAGGATGTTCCACCATATGTAAAAGCAGCAAGAGAACCTTTATCTTATGTCGGTATAAATTCAGTAGGACTAAGACGAAGAGGTTATACCTCAGAAAAAATTAGAGAAATTCAGGATATATATCGCATACTATATCAAAAGAATTATAACAATACACAGGCTTCAGATTTAATTGAAGCCGAAATGGAAGCCACACCAGAACGTGATGAAATTCTTCAATTTATTAAGAATTCACATAGAGGAATTATGAAAGGCTACTTTAAATCAAACTAAAAATAACAACTAAATAATGGCAAGTACATCAGATATTAGAAACGGGTTATGTATTAAATACAATAATGATATTTATAAAATCATAGAGTTTCTTCATGTAAAACCAGGTAAAGGTCCTGCTTTTGTAAGAACAAAAATGAAAAGCGTTACAACAGGTAAAGTTTTAGACAATACGTTTTCTGCAGGTCATAAAATTGAAGATATTAGAGTAGAAACACATAAGTTTCAGTATTTATATAACGATGGAGAGTTCTATCATTTTATGAATGAAGCAGATTATACTCAAATTCGTTTATTAGAGTCGGCTTTAGATCGACCAGATTTAATGAAAGAGGGAGAAGTTGTGACTATACAAATCAACACTGAAGACAATATGCCTTTGTCTGTTGATATGCCTGCAACTGTGATTTTAGAAGTTACTGCCACGGAGCCAGGTGTAAAAGGTAATACTGCAACCAATGCAACAAAACCTGCAACAGTAGAAACAGGGGCTTCAGTAAATGTACCTTTGTTTATTAATGAAGGAGATAAAATTAAGGTTGAAACAGAAAAAGGAACTTATAAAGAGCGTATCAAGGAATAAATGAAGTTCCCTAAAGAATATAAGCTTAAAGAGATTGCGAATCTTATTTCTACTGAATATGTAGGTGCAGATGATTTTCCAGTTTTAGGCATGAATGAAATTCATGTTGTCGAACCTGGTGATATCGTTTTTGTTGACCACCCAAAATACTACGATAAAGCTTTAGAATCTGCTGCCACTATTGTTTTAATTAATAAGGAAGTTGATTGTCCGGAAGGGAAAGCGTTATTGATATCTGATGATCCTTTTAGAGATTTCAATAAACTCACTAATCATTTTAAGCCTTTTAAAGCTTCAAACTCTGCTGTAGCTGACGATGCTGAAATCGGAGAAGGTACTATTATTCAACCAAATTGCTTTATAGGAAATAATGTTAGCATAGGTAAGAATTGTATCATTCATTCTAACGTAAGTATTTATGATGATACTATTATTGGTAATAATGTAACAATTCATGCAGGTACTATTTTAGGAGCAAGTGCATTTTATTATAAAAACAGACCAGATGGTTATGATCAATTAAAATCTGGTGGACGTGTTATTATAAAAGATAATGTTGATGTTGGTGCACTTTGTACAATAGACAGAGGAGTAACAGGTGATACAACTATTGGTGAAGGGTCTAAACTAGATAATCAGATTCAAATAGGTCATGATACAGTAATTGGCAAGAAATGCTTAATTGCATCACAAACTGGTATAGCTGGTTGTGTGGTTGTGGAAGATAATGTAACCATTTGGGGACAGGTTGGCATTAAAAGCGATGTTACTATTTCTAAAGGAACAGTGATTTACGCACAAGCTGGTATTAATAAGACTACAGATGGTAGTAAAGTCTATTTTGGATCACCAGCACAAGAAGCTAGAGGCTTTTTCAAAGAAATGGCTTATGTTAAAAAAATTCCAGAAATACTAGAAAAATTGAAAAATATATAATGTCAGCAAAAGATATAGTAAAAGCTTTTTATAGTTCAGATTTAGCTAATGATGCCAACGTAGTATCGAAATTCTTTAGCAAGGAGAGTGAACTACACTGGATGAGCAGCCAAGGTTTTATGTTGCTTAAATATGATGATATTGTAATTTTTTTTGAAGGAACCCGTAAATCGTATAACAATCTTCGTTTTGAATTCACACATTTTATTGAAGCTGGTGATAGTATTATTACAAGACATACGATATTTGCAAATACAATCGAAAATCCTGATGATGAAGTCATGTTAGCGCATTTTTCAACAATTTGGGAAGTGAAGGATGGCAAGCTACACAGAGGTTATGAAATTAGTCACCAAGCAGATGAAAATGACGCTGCTTCAATGAAATCATATACTGAAAGAAAAGTTTAAAAGAGGTCGTATTTGATTCTCAAAACTCTTATTTTTGCACAGCAAAATATATAAAACTTTAAAACAAAAATATCTAATGAGCGTTTTAGTTAACAAGAATTCAAACATCATCGTACAAGGTTTTACAGGTAGTGAAGGTACTTTTCATGCCGAGCAAATGATTGAGTATGGTACTAATGTGGTTGGTGGAGTAACACCAGGAAAAGGTGGTCAAACTCATTTAGACAGACCAGTTTTTAATACAGTATCTGAAGCTGTAGAAAAAGTAGGTGCTGATACCACTATTATTTTTGTACCACCAGCATTTGCTGCAGATGCAATAATGGAAGCTGCAGATGCAGGAATTAAAGTAATTATTACAATCACAGAAGGAATACCTGTTGCAGATATGATTAAAGCAGCAGATTATATTAAGAATAGAGATTGCCGTTTAGTTGGACCTAATTGTCCAGGTGTCATAACTCCAGGTGAAGCTAAAGTTGGCATAATGCCAGGTTTTGTTTTCAAATCAGGTAAAGTAGGAATTGTTTCTAAGTCTGGTACATTAACATACGAAGCTGCTGACCAAGTGGTAAAGCAAGGTTTAGGAATTACAACTGCAATAGGTATTGGAGGTGATCCTATTATCGGAACTACAACCAAAGAAGCTGTAGAGTTATTGATTAACGATCCAGAAACTGAAGCTGTAGTTATGATTGGTGAGATAGGTGGGCAATTAGAAGCTGATGCTGCACAATGGTATAAAGCTAGTGGAAGTAAAAAACCAGTTGTCGGTTTTATTGCAGGCGAAACTGCTCCTGCAGGTCGTACAATGGGACATGCTGGTGCTATAGTTGGTGGTAGTGATGATACTGCCCAAGCCAAAAAGAAAATTATGAAGGCTTGCGGAATTCACGTTGTGGATTCACCAGCCGAAATAGGAAAGAAAGTCGCTGAAGTTTTAGGCTAATAATCTTAAATTATAGAGACTGAAACTAGTTCAGTATAAACTGTTAAAAACCTTACAAAATCTTGTGAGGTTTTTTTATGTCGCCGTAATTTGTAATTAGTATATTTGATTACAACAACTATACTAACTAACCGATTTATATAAATATGAAATTATTAGAAGGAAAAACAGCAATCATTACAGGCGCAAGTCGTGGTATTGGTAAAGGAATAGCTGAGGTATTTGCGAAACATGGAGCAAATGTAGCATTTACATACAGTTCTTCTGTTGAAGCGGCTAATGCATTAGAAAAAGAATTAAATACTCAAGGAATTAAAGCTAAAGGTTATCAAAGCAATGCAGCAAATTTTGATGAAGCCCAAAAGCTTGCTGAAGATGTATTAGCAGAATTTGGTGCTATTGATATTTTAGTCAATAATGCAGGTATTACAAAAGATAATCTCTTAATGCGAATGGGTGAGGAAGATTTTGATAAAGTGATAGAAGTCAATCTTAAGTCTGTATTTAACATGACGAAGGCTGTTCAACGTACCATGTTAAAACAACGCAAAGGCTCAATAATTAATATGAGTTCTGTAGTTGGTGTAAAAGGTAATGCAGGACAAACAAATTACGCTGCTTCAAAAGCAGGAATTATTGGTTTTTCGAAATCTGTAGCATTAGAATTGGGCTCACGAAATATTAGAAGTAATGTCATCGCTCCTGGTTTTATAGAAACTGAAATGACGGCAAAACTAGATGAAGAAACTGTAAAAGGTTGGAGAGCTGGTATCCCACTAAAAAGAGGAGGTTCGCCTGAGGACATTGCTAACGCTTGTGTGTTTTTAGCAAGTGATTTGAGTGCTTATGTTACAGGGCAAACCTTGAATGTTGATGGTGGTATGCTAACGTAATTGATTTTAGATATGTCACCTTGAGCGCAGTCGAAAGGTCTTTTTATGCAAACAGAAACGATTATATATATCATTATAGCTGGAATAGCAGCGCTTTCATTAGCGCTGTTTCAGTATATATATAAATCTAAAATTAAGTCTAATCTTAGGTATTTGCTGACAGCACTAAGAGTTATTTCGATTTTTGGGATCTTACTTTTACTCATTAATCCAAAATTTGAATCCTTCACATACTTTGACGAAAAACCAACATTGGTTGTTGCTGTGGATAATTCAGAATCAATTTCTTATTTGAAACAGGAAGAAAGCGCAAATAAAATCTTAGAAGCTTTAAAAGATAACTCAGAATTAAATGAGCGTTTTAATCTTCAAACCTATAGTTTTGGGAAATCAGTGAGTGGCTCAGACAGCTTAAATTATAAAGAAAGACAATCTAATATCTCACAAGCATTAAAGCAGTTTGGCGAAGTATATGATAATCAAACCGCACCAATCTTACTATTAACAGATGGTAATCAAACCTATGGTTCAGATTATAGTTTTATGGCTAATGGTGTAAAACAGCCAATTTATCCTATTATTTTAGGGGATTCAACATTGTATTCAGATTTAAGTATAAAGCAGCTTAATGTTAATCGCTATGTGTTTTTAAACAACAAGTTCCCTGTCGAGATAATTACCAACTACAGTGGTACAGAATCTATAACGACCGAACTTAAGATTTGGTCAGGTAGCGCTGTTATATTTAGAAAAGCACTTCAGTTTGACGCTTCTAAAACTTCTCAAATCGTCTCTACGACGTTAAATGCCAATAGTGTAGGCGTAAAAACCTATCGCGTAGAATTAGTGCCATTGGCAAACGAAAAAAATAAAATCAATAACTCAAAAAGTTTTGGAGTAGAAGTCATAGACCAAAAGACAAATATTGCAATAGTTTACGACCGTTTACATCCAGATTTGGGTGCGCTTAAAAAGTCTATTGAGAGTAATGAACAACGTAGTGTTTCTATTTTGAAACCTGAAAATTATTTAGGAGAAATAAATGATTTTCAATTAGTTATACTATATCAACCCAACAATAAATTTACTAAAGTTTTACAAGAGGTAAAAGAGAAAAACATAAACACATTCACAATCTCTGGCTCCACAACTAGCTGGAATATTTTAAATAATTCCCAAAATTATTTTAAACAAAAAATAACAAATCAAACTGAAGATTTTCAACCAGTATTAAATAGAAATTATAACACCTTTATTATAGATAATTTAGATTTCAATGATTATCCGCCGTTAGAATCTGAATTTGGAGGATTAGATTTTTCAGTACCAAATGATGTCATTCTTTATAAAGCTGTAAATGGAATTAATACTGAGCAACCATTACTCTCTACATTTGAAATTAATAACACAAAGCATGCATTGCTCAGTGGTGAAGGCATTTGGAGATGGAGAGCACAGGCATATTTGGATACAGAGCGTTTTACTGATTTTGATAATTTTATAGGTAAACTTATTCAATTTTTGAGTTCAAACAAAAAGCGTAAACGTATAAATGTGGATTACAAATCCTTCTATAACGGAAATGATGATGTTATAATTACTGCCCAATATTTCAATAAGAATTATGAGTTTGATGCAGAAGCATCTTTAAGTATAATTATAAAAAACAAAGAAGATAATAGCACCAGAGAAGTACCACTTTTGCTTAATAATGGTAATTATAATGTAGATTTAAGTGGCATTGCCTCAGGTCAGTATGATTTTACAGTTAAGCATAACTCTGAAGCGGTTGCTATATCTGGTAGTTTTCAAATTTTAGACTATAACGTAGAGCAACAGTTCTTAAATGCAGATATAGATAAGTTAAACGCATTAGCTAGTAATAGTAAAGGTAAGGCTTACTTCAGTAGCGAATCTAGCACGCTTATAGTAAACTTGCTTTCGGATAACAGATATGCAACTATACAAAAAAGCACCAAAAATATTGTACCTTTGATAGATTGGAAATATCTGCTCGGTTTAATTGCATTAAGCCTTTTTATAGAGTGGTTTATCAGAAAATATAACGGACTAATTTAAAACAAAAACAAAGAGATGGAAAAATTACCAAAGGTTGGGTTACCAATTTTAATAGGAATAATAATTTTAGTTATAGTGATTGCAAAATCTGCTGTAACTATAGACTCAGGTGAAGCAGGAGTACTTTTTAAGACTTTCGGAGAAGGTGTTGTTACAGATGAGCCACCAATGGGAGAAGGATTTCATATTGTAGCACCTTGGAACAAGGTATATATTTATGAAGTTCGTCAACAAGAACTTTTTGAAAAAATGAAAGTTTTATCATCTAATGGTTTAGAGATTCAAATTGATGCTTCAGCTTGGTATGAGCCAGTTTATGATCAATTAGGGAATCTACACCAATCTTTAGGACAAGGCTATTTACAGCGTGTTATACAGCCTGCAATTCGTAGTGCCGCACGAAGTGTCATTGGGCGTTATACACCAGATGATTTATATTCAACTAAACGAGACGCTATTCAAGTTGAAATTTTTGAGGAAACCAAGAAAATACTTGATAAACAATATGTGCAATTAAATGAGGTATTAGTAAGAGATGTAACATTACCTCCTACAATTAAGGAAGCTATTGAGCGTAAATTAAAGCAAGAACAAGCATCTTTAGAGTACGAATTTAGATTAGTGACTGCAGAAAAAGAAGCTGAAAAAGTAATTATTGAAGCTAAAGGTAAAGCAGATGCTAATAGGATTTTAAGTGCGTCTTTAACTGATAAAATTCTTCAAGATAAAGGTATTGAGGCTACAGTTAAGCTTTCTGAATCAGAGAACAGTAAAGTAATTGTTATTGGCTCAGGAGATTCAGGAATGCCTATCATTTTAGGGAATCAATAATCTTAGGAACAAATATTAAATATTTCCTAAAAATTAGATTTCGTTTGATTATTATTTGATTAATAAATTTTATTTAATAATATTTGTATTAGTAAATAAGAACATGAAATTTATTCAATTACATCATCATTTTCATATAATCGCTCAGGCGAGGTGAAAGTGTATTGAATAAATTCAAGATATATTTTAAAACCCGTTTGAGAATTCAGATGGGTTTTTTGTTTTTTAAATAGCTTAAATGAAGTCTTAGACATAAATCAAAAGATTCCCGCTTTCTCGGGAAAATATTATGAGTAAATTAAAAATTGCTGTACAAAAATCGGGTCGTCTTCACGATGATTCGATGAAGATTCTAAAAGAAATCGGTATTTCTGTGGATAATGGAAAAGATCAACTTAAAGCTTCTGCGCGTAACTTCCCTCTAGAAGTATTTTACTTAAGAAATGGAGATATACCACAGTATTTAAGAGATGGAGTCGTAGACGCTGCCATAATTGGTGAAAACGTATTAATTGAAAAAGGTAATGATTTAGCAGTTATCGAACGTTTAGGTTTTTCTAAATGTAAAGTTTCAATTGCAGTTCCAAAATCTTCAAAAGCTGCAAGTTTAAAAGATTTAGCAGGAAAACGTATTGCTACATCATACCCTAACACCGTAAATCAATTCTTAGAAAAGCAAGGTATAAAAGCTAATCTACATATCATTAATGGTTCCGTTGAGATTGCACCAAATATTGGACTCGCCGATGGTATTTGTGATATTGTATCTAGTGGTAGTACCTTGTTCAAAAACGGCTTAAAAGAAATTCAAACACTTTTAAAATCTGAAGCTGTTTTAGCAACATCGCCTAAGATTTCTCAAGAAAATCAAGAGCTTATCAATACACTTCAATTCAGGTTAAAATCTGTGTTAAGAGGTCGAGAAAGTAAATATGTTTTATTAAATGCACCAAACGATAAGTTAGATGCCATTACTAAAATTCTTCCTGGTATGAATAGTCCAACTATTACACCATTAGCAAAAGAGGGTTGGAGTTCTGTACATTCTGTCTTGAACAAAAATGATTTCTGGAATATGATAGATGAATTGAAAGCTAATGGTGCTGAGGGTATTTTAGTTTGTCCAATTGAAAATATGGTGCTATAATATGAAGCTGTTCGAAAATCCAGATAGAGCCACTTGGTCAGAATTATTAAAACGACCAACGCAAACTGTTGAAGATATTGAATCAACGGTGATGCAGGTTTTTGAGAGCGTGTCAAATACTGGTGATGAAGCTATAGAAATATATACATCAAAGTTTGATGGAGTAACCCTTGCAAATAATATCGTTACTCAAACTGAAATTAGTGAGGCCATAGCTAGTGTTTCAGAGGAATTAAAATCTGCAATTCAACTTGCAAAATCAAATATTGAATCGTTTCACACTGCTCAAAAAACAGATAAAGTTTTTGTTGAAACTATGATTGGTGTAGAATGCTGGCAAGAAAAACGACCTATTCAAAAAGTAGGTTTGTATATACCTGGTGGAACAGCACCTTTATTTTCTACGGTTTTAATGTTAGCAGTTCCTGCTCAAATAGCAGGTTGCAAAGAGATTGTTTTATGTTCACCACCAAATAAAAAAGGTAAAATTGCAAATGAGATTTTATACGCAGCAGAATTGTGTGGCGTAACGAAGATTATAAAAGTTGGTGGTATACAAGCTATTGCAGGGTTGACTTTTGGAACCGCATCCATTCCAAAAGTTTATAAAATTTTCGGACCAGGAAATCAGTTTGTTACCGTTGCAAAGCAATTGGCAACAAAATATGGTGTCGCTATAGATATGCCTGCAGGTCCAAGTGAACTCTTGGTTATGGCTGATGAATCAGCAAATGCGTCATATGTGGCTTCTGACTTATTGAGTCAGGCAGAGCATGGTAGTGATAGTCAAGTTATTCTTGTGACGACTTCTAAATCATTGGCTGAAAATGTAAGTGTCGAGGTTGAAAAACAAATAGAACAATTGCCTAGAAAAGAAATGGCTAAAATTGCGATTTCTAATTCTAAATCTATCATAGTTAAAGACTATGAAACGGCTCTAGAGTTAATAGATGTTTATGGTCCTGAACATTTTATCGTAGCCACTAAGGATAATGATTTCTTTGTAGAAAACATAAGTAATGCGGGTTCTGTATTTATTGGTAACTACACACCAGAAAGTGCGGGAGATTATGCATCTGGGACAAATCATACCTTACCAACTAATGGATTTTCTAAAGCATATTCAGGCGTGAATTTAGATAGTTTTCAAAAGAGTATGACTTTTCAGAGAATAACTAAGGAAGGTATTCAGAATATAGGAAATGCCATAGAGTTAATGGCTGAAGCAGAAGGTTTACAAGCACATAAAAATGCAGTAACATTGCGATTAAAAGATATAGAGTCATGAATGTAGAGCGTCTTTTAAGAGAAAATATTAAAACGATTAAAGCCTATTCTTCCGCAAGAGATGAGTATAAAGATGCGTCTTCGGATATGGTTTTTATTGATGCAAACGAGAATCCTTTTCAGACCAATGTCAATAGATATCCAGATCCGCAACAATCTTATGTGAAAGAGCGTCTCGCTGAAATAAAGGATGTTACTACGACACAAATTTTATTAGGAAACGGAAGTGATGAAGTTTTAGATTTAATTTTTCGAGCATTCTGTGAACCAAAACAAGATAATGTTATCACCTTGCCGCCAACGTATGGTATGTATTCAGTATTGGCGGATTTAAATGCTGTAGAAATTAAACGTGTATTGTTAGATGAGAGTTTTGAACCAAAAGTTTCAGAAATTCTAGCAACTCAAAATGATAATTCAAAAATTTTGTTTTTATGTTCACCTAATAATCCAACAGCCAATAGTTTTAATACTAATAAAGTTGAACAGTTATTGAGAGATTTTAAAGGTATTGTTGTTATTGATGAGGCATATATAGATTTCTCAAATCAAGAAAGTTGGATAAGTCGGTTAAATGACTTTCCAAATCTTATCGTCACACAAACGCTTTCTAAAGCTTATGGTTTAGCAGGCATTAGACTTGGAATATGTTTTGCCTCAGAATATATCATATCAGTTCTCAATAAAATCAAACCACCTTATAATGTCAATCAGTTAACTCAAAATAGGGCATTGGAGCGATTAAATAGTCTAGATGAAGTTAATCTAGAAGTTAAATCTATATTGAAAGAGCGAGAACAGCTAATAACACAATTATCAGATATTTCATTTATTAATACAATCTATAGGTCTGATGCTAACTTTGTTCTGGTTAAAGTAGATGATGCTAATAAGCGCTATTCGCAATTAATCGAAAAAGGTGTCGTGGTTAGAAATAGAACTACACAACCATTATGTGAAAATTGTTTGCGATTTACTATAGGTACAGTTGAAGAAAACAAAATATTAATTAAGACATTAAACCAACTATAATGAAGCCAGTACTTTTCATAGATAGAGATGGAACTTTAATAAGAGAGCCAGCAGATGAACAGATTGATTCTTTTGAAAAACTTGAATTCTATCCTAAAGTATTTCAATATTTAAGCAAAATAGTTAAAGAATTGAATTTTGAAATCGTTATGATTACTAATCAAGATGGTTTAGGCACAAATGTATATCCTGAAGACACTTTTTGGCCAGTACATAACTTTGTACTTAAAACATTTGAAGCAGAAGGTGTTGTTTTTGAAGAGCAATTTATAGATAGAACCTTTGCAAAAGATAATGCACCTACTCGTAAACCTAACACAGGTTTATTAACCAAGTATTTTTCTGAACCTTACGATTTAAAAAATTCATTTGTTATTGGTGATAGACTTACAGATGTAGAATTAGCGAAAAATCTAGGAGCAAAAGGAATTTTTATTAATGACAATACTAATTTAGGAACTGATGAAGTTACAGTGAGTAATAACGAATTAGAGAAATATATTGCCTTAGAGACTAATGATTGGGAAGTTATTTATAGATTCCTAAAAACTACAGAACGTAAAGGAAGTATTGAGCGTAATACCAACGAAACTAAAATAAAGATTGATTTAAACCTGGACGGGACCGGTAAAAGTAATATCGATACAGGACTTGCATTTTTTGACCATATGCTAGATCAAATTGCGCGCCATGGTCAAATGGATTTGAATATTAAAGTTGATGGAGATTTAGAGGTTGATGAGCATCACACAATAGAAGATACTGCAATTGCTCTAGGAGAAGTCTTCGCTACAACTTTAGGAAATAAATTAGGAATAGAACGTTACGGTTTTTCTTTGCCTATGGATGATTGTTTAGCACAAGTGGCTATTGATTTTGGTGGACGTAATTGGTTGGTCTGGGACGCAGAATTTAAACGCGAAATGATCGGTAAAATGCCAACAGAAATGTTTTATCATTTCTTTAAATCGTTTACTGACGGAGCCAAGTGCAACCTGAACATTAAAGTCGAAGGTGAAAATGAACATCATAAAATTGAAGCCATATTTAAAGCGTTTGCTAAAGCAATTAAAATGGCAGTAAAGCAAGATGTTGAAAAAATGATTTTACCGTCAACTAAAGGTATGTTATAATGAATTTGACAATAGTAAACTACGGAGCTGGTAATATTAAAAGCATCCAATTTGCATTTCAGAGATTAGGATATGACGCGCATTTGACTAATAATGTTGAAGAAATTATAAAATCCGATAAAGTAATTTTTCCTGGAGTAGGAGAAGCAAGTTCTGCAATGAGAATGCTTAAGGATAGTGGGCTAGATATATTAATTCCACAACTAAAACAACCCGTTTTAGGAATCTGCTTGGGCATGCAATTAATGTGCAATCATACTGAAGAAGGTGATACCAATGGACTAGGAATTTTTGATGTCAACGTAAAACGATTTTCTAACAACGTAAAAGTTCCACAAATGGGATGGAATACTATTAAGAATCTTAAATCAGATTTATTTAAAGGGATAAAAGAAAAAGAATACATGTACCTTGTACATAGTTATTATGCGGAACAATGCGATGAGTCTATATCAACTTCTGATTATGAATTAGAATATGCTTCAGCATTAGAAAACGAAAATTTCTATGGAGTTCAGTTTCATCCTGAAAAGAGCAGCAAAGCAGGCGAACAAATTCTAAGAAACTTTATTGAGTTATAAGAAAAAACTTTGTTATTAGCCCGTTGCTAAGAGCCAAAAGCTAAAAAAATGAGAATAATACCAGCCATAGACATCATAGAAGGAAAGTGTGTTCGTTTAACAAAAGGCGATTATGACACCAAAAAAATATATAACGAAAATCCATTAGAAGTTGCTAAAGCATTTGAGGGTTCAGGTATTGAATACTTACATTTGGTAGATTTAGATGGAGCTAAAGCCAAGCATATTGTTAATTATAAAGTTTTAGAACTTTTAGCATCAAAGACTAATTTAAAAATTGATTTTGGTGGTGGATTAAAATCCAATGAGGACTTAAATATTGCTTTTAATTGTGGAGCAAAACAGATTACAGGCGGAAGCATTGCTGTTAGTGATAGAGAAACTTTTGAAGGTTGGCTAGCCAAATATGGTCCTCAAAAAATTATTCTTGGTGCAGATAGTAATGATGGTAAAATAGCAATAAACGGATGGCAAGATAATAGCAAAGAAGAAGTGATTTCTTTTATAAAAGACTATCAGCGTAAAGGTGTTAAGTACGTTATATGTACTGATATTTCTAAAGATGGTATGTTAGAAGGTCCTTCCATTGAATTGTACAAGACTATAATTGAAGAATGTAGCAACAGTAGTGGTGCACAATCCATAAAACTTATTGCGTCTGGAGGTGTTTCAGGAATAAAAGACCTAGAAGATTTAGAATCTATTGGTTGCGAAGGGGTCATTATTGGAAAAGCCATTTATGAAAATAGAATTAGTTTAAAAGAATTAGAGCGATTTATATAAGATGCTAACAAAACGAATAGTACCATGTTTAGATATTAAAAATGGTAGAACTGTAAAAGGAGTCAATTTTGTCGATCTTAGAGATGCAGGTGACCCAGTAGAATTAGCAAAACAGTATGCTGATTTAGGAGCAGATGAATTGGTATTTTTAGATATTTCGGCAACACAAGAGAAGCGTAAAACCATGCACGATATGGTGCTCAAAGTTGCTGAACAAGTGAATATTCCATTTACAGTAGGAGGTGGAATTTCTTCGATAGAAGATGTCGATGATTTGTTGCATTGTGGTGCTGATAAAGTGTCAATTAATTCGTCGGCAGTAAAACGCCCAGATTTGATTAACGAACTTTCAGATAAATTTGGAAGTCAATGTGTCGTTGTTGCTATAGATGCAAAAGAGATAGAAGGTGAGTGGTTTGTACATTTGGCTGGCGGTACTATTCCAACTGATATTAAACTATTTGATTGGGCCAAGGAAGTAGAACAGCGTGGTGCAGGTGAAATTTTATTCACATCCATGAATCACGATGGTACAAAAGCAGGTTTTGCAAATAAAGCTTTAGCCAAATTATCAGATTTACTTAATATTCCAATTATTGCATCGGGTGGAGCAGGAACTATTCAGCATTTCGCAGATACATTCATAGAAGGAAAAGCAGATGCAGCATTAGCAGCTAGTGTTTTCCATTTTGGAGAAATACCAATATTAGAATTAAAAGAGGAATTGAAAAAGCAGGGAATTCCTATTAGATTATAAAAAAAACTGGTCATCTTGAGGGCATTCGAAAGGTCGTTTTGTGACCCAAATAGGTCGTGACTGTGCTCAAAACCAAACAGAAATTAGAATTATGAACATAGATTTTAATAAAAACAAAGACGGACTAGTTCCAGCGATTATACAAGATGCCATAACGAAGAATGTACTAATGCTAGGCTATATGAATGAAGAAGCATTAGAGAAAACAAAATCTACCGGTTTAGTAACATTCTTCAGTAGAACAAAAAATAGATTATGGACTAAAGGTGAAGAAAGTGGTAATGTTCTAAATTTAGTTGACATCAAGCTCGACTGTGATAATGATACATTGTTAATATTTGTGAATCCGAAAGGACCTACATGCCATAAAGGAACTGACACATGTTGGAATGAAACCAATAAAGGGTCTTATGGCTTTATCTCAAAATTGGAAAATACAATATCAAGTAGAATTGAATCTGCGGACGCGGAAAAGTCTTATGTAGCTTCATTATTTGCAAAAGGTATTAATAAAATCGCTCAAAAAGTAGGTGAGGAGGCTGTTGAGGTTGTTATTGAAGCCAAAGACAATAATGATAATTTGTTTTTAGAAGAAAGTAGTGATTTATTGTTTCACTATTTAATGTTACTCCAAGCAAAAGGATTTAAGCTAAATGATGTAGTTTCTGTGCTAGAGAAAAGACATTCAAAATAACCCAAATTACACTTTATCGATAAAAACAGTTTTTAAACGTATTTTTTACTAGAATTTTTTATATTGTGGTTTTAATAAACAATCAGCCCTAATGAAATTGTTAAAACCTACCCTAGTATTCGTTTTCATTTGTCTTTTCTATTCTAATACGCAAGCACAAGTTTCTAGTAAGTATTCAGAAAATTTAATTGATTACCGAGAAGTCAAAATCGATGTAAATCGGTTAAAAAGTACCTTACAGTATACACAAATGAAAGGTGCGATCGCTCAAAATAGAAATTCTAGTACTATTGTTGAGTTGCCTATTCCTACAGAAGGAATGCAGCGGTTTAGAGTTGTTGAGTCACCTATCCTTTCCCCAGAGTTGTCAGCATCGCGTCCAGATGTTAAAAGTTATATTGCTAAAGGAATTGACGATCTTACGGCTACTGCTAGATTTAATATTACTTCTGCAGGTTTTTATGGTGTCATTAAAAGTGCAGATGGTATAGCCATAATAGAAAAAACAGACCGATTAAGTAAAAATAATCAATACATAACATACTACGATCATAACATTGTACAGCATGCTGGTCAGTTTGATTGCCAGTCAGAAGAAGAAACTGAATCACGTGCATTAACACCTGTTTATGGTCGTGCTGATTCTTGTTTTCAAATAGGTGATAACTTACGTAGTTACGAAATGGTAGTGACTTGTTCAGGTGAATTTTATGAATTAAATGGTGGAACTGACGCTTTAGTAGAGGCAGCGCTTCTTAATAGGATTACACAAGTTAATGCAGTTTATGAAACTGAAGTAGCAACCACTTTTTCAATTGTTGAATTTTTGCTTAATGATGATCCAGTGAATGACCCATTCAGTGATCCAACAGATACCTTTACATCCATAACTGAGACTGAGAACTACATCAACGATAATGTTAGTGTTAGCTCTTGGGATATTGGACATGGTTTTCACGAAATCACTTGTGGTGGTGGTTGCGGGTGGGCTGGTAGAGCTGGTTTAGGTGTTGTTTGTACTTCTGCTAAAGCTAGAGGTTACACCTATTTGCCAAATGATATTCCTACAGCAATTACAGTATTACTTCATGAGTTTGGACATCAATTCAGTAATAGACATACTAATTATGGTTGTAATTCAAATAATGCTTGTAGCCGATACGAACCTGGACAAGGTTCTACCATAATGAGTACAACTGCTAATTGCGATGCCGATGACGATTTTGCTAACCGCACAGACTATTTTAGTGTCGCGAGTTTGCAATCCATGATAGATTTTATGGATGGAGGATTATTTGTTAATGGGTCATCATGCGGAACTGCAGCTGTTGGTGGATGGTCAGATTGCTCAACACTTATTCCAACTGGAAATAGTATGCCAAGTTCTGATGCAAATATTAATAATATAAATGGCTTAGTAATTCCTCATAGTACACCTTTTGTATTATCAGGATCTGGTTCTGATGCTGATGGAGTAGGAAGTCTTACTTATAACTGGGAACAATATGATACCGATTATGCTGGTTCTGATGCTCCCGATGATACAGGTGCAAGTACTACAGCACCATTATTTAGAAGTTTTCCGCCTTCAACTAGTAATGAACGAACAGTGCCAGTACTATCATCTATATTAGCAGGTAATGTAACAACAGGAACTGGTGAAGTCTTACCAACTGTAGCTAGAAATCTAACTTGGAGACTAACAGTAAGAGATAATGAAGTTGGAGGAGGTGGAGTAGCCTGCGACCAAATCTCATTAACAGTTGGTTCTGACGGTCCTTTTAGAATTACATCTCAAAATTCAACAACTGCTTGGATGGCAGGAGATACTGAAACCATAACTTGGGACGTGGCTAATACAAATAATGCAATTTATACGTGTGCTGATGTTGATATCTTATATTCATCAGATGGAGGAAATACATTTTCTGCAACCTTAGCTAGTGGAGTTCCAAATAATGGCTCCGTGAATATTACAGTTCCAGGATTATCAACTACTAAAGGAAGAATAAAAATTGTTTGTACAGGTAGCTCAAATATATTTTTTGATATCAACGATGTTGATATTTTAGTGACGTCTACATGTAGTGCGGTTGTAGCAACTATTGCCAATAATGATACTGTGACAGCTACTGAAGGTGATAGTAGTCTTAACCTCGACTTATTGGCTGGTCTACCTGTTAATTCTGTTTCTGGTGTATTAGATGCTAGTGATGGTAATACCAATCTAAATGCTGAAAACAATGGAAGTGGTACTTGTATTCCTCTTGGGTTAACTCCAAAATTCGAAACTATAGAGTTAGCATCTAGCTCAAATTCTAATGTAACATTTACGCGAACTCAACAGGCTGATTATTTCAATATGATAAGTTTATTTGAAGGTAGTTATAATATTAGTAGCGTTTGTGATAATTGGTTGAATTCTAATGGAAATTTTGATGGTGTAAGTAATGTTTCCTTCAGTAGTGGTTTTGTTGAAACCTTAACTACTGGAACTAAATATGTCTTATTAACATCAGCTTTTTTTAATACAACACCTCCTGTTGGAAATTATAACATTAGCTTTTCAGAAACACTGTATAATGTTAGCGCAATAAATGTAACAGGCTATTTATATACGTTTATTGTAGTTGATAATAATTCTGGAAATATCATTGCTTTCGATGCTGATTCTGACTTATCAAACCAATCTAACTTCTCAGCCGGAAATTACACAGTTTATGGATTGTCTTATTTGGCAGGCGAGCCAACAGCTACATATGTAGGAGGTACTTTTTCAAGTTTTCAAGCAGATCTCGCTAGTGCCAATTTTTGCGGTGCTTTAAGTACCAATGGTGTTTTGGTTAATGTATTGCCAGGAGCTTCAACAACTTATACATATAATAATAGTTGGTCACCAAGTAGTCCTGAGGGAGTGTCTACCGCTAGTGATAATATCGTAGTTGAATCTGGTACTGCTAATATTTCTGTCAATACAGACTGTAATACTTTAACAGTAAACCCAGGAGCAGCCGTATTAATAGATACAGGTGTTACATTAACTGCAACCACTATAGAGTTGAATTCTACTTCTCAATTATTTTCGAGCTTAATATTGGATGGAACTATTATTGGAACAGTAAATTATAATAGATATGTCTCACAAGTCGGTCCTATAGGCACAAATGACTTAATATCTGCACCAATTTCTGGGCAATTATTTCCAGCTTTTTCAGCCTTAAACCCAAATTTACCAGCTTTAGGTAATTTAAGAGCATTTGCACCATATAATACGGCTGCAGGTGCTTATCAAAACTATGATATAGTTACAAATGTATTAACGACAATAGATCCAGGTATTGGCTTTAGAACTGCTACAACAAACGGAGGTACGCTGACGTTCACTGGTAATATATTATCAAGCGATGTTTTAGATGTTCCTATTTCTGACGCTTCAGCAGGTTTCGCATGGAATCTCATAGGAAATCCATATCCTTCTTACATTGATTTTGAAACCTTTTTTAATCTAAACTCGGATCAATTTGGTAACGGTAACTTCCAAGCCATTTATGGATATGATGGCGATGCTTCAAATGGATGGACAGTTTGGAATATGGCAACGATTGTAGACACTAACAGCACTGAATTAATTGCACCAGGACAGGCATTTTTTGTTAAATCTAAAACGGGTGGTGGATTAGTTGATTTTACAACTGCTATGCGCAGAACAGGTTCTTCAGATGATTTTATTATGGGAAGACAACCTGTTAATAATGTAGCGCTGTGTAAACTTAATTTAAGTAGTGCAACAAATATTAGTGCTACGCAAATTTATTTTATTGAAGGTACTACGAGAGGTTTGGATGTTGGTTATGATGCAGGTATTTATACAGCCAGTACAGCAGAGTTTTTAATCTATTCTAACCTACTAGAAGAGAATTCAGGTTTAGATATGGCAATTCAGTCATTACCATATGATGACCTTAATAATGTTGTTATTCCTCTCGGTATAAATGCCGAAGCTGGTGTAAAATTGACCATATCAATAGATGGTATTTCTAATATACCACCCGAAAATAATATCTATTTAGAAGATAAGGTTACAAATACTTGGACATTATTAAATGATAATAATTATTCATTTTCACCTTCTGTGGATTTAAATGGAACAGGACGTTTCTATATACATTATTCCTCTGTAATCTTATCTACTGAAAATAGTGGTTGGGATAATTTACAAATTTACAATACAGCATCTCCAAAAGAAATAGTTGTAAAAGGACAATTATCCAAAGGTACCAACGCAAATTTGTATGATATTGGAGGACGCTTAATCTTAAATAAAAAATTAGAATCATCTCATCTTATTAATACTATAGATGTTTCGAGTTTAAGTGCTGGTATTTATCTTATTAAAGTATTTAATGGTAGTCAAACAAAAATTCAGAAGTTAATTATTAATTAAAAAATACTTTTGGAATCAATCAGAAATTGGCGTTCTTACTGTCATGTTTGATAAACGTTATTATTATCTGATAAAAATTCAATATCTAGGTTATCGTTTTCATGGTTGGCAAAAGCAGCCAGATGTAAAAACGATACACTTAATGATCGATCGTACATTAAAATTTATTCTCAAAGATGTGCGTTTTAAAACCTTAGGCGCAGGAAGAACAGATGCCATGGTTTCTGCCAACGAAGCGGCTTTAGAGTTGTTTATTTATAATGAGCCTATTACAGATTTTGAAGCGTTTTTAGATCTATTTAATCATAATCTACCACAAGATATCAGAGCGTTGTCAATTATTGAAGTTGATAAAGACTTCAATATTATTCAAGATTCTAAGCTTAAGGAATATCATTATGTGTTTTCAGAAGGACAAAAAAATCACCCATTTTGTGCTCCAATACTCACCACTATTCTCGAACCATTAAATGTAGAGTTAATGAAGCAAGGAGCAAAGTTATTTGAAGGCACCCATAATTTTAAAACCTATTGTTATAGAGCAACGGACAAAGGCAAGTATCATCGCACTATTGAAATATCAGAAGATTATAGATAACAATATATACCAGGCTAATTTCTTTCCAAAACAATCCTATGTGTTTAAAGTTGTTGGTAAAGGTTTTATGCGAAATCAAATTCGATTAATGTTCGGTTGTTTAATTAAATTGGGTAGAGGAGATGTAACTCTGCAATATATTGAAGATACTTTAAAAAATGACAGCGCAGAAGTAATGGACTATATCGCACCGGCTTCAGGATTAATATTACACTCAGTAAAATTTGAACAAAAAAAAGGCACTAGTTAAATACTAATACCTTTTTTAAGATTGGTTGGTTAAATTATTTAGTTAATCCAGCCTTTTTCAGCTGATCTTTTTGCAAAGAGATAAAGTAGTAAACCAATAATTGGTACAAAAATGGACATGGTCACTTCAAATGAACTCAGGACTTCATAATTCTTAGCGATTAATAAACCATAACCCATCTGAACAATAATAGCGATTAAAGCAATCAAAAAAACTGTTTTTGCTAGTTTCTTTCTTAGCAGTAACAAAATACATGCAAGTACTGAACCAAAAACTGCTACTGCAAAAGCAGCCGTTGCCCATGCTGGTGTGCTATCCATTAGAGCCAATTGCTCAGTAGTATATGATGCCCTAAATCCTTCAGTGTTATAAGCTTGCTGAAGGTATTTTTGTACACCCAAAGCATTCCAGATTAATGCAAGTACACTTAGAATCCAGAACCAAATAGGTGGTTTGTTCATAGAATTTGTCATAATAATGTTGATTTAATTAGTTAGTTAAGAGCATAAAAAACACACTCTTTTCATCAACAATTTATGAAAAAATATGAAAAACACTAATTTCACTAAGAAATTAGACTAAAAAATAATAATGAATGAGTTATCCTACAACGTGTAATTTCGGATTCTTGTCAACAAATTTTCCGTCAACAGATTCACCTAAAATGATAACTTCTTTTGAACGTTCGTACATTTTTATCGCACGATGCATCTGTAATTTAGTTCCACTGTAAAGTTTTACACCTGATTTTGAGCCTTTGTTTCTGATCTCGATATAGTAACCGTCTTTGAGTTTTGTTGGTCTTGTTGCTGGTCTACCCATAAAAGTAATTGTCTGTTTTTAAAGTAGTGCATTATAGTAAAAAATCTCACAACTCACAAGTTTATTTTAAACAATTCTAAACTAAAATTTCAACACTATAAATGTTAGTTCTTATTTGACTGGTTTTATGATTGAAAAGCAATTATTTCTTAAATATGAAACAATATTATTTAGCTTTCCATATTTTTATAAAAACTTAATTATTATGAGCCATACAATACCTAAAGAAGCGCTGACATTTTTCAAAAAACTAGAAAAGAACAATGACAGAGATTGGTTCAATGAACATAAACCCGAATTCAAGACGATTGAGGTAAAGGTAAAAGCAGCTTATAATCATTTAGGAGAATTAATGAATGCTCATGACCAAATCGAAAAGATTAAAATCTTTAGAATCTATAGAGATGTACGTTTTTCAAAAAACAAGCTACCTTATAAGACACATTTTGGTGGTTCATTTGCGCGTAAAAAGCCAGAATTAAGAGGTGGTTATTATTTGCATATTCAACCAAATAACGAGTCGTTTATTGCTACTGGATTTTGGGACCCTAATAAAGAAGATTTATTGCGCATTAGAAAAGAGTTTGAGATGGATGACAGTGAAATGCGTGATATTTTGAATAACAAAAAGTTTAAATCTACATGGGGAAGTTTTGTAGGAGATGAGCTAAAAACTGCGCCAAAAGGATTTGATAAAACACATCCTGCTATTGATTTAATCCGTAGAAAACAATTTATATTCACTAAAAAATATACGGATAAAGAAGTATTGGCTGATAATTTTTTGGAAGAAGTCAACACAGCATTTACAACTATAAGACCCTATTTTAATTATATGAGCGATGTGCTAGCTACTAATCTAAATGGGGAATCTTTACTCTAAACTGCTTTTAAAATTTCTGGTTTAGTAAAAAGTTGAACACTACTGATTAAGCGTTCTTTTACAATATTCATCATGCGTTTATTTAATGCAGATGAATTTTTAATATAAAGCTGATATTCTTCCACAGTAAACTGTCCTATAATCATTCCTTTTACTGAGTTTCTAAATTTCATATCCTTGTTTATAGAATTATCTATATAAGCTAATTGCTTCTCTAAAGAAAGATCATAAAAGACATTCTTTCTTTTACTTATATAATTACTAAAAACAGCAATTAATAAATGATGTTGCATTTTAATCACTGGACGAAGTGTTTTATTTTGAAATAATTCGTCACTACTCATTGCGTCATAAATTTTAGCAGACGCAATTTTTGGTCGAATTGATAGCAAGTCTTTGGATCTAGAAGTCATAGTCGAATTAATAAGGGTTGAATATTAAATAAATGTAGACAATAACCCCGTGTATTTAATTGAAGCACAAATATCTTGTTAACTTGGTTATTAACAAATAAAAAAAGACCGATTTTATCGGTCTTTTTAAAATTTAAGATTTAAATTATTTAATCATTGATAAAGTCTTCGAACGATTTTAGTTCTAATGTCTCAACCTTAGCTTTAGACTTTAATTTTTCGAAATCCTTTTTCGCTTTATTGAATCGCTTTTCAATAATTGATAAATTAGACATTTCATTTGCAGAAGGTTTATCGTAGCTATAGGCAATTTTACTAAAGATTTGTGCCATCAACTCACGTAATTGCGGTTCTGCTGAGCCAACATAATTATCTCCTGTCGTTATTACTAAAGTTTCTTTTAAGGCTTGTAGTTGCTCTTTTATTTTCTTTTTTGTGTCGTTGCTTTCTAAAATCGCATCAATCTGATATACTATATGAGCTAATTGTTGAGTCATATTGTATATGCTCATATTAACGTCTTGTTTATGAGCTCTATCAGCTTCAGACAAGCCTGCATTAGTGTCATAAACTAATTCAATTGTGTGCTCATAAGTCTCTTTTCCTTTTGTGAGTATGACCTTATATTTTCCTGCGGGAACTCTAGGTGATACAGAACCACTAGTAGTTTTTCCTCTGGCAATCTTAGGTTGCTTAATCCTGTAATTCCAGTTTACAATGTTTATACCCTTAGATTTGCCTGGACTCAATGTTGAAACCTTATTACCATCCATATCCTGAACTTCCATAGTCATTTTTCCAAAAGTATGCCGCTTCTGAAGTAGATATTTAATCTTTGGAAGCCGTGATGGATTTCGACCGACAAACTGTGTTTCTGAGCCAAAACTGCCAGCAAATCCACTTTGATCTACCATCATTGTTGGTTTAGAATCAAAAAAATGTACTTTTTTAGACACTATCTCAGGGGTAATTTCTCTTAATGGTGAAATATCATCTATTATGATAACACCTCGTCCATGAGTTCCTAATACAAGATCATTCGTCCTTTTTTGAAGATCTATAAAATGAATAGCTACAGCAGGTACATTATTAGTAAACTTGCTCCAACTTTTACCACCATCTAATGTGATGTATAAACCAAATTCAGTTCCTAAAAACAAAAGGTTAGGATTTACATAATCTTCCTGAATATTTCTTGCAAAACTTTCTATTTCTGGAGTTGTTATGCTTGTCCATGTTTCTCCAAAGTCACTAGTCTTATAAACATAAGGATTCATATCGTTCATTGTATGTCCATCAAAAACAGCATAAGCTGTACCTTTATCATGGACGCTTGCTTCAATATGATAAACCCAAGTATTTTTTGGTAATCCTGGAATATCTAAAGATGTATTTGTCCAATTCTTGCCACCATCTTTAGTTAGTTGAATATTTCCGTCATCAGTACCAACCCAAATGATATTTTCATCTAAGCTCGATTCTGTAATAGTGAAAATCGTCGTATGGTTTTCCGCACCAGAATTGTCCATTGACAAACCTCCAGATTCTTCTTGTTGTTGTTTTGTTGCATCATTCGTTGTAAGGTCTGAAGATATAATTTCCCATGTATTTCCCATATCCTCAGACTTATGAAGAAATTGACTACCCATATAAAAACGATCAGGTTGATGCTCACTTATTGCCATTGGCGCATTCCAGTTAAAACGTAGTTTGGCATGACCTTCAACAGGTAAAGGCTGAATAGTTTTTACCAATTCATTGTTCACATCATAGCGCCAAACATTTGCAGCACCTTGCATTTCAGAATATATTATATTTTTAGTTGGATGACGCAGTACTCTAAATCCATCACCACCACCAATCGAATTCCAGTCGCGTGCATTAATTCCTCCAGAAGATCGAGAAGGCCCATACCAAGACCCATTATCTTGTAAGCCACCATAAATGTTATACGGTTCTTCGTTGTCTACACTGATATGATAGAATTGTGAAAGTGGAAGATTCTCTACAATTTCCATTGTAGTTCCTCCATTCCAAGATCGATACACACCACCATCTGTTCCTGCATAAATTCTGTCTGAATCATTAATATCAAAAACAATATCGTGGATATCACTATGCATATTCCCTAAGGGTTTGAAAGTTTTTCCACCATCCCTAGAAATAGAACCAGTTAAGCCACCTTTTATAATGACATCTTCGTTCTTTGGATCTACAACAATTCTTGAGAAGTAAAATGGCCGCACAGTTATACCAAAATCGTTATTTAATTGTGTCCAATTTGCACCAGCATCATCACTACGATATAAGCCTTTTCTTTCATTTTTCTCAGCCTCAATAACTGTGTATAATACATTAGAATTACTTGGTGCTACTGCAATAGCTAATCGTCCTAATTGACCTTCAGGAAATCCGTTATGAATTTTATTCCATGTCGCACCTCCGTCAGTGGACTTATACAACGCACTCTTATCTCCTCCAGACTCAAAAGACCATCCTGTACGCCTAAATTCCCACATGGATGCATATAATATATTTGGATTGTTTGGATCCATAGCCAAATCTGCACAACCTGTGCGCTCATCTGTATATAGGATTTTATTCCAAGTTTCGCCACCATCAGTAGTTTTGTACACTCCACGATCTTCACTGTCTCCCCAAAGTGCTCCTAAAACTGCAACATAAACTTCATTAGAATTTTGAGGGTTTACAATGATATTTGCAATACGTTCAGATTTTTCAAAACCATATTTTTTCCAATTGGCACCTCCATCTTCAGATTTATAAAGACCATCACCAATAGATACACTATTCCGTGTCCAAGTCTCACCAGTACCTACCCAAATAACCTTATCCGGACTATTTGGATCTACTTCAACAGCACCAATCGATTGGCAGTAATCATCAAATATTGGATTAAAGGTTGTGCCAGCATCATTACTTTTCCAAACACCACCACCAGCAGTGCCAGCATATATAATTCTCGGATTTGTTGGGTGCGTTTCCATATCATTAATACGACCACTCATCAGTGCAGGACCAATATGCCTTGCTGAGAGATCACCGAATATATCTTCACCATTTATTTTCGATTCTTGTGCTTGTACTTTAAATGCAGATACGCATAAAAACAGCACAAATAGAATTGCTATTTTTTTCATGATATAATTAAGTTGGTTGATTTTAAATAAAAAAATCCCCAATGTTAGCAATTGAGGATTTAGATGTTCGTTAGTTTTTCTTATCAGCATCTGGTGTCGCAGCAGCTTCAGGAAGCTCGAAATCCTTATCTTCTATTTTAGGATTTAATTCAATCGTCTTATAGTTCATTGGCATGCCTTGCATTGCTGTTGAAAATGGAAAATACATACCATCGACTTCTTGGTAGTCACTAAGAGGCGTTTTCATTTTCTGACCTTTTGCTGGTCCAGTAGGAATTTCAGTTTCGATAACAATAGGCACATAGTTTTCAGCATCAAAATAATAGATAGACTCATTAGCTGATTCTTCACCGTCAATTGTGATCGGTTTCTTAGTAAGTTTTACTTTCAGGACTTCTGTACCGTCTTCAGTTGTATCCTTTCCAATGAATTCGGCAGTATAGCCTTTTTCCTTGTAAGCTATGAAAGGATTTGGAAAATCCTTAAACTCGTTTATCATCACCTTAGAGAGATCAGACGGCATTTCCTCCATTTTTTGATTCATCATGTTCATGTTATAAACTTTTTTACCATCAGATATAAGTTGTTTAATTTTATTGCCTTGCATGTCTATCTCTAAATACATTTTGCCATCATTAGTCGATACTGTTTTTATAGGTATTTCCATTCCTTGGGCGTTGACAACTCCTGTCATAAGTATGCTTTCTATTTTTGCAAGGTTTTCTTTCCCGCCTATATTTTCTAGATAGGTCTCTATAATTTCATCAGCAGTTTGTGCATTAATAGATAAGCCAAAGCCTGCAATTAGTGTTAAAAAAAATAATTTTAAGTTTTTCATTACTGTTTTTTTTGTTATTAATTTATTTGAATTGTAATTACTCTTTTGGCATTTTAAAAATAGAATCATCAACTTCTGTATTAAATTCTACGGTTTTGTAAACCATTTCTAATTGTGTTTGTCCATTAAATTTTTCGATTAGCGTGTGCGCTAAATATAAACCATCAACTTCTTGGTAATCCGTCATAATAGTTTGTGCAGTAGCTCCTTTTGCAGGACCAGATTTTACGACAGCTTCAGAGGCGATTGGTACATTGTTTTCAGTATCAAAATAATAAATCTCAGTATTTTCTTCTTCTTTACCATCTACCATCATTGGTGTTTTGGTCAACTTTATTTTGTTTACTTCAGTGCCTTCCCATGTTGTTTTTTCTAAAAGATCAACACTGTAACCTTTTTCTTTATAATTCAAGAAAATCTCTACATTGTCTTTAGATTCGCTCTTCATATTTAGTGACGATTCAGAATCTAGTGCCTCAGCTTTTTGAGTCTGAAAGTTCATTCCCCAAGCCGTTTCTCCATCAAATGCTTGATACACCATTGATGCACCGGGAATTTCAATTGTAATGTTAGAGCGACCATCTTTCATAAAAGTAGCCACAAAAGGATAATCTTGTCCACCTTGTTTTCCTATACCTGTAATCTTTACAGATTCTACTTTGTTCCAAGCATCTTGCCCACCAATATTTTCGATGTAAGTGTCAACAATTTCTTCTGCAGTTTGTGCTGTTGTTGTAAGTGCTATACAAAAAAAGAATAATGCACTAAGTAATTTTAAAGTCTTCATGAGATGATAATTTATTAGATTGATGTTTAATAAGTATGTGAAGTTACAAAATTGTTACAATTTCTTTAGTATTAATATCAGTGGATTATTGTTTTGTAACTTTGATTAAAATTAAAGTTATGAAATTCGGAAGTGTTGATGACCCAGGAAATATAGATTTTACTTTACCACCAGACCATCCAGATACATTAAAAACATTACAAAAAAATCCATCAGATAGAACCAATGTCTTTGTCGGTTGTGCCAAATGGAATAAAGCTGACCTAAAAGGCTTTTATCCTAGAGGAACAAAAGATGAATTAGAATACTATTCGCGTCAGTTTAATTCAATTGAGTTGAATGCTACATTTTACAGAATTTTTCCACCAGAACAATTTGCTAAATGGTATGATAAAACACCAGATAACTTTAGATTCTTTCCAAAACTGAATCAAGAAATTAGTCATTGGAAACGCTTAAATGAAGACATTAATCCTGTTGTAGATAATTATTTGAATAGTGCCATTAATTTAAAAGAAAAACTAGGTTGTATCTTTTTACAAATGCACAGTAATTTTGCTCCAAAGGATTTAGATCGTGTTATTAATTTTGCAGAAAGTTGGCCTAAAGAGATTCCATTGGCAATAGAGTTTAGACATACTAATTGGTATAACGACCAAGCTATTGCAGAAGATTTATATCAATTATTTGAAGAAAATAATATCTCTAATGTTATTGTTGATAGTGCTGGCAGGCGCGATATCATGCACATGCGATTAACCAATTCTAGAGCCTTTATCCGTTATGTAGGGGCTAATCATCAAAGTGATTATACCAGATTAGATGATTGGGTAGAACGTTTAAAAATTTGGAAAGATAATGGTATTGAAGAAATAGATTTCTTTGTGCATCAAAACATCGAAAAGGAATCGCCTTTGCTTTCGGCATACTTAATAAAACAATTGAATTCTAAATTAGGGACTAGTTTAAAAATTCCAAATGACGATTCAGATTCGCAGCAAAAATTATTGTGAAAAAATTAATCAGTTGTAGCTACAGCAAGTTCATAAATCTCTAAATCAAAATACTTTACTGAAGCCAGTACATGGTCAAAAATATCTCCCATAATGTATTCATAATTTTGCCAACGCTGATCTTTACTAAATGCATATATTTCCATAGGAATTCCTTGAGGAGTAGGTTCTAATTGTCGAACCATCAAAGTCATCTCTTTATTTATTGCAGAATGGTTATCAATGTAAGTCTGTAGATATTTTCTAAAAACACCAAAATTAGTGAGGTTTCGTCCATTAATTAAAACAGACTTGTCAACGCTATTTTCTAAATTATGTTTTGATATTATACTTGATGCATTAGTTAAGTATTGTGACACCAATTGAATACTTTTTAATCTCTCTACATCATCACCAGTTAAGAATTTAATAGTAGATGTTTTTATAATTACTGAGCGTTTTATGCGTCGTCCTCCAGATTCTGTCATACCTCTCCAGTTTTTAAAAGAATCAGAAATTAGAGCATATGTTGGAATAGTCGTAATCGTTTTATCCCAGTTTTGAACCTTAACTGTAGCTAAATTAATTTCTGTGACATCACCATCTGCACCATATTTCTCAAAGGTGATCCAATCGCCAATGCGCACCATATCATTGATAGAAACTTGTATACTAGCTACAAAACCTAAGATAGTATCTTTAAAAATGAGCAATATAACTGCGGAAGCAGCACCAAGTGTTGCTGCAAATTTTAAAAATGAAACACCAGTTACGATGGCAAAGATTGAGAATATACCCAGTAACCAAGCGAAAATCATAAAGACTTGTATATAGCTATCTATCGGTTTGTCTTTATATCTTGGTAACGTTTTGAGATAGTCTTTAATGGAATTTAGAAGACTTTTTATGATTCTAAGTGTTAATAATATGGCTACGACCTTTAAGATTTTCTCAATTATATCTTCAGTATATTCAAAGTCCGAAAACACTTGTGGAATGAATTCGATTAAAATTAGCAGTGGAATAATATGCGCTATATTTCTTGGCAGCTTATTATTTATTAAGATATCATCAAAATTGGTTTTTGTTCGTTTTGCAATTCCAGAAAAGAATCTCCAAAGCACTCGCTTGGTAATAAAGTCAACAATAAATGCAATAACTAATAATGCAAATAGCAACAGAAACATGTTTAGGTATGTTGCTGTTTTTTCAGAAAACCCTTTATCAATAAGTAAATCGTATATGAAATGCCCTAAGTTATTTAGCATGAGATTTCTTTAAATACTTTTTATCAATATAAAATGTTCCAAAAGGAATTATTGACGCTATCAATACTATCCATAATGTTCTAGTTGACCATTTCATATCCGAGCTGATTAATACTGCAATAACCACATATGCCATAAATAATATACCATGAGGCATACCTAGCATTTTTACATATTGAGGATCATCACCAAGATATTTTATTGGTGTTGCAATAAATAATAATAGGATATATGATAATCCTTCTAGTAATGCGACTACTCTAAAAGTTGGTAATAATCTTGACATGTTTTAAATTTTGTGCAAAATTACTTTAGAATTATATAAAACAAGACTTTTTAACAGCTTTTAAAGAAATATTTAAATCTAAATTCTATTAATTATCTTTAGGGACTTTATAAAAATAATTTCGACCAACTATGAAAAATTTTCTAACACTTGCACTTTGTTCTCTTATTGTTTTTTCATGTGCTACGGCTCAATCAACAGTTAAGGATAAAAAAGCTGATAATACTGCTCAGAGTAAAACTCCTACGCCAAAAAAGAAACAGGGCAAAATTAAAGCCTACGACAAAGTCATTACAAAAGAAGCTATTTCTGACGAAGGTTTATTTGATGTGCATTTAGTAGGCGAGAAGTATTACTTTGAAATTCCGATGGAGTATCTCAATACAGACATGCTTTTGGTAAGTCGTTTTGCAAAGTTACCCTCAAATTTAGGAGGTGGTTATGTTAATGCCGGTACAAAAACTAATACCAGAATGATTAACTGGGAACGGTTTAAGAATAAAATTCTCATTAAAGAAAAATCATCAAGCGCAGTTGCTGCAGATAGTTTACCAATCAATGTTTCGGTTAAAGCGAATAATTACGAACCAACACTTTTTGCTTTCGATATTGCGGCTTTTTCAAAGGATTCTTCTGCAGTAGTTATTGATGTGACTAGTTTTTATGGTTCGGATGTAAAGTCAATTAGTGGTTTGGGTTCTAGATTACGAACTGCTTATAAAGTAAAAAATCTAGATAAATCAAGAAGCTTTATCAATTCTATAAAAAGTTTTCCGGAAAATATTGAGGTGATTCAAGATTTCACCTATAATGCAGTTAATCCGCCAGTAAACACTGGTGACGAAACAATTAGTGTTCAAATGAATCAATCTATGATTCTGTTACCTAAAGTGCCCATGCAACCGCGTCTTTTTGATGAAAGAGTAGGTTGGTTTACCTTAAGCAAATATGATTACAGTAGTGAAGAATTAAAAGCAGATAGAAAAACGTATTTAAGACGTTGGAAGCTAATTCCAAAAGATATTGAAGCGTACAACAGAGGTGAACTGGTAGAACCAGTTAAGCCGATAGTATATTATCTCGATCCTGCAACGCCAGAGAAATTCAGATCTTATATGAAAGATGGTATAGAGCTTTGGCAAAAAGCATTTGAAGCCGCTGGATTTAAAAATGCTATCATAGCAAAAGATCCACCTACTAAAGAAGAAGATCCAGATTTTAGTCCGGAGGATATCAGATATTCAGTAGTGCGTTATGTAGCAAGTACTACAAAATGCCACAGGACCAAGTGTTTCAGATCCTCGAAGTGGTGAAATTATTGAAAGTGATATCATATGGTATCACAATCATTTACGTTCTTACAGAAACCGTTATATGTTAGAAACAGGAGCTGCAAACCCTTCAGCTAGAACATTAAATACTCCGGAAGACGAAATTGGTGAAATGATGAAGATGGTAATTGCACACGAAGTTGGTCATACTTTAGGATTACCGCACAATATGAGTGCGAGTTATGCTTACGATGTAGAAAGTTATAGAGATGGAGCGTTCACTCAAAAAAATGGTATAGCCGCAACTATTATGGATTATGCACGCTACAATTATATAGCACAGCCTGGAGATACCAATATCCGTTTTGTTAGGCAATTAGGACCATATGATGATTACGCTATTAATTTTGGTTATCGTTATATATCAGATGCCAAATCTGCTGATGACGAAAAACAAGTTTTGAATAGCTGGATTAAAGAAAAAGCTGGAAATCCTATCTATAAATTCGGAAAGCAGAGAAGTCGCTTCGACCCAACATCTCAAACAGAAGATATAGGAAATAATAGTATTAAAGCAAGTACTTACGGTTTGAAGAACTTAAAGATTGTTGCCGAGAACTTACCAAGTTGGACGAGCGATAAAACAGATAATTATGAGGATTTAAGTGAATTATATGGTGAATTGCTTGGTGTGTGGAGTCGATACGTTGGCCATGTGGTAACACATGTTGGTGGGGTGATAGAAGATACTAAGAATCCTTCACAGAATGGAAACGTCTATAACCCTGTTTCTAAATCTTATCAAAAATCTGCGATACAATGGCTACAAAAAAACGCTTTTGAAACACCAGAATGGTTGATGAATAAAGATATTCTAAAGAATATAAATCATGCTGGGTATACAGACCGAATAAGAAGTTTGCAAAGTCGTCATCTCAATAATTTGTTGAATTTTGAGCGTTTAGGAAGACTTATAGATCATAAAGCAATGGATTCTCAAAACTATTCAGCTTTAGATATGTTAAGAGATTTACGTTCAGGACTATGGTCAGAAACAAAAAGTGCTTCTAATGTTTCAGTTTTTAGACGTAACCTGCAACGTGCTTACTTGGATAGAATGACTTATCTCATGACAGAGGATTTAGATCCGCAGCGCAGTAGACAATATTTTAACGTCAATCAATCTGATATTAGAGCATTAGTGCGAGGAGAATTGAATCAGTTACAACGCACACTAAATGCAGGTTCAAAAATGGCTTTAAATACAGAAACTAAGTATCATTACAGAGATTGTGTAGAACGCATAAAGCAAGTGCTAGATCCAAAATAGTATAAAAAGAATAGTTTAATCTCATTGGTTCTATTGAAAATGATAAAGCATATGCGATGATGATATTAAGAAGATTTCTATTCCGTGTAAGGCAAAGTGAGTGATGCAACCTTTTGATCTTTAAAGCAAAATAAAGTCAAAGGGAAATACAGTCTTATTGGCTTGGTCTTATGCGAGTAATTCAATATCTTGGGTAGGACGTATTAAATAAATTATAAAATTTGTATCTTTGTTTTCAGCTTATTGAAGATACACCGCACAAGTAACATTATTTCTAAGTTATTTTTCCTGGTTTTTTAATGCTATACATTGTTAATGGTTATTAACACTTTATTGCATTCTAATTATTTTGATAAGCAAGCATATATTAATTTTTAAAACAACGAATGGCTAAATCACAACAAACCTTTAGTAAAAGCGAAAAAGAAAAAAAACGATTAAAAAAACGAGAAGATAAGCGTAAGAAAATGGAAGCGCGTAAACTCGCAAAAGAAGAAAATGGGTCAGCAGGTATTCCTTTGGCTTATGTAGATCATAATGGGAATCTAACAGATACTCCACCAGATCCTTCTATGAAAGTAAAAGTAAAAGCAAAGAACATCGTGTTAGGAGTGCCTCAAAAAGAGGACGAAGAACCATTTGATCCAATTAGAAACGGAAAAGTATCATTCTACGATAGTTCTAAAGGATTTGGATTTATCATAGATACTGAAACTAACGAAAAGCATTTTACACATGTTAGTGGTATAATTGATGAAATTATGGAGAATGACAAAGTAACCTTTGAATTAGAAAAAGGACAGCGTGGTATGAATGCTGTGAAAGTGAAAAAAGCATAATTATAAATTCTACAATATATATAGCCATTATCTCTGATAGTGGCTTTTTTATATATAATAATCTATGAATCCTAAAATAGTTGAGATACAAGAAAAGCAAGTCATAGGTATGAAAAGTCAAATGATGATGAACCAATATGGAAATATTGTAAGTCTCTGGAAACAATTTATGCCTAGAAAAAACGAATTATTTAATCTTTCTAATAATGAATTGATTGCTCTACAAGACTATTCTGATTTTGGCAATTTTGAAAAGCCATTCGATATTTGGGCTTGTGCGGAAGTGATAAGTATAGATACTGTTCCAGAGGATATGATGACCTATACAATTCCTGAAGGTTTATACGCGGTATTTCTTCATAAAGGCATGAATGCAGCTGCGACATACCAAAGAATAATGACGGAATGGTTACCTAACTCAGGTTATGGGATTGATAACAGGCCACATTTTCAAGTGATGGGAGAAAAGTATAAAAATGGAAGTCCTGATTCTGAAGAGGATTTTTATGTACCTGTAAAATCTAAATAGAGAATACTGTCTGGTCGAGCGCAGTCGAGACCTATTTAATAACCTCTCGACTGCGCTCGAGGAGACAACAAGTATTAAAATTGTACTCTGTAATCACATCCAACCTTATAATTACTGCATCCAAAAGCAGTTTTACCTTTTAGAATTTTTCCCGTTTTGCATTTAGGGCAGGCATCACCAACAGAAACTTTTATAATTTTCTTTTGCTTAGGTTCTAATTTCAGTTTAAAATTATCATCAAAACGCAATAAACCTTCCAGATTGTTTCCGTCAATTTTAAAGCCCTTTAGGTTTACTGTAGAGCCTTTGCTTAATAAGCGCAAATACTGATTTTCAGAAATCTTTTTGCTACCAAAACTAAAAGGCAAGGTGAAATCACAAGACGTTCCATAAAGATTGCAGCCATAAGCTGATTTCCCTTTTATAAGTTGACCGGTTTTACAGTTAGGGCAATCAGAGCCAATAAGCTTTTTCGTTTTAGATTTCGGCTTTGACTTTGATTTTCCTGCAGGTTTGTTGTTAACTGCTGAAATTCGTGTTTGTACCTTCTCACTTCGTACTTCGTAAACCAAAGCATCTACCATACGTTTCATACCTTTTATAAACGTATTGGCACTTATTTTACCTTTTTCAATATCTTTTAATTGTTTCTCCCAAGACCCTGTAAGTTCTGCGGACTTTAAAAGATCATTTTTTATCGTATCAATGAGTTGAATACCAGTTACAGTTGGTATAATCTGTTTTTTGTTTCGCTTTATATATTTTCTTCTAAAAAGGGTTTCAATAATATTTGCTCTCGTTGACGGGCGACCAATTCCATTTTCTTTCATTAAATCTCTCAACTCGTCATCATCTACCTGTTTCCCTGCTGTTTCCATAGCGCGTAGGAGAGAGGCTTCAGTAAATTGATTTGGTGGTTTGGTCTGTTTCTCTAAAAAGGATGGTTCATGTGGTCCTTTTTCACCTTTGACAAAAGTTGGCAACAGGCCAGTTTTTGTCACATTGAGCGCAGTCGAAGTGTCTCGCTTTTCAAATATAATTCTCCATCCTTTAGAAAGTATTTCTTTTCCAGTAGTTTTAAAGTTTACATCTGAGGCTTTTCCTATAACTGTTGTATTTGATACTTTACAGTCGTCATAAAAAACAGCAATAAATCGTTTTACAATAATGTCATAAACTTGCTTCTCATTGTATTGCAGATGTGTTTGCATTCCTGTTGGAATAATAGCATGGTGATCTGTGACTTTTTTGTCATTAAACACCCTTGTAGACTTCTTTATTTTGTTATTTAATAAAGGTGAAATAAACTCTTTGTAATCAGTAAGTTTAGATAATATACCTTTTACTTTAGGGTACACATCATTTGGTAAAAAAGTGGTATCCACTCTCGGATAGGTAACCGCCTTTTTTTCATATAATTTTTGAGCAATTTTTAGCGTTTCGTCTGCAGAAAAACCAAACTTAGTATTGCAATACACTTGTAAGCCGGTTAAGTCAAATAGCTTCGGAGCATATTCTGTGCCTTTCTTTTTAGTGATGGAAACAATCTCAAATTCGTGCTCATTAACTTTATTTGCCAAGACTTCTCCATCTTCCATTTTTAAGAATCGACCTTCTTCGTAACTAAATAATGTATCTCTGTAAAGTGTTTGTAATTCCCAATATGGTTTTGGTACAAAGTTTTCAATCTCCTTAAAACGATTCACAAGCATCGCAAGGGTAGGAGTCTGTACGCGTCCAACAGATAATACCTGTTTATAACCACCATGCTTTACAGTATATAATCGCGTTGCATTAATACCTAATAGCCAATCACCAATAGATCTCGAAAATCCGGCATAGTAGAGATTATCATAGTCTTTAGAAGATTTTAAATTCTTAAATCCTTCTTTAATGGCTTCAGTGGTTAAAGATGAAATCCATAAACGTTGGACTTCACCTTTATAATTAGCTTCGTTAATTACCCATCGCTGAATCAATTCTCCTTCCTGGCCAGCATCACCACAGTTAATGACAACTTCGGCTTTATCAAAAAGGCTTTTTACAATTTTAAACTGCTTTTTAATCCCATCATTATTCGTGACTTTAACCTGGAATTTTTCAGGCAACATTGGCAAGTTATTTAAGTCCCAACTTTTCCAATAGGGTTTATAATCAGCAGGTTCGAATAAAGTACAGAGATGGCCAAAAGTGTAAGTCACTGCATAGCCATTGCCTTCAAAGTAACCATCATACTTTGTGTTAGCACCAAGGACTGAGGCGATTTCTCTAGCTACACTAGGTTTTTCGGCAATACAAACTTTCAAATTGACTATAATTTTTCAACTCGTAAAAGTACAGAATTTTACAAATTAGAACTTATAATTATAGCTCTAAAACTAATTTTTGACCAATTTTTAATGGTGAAGATTTTTTGATTGCATTGGTATGGCATATTTTAGAAATAGAAAGATTATTTCTTCGTGAAATACCATAGAGAGTATCTCCTTTTTTTACTACATATACCGTTTGTTCCTTTTTTAAGCTGGCTAAAGCAGCTTCTTTAGATGTTAAAATCTCGACTTTACTCACACGTTTAGAACTATGAAATCTTGCCTGTGTCCATTCTCTTGTAACCCAAAGCTCTTGAGCTCTAATCGCATTGGATTCAGAAAAATCGAAAAGATATTCAGGATGAATGTATTCGCCTTTAAAACTAGTGACAAAATGCAAATGACTACCTCTAGAGTTTCCTGTGTTGCCACCTTTGCCTAAATAACCACCTTTAGTTATGGTATCATTTGCTTTAACGGCAATATGAGATAAATGAGCATACGTTGTCTCTAAGCCATTATAATGACGAACTACTACAGTTTTTCCATGTCCACCACTATAACTTGCAAATCGCACAATACCATCCAAAACTGAAACTACACTATCTCCAGTAACTAAATCTATATCAATACCTTGATGTGGTCTTCCTCTTCGCCATCCATAACGCGATGTAATGACTTTTTTGTGAGAAACGGGTGAAGAAAACGTACTATCAGTAAATTTTACTTGAATAGGGAACTGAACTAAGATATTTCTGTAAGGATTATATACTGTGCTGTCCCAGTGATCTAACTTTATGTCTATTAATTCTTCTTCTTCAAACTCCGCTATTGAATCGGTTTTCGTTACTAAGGGTATTTCTACTTCTTCAATAACAACATCTTTATGAAATAATGTGGTATTAGGTATTTTTATTTTAATTGACTGAGCAATGGAATCGTCTTGAGCAAAAGTGAAGGTTGTACAGCAAATAAAGGCAATACAAAAAACAAAGTATTTCATAGAGGGATCTTCTAATAGCTTTTCAAACGTAAATATATAACAAAATAGTATTCATTTTTTTAATTGCATAAGGATTATAAAATAGTTTTGTAAAGTTTAAAACTCTAAGCACCTTTTTTTATGCTACAAAGAATCGTAAATTTGCAACATTAATTCATACTTCGAAATACTATATATGTCTCAAACAAACCAAGCGATTCAAGAAAAGAAAACAGATAAAGAATTATATGATTATCAACATGGAGCTATAGAAAAAATTTTCGAAAAGTTTGATACAGCTCCAGAGGATTACCACTTATTATATCAATTACCAACAGGTGGAGGAAAAACAGTTATTTTCTCTGAAATGGTGCGTCAATACTTAAAAAATCATAATAAAAAAGTATTGGTAATGACGCATAGAATAGAGCTTTGTAGCCAAACTTCTAAGATGCTAACTAGTTTTGGTGTAACTAACAAGGTTGTAGATAGCAAAGCTAATTTAGATGATCAGGCTGACTATTCTTGCTTTGTGGCGATGGTTGAAACTTTAAACAATCGTTTAAATGATAATAAGTTAGATATCTCTGATATTGGTTTGGTAATTATTGATGAGGCACATTATAATTCTTTCACTAAACTTTTTAAGTTTTTTGAAAAATCTTTCATTCTTGGTGTAACGGCAACACCTTTAAGTTCTAACAAAGAGCTGCCAATGAAGGATAATTACAATGAATTAATTACTGGTGAAACTATTGAGAATCTCATAGAAAATGAATTTTTAGCACGAGCTGAGACTTATGCATATGATATGGGATTAACCTCTTTAGAAATTGGTTCTAATGGTGATTATACGGTAAAATCTTCTGAAGATTTATACTCAAGTCCAGCAATGCTGCAAAAAACAGTTGATGCTTATAAAAAACATGCACTAGGCAAGAAGGCTTTGATTTTTAATAACGGCATCAATACCTCTATAAGTGTTTATTACGCCTTTAAAGAAGCAGGTCTACCGATTATGCATTTAGATAATACGGCCACGAAAAAGCAACGTAGACAAATTTTAGATTGGTTTCATGAAACACCAGATGCCATTTTAACATCAGTTAGTATTTTAACAACAGGTTTCGATGAACCTACTATAGATACTATTATTCTTAATAGAGCTACGAAATCACTAACACTATACTACCAAATGGTTGGTAGAGGTTCACGTATTTTAAATAATAAGGCTAAGTTTAATATTATTGATTTAGGAAATAATCTATATCGTTTTGGACCTTGGGGCGCTGATTTAGATTGGCAATTAATCTTTAAGTCTCCTAACTGGTATGCTGATCGTATAAAGAGTGATGAAGCTATTGAATCTAATTTTAAGCATGAATTAGATGATGAGATAAAGGGTGAGTTTGCTAAATCTGAAGATACTTATTTTGACATTAAACAAACCTATAAAGATGCTGTAGCAAAAGGTGAATCTTCGAAAGTCGTCTTAGAACGTTCCATAGAACAACATGCTAAAATCTGTATTGAAAACAGTGAAGATGTTTATGATGCATTAGCTTTGGCAAAGCTGCTGAAGGATGACATTAACATGCGAATTGAAATCTATGCCAAATGTATCAGTAAAAGTACCCACAACTTCTTAAAGTGGTTAAAGGACGACTATAAAAAGAAGCTGAACTCTTATCTGAGAACTAACTTTGACGAAAAGTTTGAAGAAATTCATGGCCATCCGCCAGAAGATTAATTTTTAGAAATTTATTTTATATAGAAAAAGTTCTTTAAACTCAGTGTTTACGGGCCTTCTTTGTTTCCAAAATGTTTAGGATTTAAAAATAACTACTAACTAATTAGTAGTTCTACTAAAAAATTAGTAGTTTTGAAATCTAGAAACGATACAAGATGGAAAAACTAACGAAACGAGAAGATCAAATTATGCAAATTATATGGAAGCTAGAAAAAGCTTTCATACGAGATGTTATCGAACAACTACCTGAACCAAAACCACACTATAATTCTGTAGCTACGATTATAAAGATTTTAGTCAAAAAAGGAGTTTTAAAATCTGAAATGATAGGGAATACCCATCAATACAGTCCTGTTGTAGAATTTGAAACGTATCGCGACACCAACCTTACCAATATTAAGAAGAAGTTTTTTGGAAATTCATTTCCAAAGATGATGGCTTATTTTGCTAAAGAAGAGAATCTCTCTGAAAAAGAATTATCAGAATTAATTGATATTATCAAATCTAATAAAGACCAAAAATAATGGTAGTTCTTCTTATAAAAATATCGTTAATAATAATTGTTGTATTAGGGTTTTATAAAATTCTGATTGAAAAGGAAAGCTTCTTTTCTACCAATAGAATATATCTAGTATTGGGTTTATTATTAACTTTTACAATTCCATTTATATCCATACCAAAGCTTATTAATAATCAAGGTTTTGTTTCAGAATTAATAGAGCCTTCAATAGTGCAAACTTCTAATTTAAAGGAACTTAATGTTACTAATCAAAGTAATAATTTAAACAATAAATCTGGAGAAGTTGTTCAAGCCCAACCTACAAACGAAGTTGCCATAACCACCAAACCATCAAGAAGTCTTTTAGATTGGTTGTTAATAGCTTATCTCTTTGGTGTTGCAGTTTTAAGCATCAACCTATTATTGCAAATTGGTAACCTGGTTTTCAAGATAATACGTTCTAAAGACAAAATAAGAGATGATGATGCTATCATTATTAATTCTGAACATATTAAAGAACCTTGCTCATTCTTCAATTATATATTTATTAATCCTGAGCAATATGAATTTGACATCTATGAGCAAATCATAGCTCACGAAAAAATTCATGTAAAAAAGAAACATAGTCTAGACTTATTACTCTCAGAAATTGCAGTTATAATATTATGGTTTAACCCTTTTATATGGCTGTTTAGAAGAGAAGTAGAAAAAAATATCGAATATCAAACTGATCACTTGCTTATCGATACTAAAACCGCTGAAAAAGATAATTATCAGATGAATCTGTTAAAAATCGCCACATTCAGCAAACCGCTTACTATTACAACAAATTACAATCAATCATTAATCAAACAACGAATTTTAAAAATGAACAGTAAAAAATCAAATCCGCACAGTTATTGGAAGTATGCATTTACTTTGCCAATGTTTTTCGCTCTATTATTATTACTTAATAAGCCTTATGCTGCTTTTGGGCAACAGAATCAACCAAATTTGGATGATACAATTATTTCTGATATCGAATCAAAACCAGAATATTTTTCAGATTGCGAAGCCTTCAAAAAAGCTTTAGAAGATAAAGATGTTGAGAAACTTAAAGAAATTTTAATCAATTTAGATCCTGCATGTACAGCATATATTGAAAATTCAAAACATGCAACTTTAAATTCTGTAAAGGAAAAATTAGAAGAAGGAGCAGACTTAAAACTAGATTCTACAGGTGATGTCGTTGTGACAAACGCTAATGGAACTACTACAGTTACAATAGACACCAAAAGTATTTCGGAAGAAGTTACGACTTCTAATCCAGAATGTAGAAAGTTATTACAGGCGATTGGAATTAATGATATCAAAAGAGTTAAAGCATTATTAACATCGACAAATGTTAATTGCATAGATCCGAATCCTGGGTATAATACAGACCTATCTAGTGGCAATTATATTAGATACCAAAAACCAAAATCACCATTATTTGCAGCAGCTGCATATGGATATCTTGAAATGGCCAAGTTATTAGTAGAAAAGGGTGCAGATGTGAAACTAAACGTTATAGGAGATGGAACGCCATTAATTACAGCTGCAGAATACGGTCATTTAAATATGGTAAAGTATTTTGTGTCTGAAGGAGCAGATATCAATGAAACGTTTCCTAATCAAGGTAATGCTTTAATTGCTGCATCTGGTAATGGACATTTAAATGTAATGAAATATTTAATTTCTGAAGGAGCAGATATTAATCATTATTCACCTAACCAAGGTAATGCACTAATAGCGGCTGCACATTCAGACAATGTTAATGCGGTTAAGTACTTAGTTGAAAAAGGTATGGATATTAATTTTATTTCACCAAATCAAGGTAATGCCTTAATTGTAGCTGCTAACAATGGACAATTAGAAACTGTAAAGTTTTTACTTTCTAAAGGTGCAAAAATTAATAAAATATCACCAAATCAAGGCACACCACTTATAGTAGCATCAAATAATGGGCATCTTAACGTAGTTACCTATTTATTAGTAGAGGGTGCGGAAATGGATAAAATATCTCCTAACCAAGGTACTGCTTTAATTGCTGCCGCTAACAACGGACATATTGAAGTTGTAGAATTCTTAGTGGCTAGAGGATCTGATATAAATAAGTTTTCTCCTAACCAAGGAACAGCTGTGAATGCAGCTACAAATAATGGCCATAATTCAGTTATGGAATATCTCATAAAAAATGGCGCTGATATTAATCAAAATTCTAACAGTCATGGTTCTCCTTTAATTTCAGCAGCTAAAATTGGTTCAACAGAAAGTGTAAGCTATTTATTATCTAAAGGTGCAGATATGAATTCACAAAATAATGGACAAGGCTCTGCTCTAAACGCAGCAGCACGAAATGGCAGAAACGATATTATCAAATTATTATTGAAAAAAGGTGTAGACATTAATGGACAAACTGACGGACAGGGATCAGCTTTAAATGCTGCTGCCAGAAATGGATATTTAGATACAGTTAAATTACTCATAGAAAATGATGCAGATATTAATCTTCAAAATGATGGGCAAGGGTCTGCACTAAATGCAGCGGCTAGAAATGGTAATAATGAAGTCATTAACTATTTGTTATCCGAAGGTGCCGATATTAACCTTCAAAATGATGGACAAGGATCTGCCTTAAATGCTGCAGCTAGAAATGGTAAAATGAATACTGTTAAGCTCTTAATAGAAAAAGGTGCAGATGTTAATTTATACAGTGATGGACAAGGTACCGCATTATCAGCTGCATCAAAAAATAAGCATCAAGATATTGTAGATTACCTTTTGTCTAAAGGTGCTAAACATATTTATGGCAACTAAAAATAAATAGATTCATCAATCAATCAATCTTTAATGCTGTTCTATAATTATGGGGCAGCATTAATTTAAAATCAACACTATGAAAACTTTTATTTCTATCATTTTATTTTGCTTCTTTATATCGAGCTGTGGTCAATACAAGTATGATTTAGCAATAAAAGATATACAGATATTCGACAGTGAAACCACAAAAGTCTTAGAGAATAAAACGGTATTAATCAATGCAGATACAATTGCTGCTATTATTGACTCTAAGTCAAGCTTTAGGGCTAAGAAAACTATTGAAGGTAATAATAGATTGCTAACACCTGGTTTTATAGATACACATGTACATACTGTTGGGAATTATGGCGCTCAGGCTACATCACCTGAAAATTACAAGGAAGATAACGGTTTAGAGATGTTGCGAGATTTGCAAGCAGAACATTATCTCAATCATGGTGTGACAACTATTATTGATATGGGACAGCCAGAACCTTGGATAGATGTCACTCTAGATTGGCAGAAAAATCCAACGCCTAACCATCCAAACATCTTTATCTGTGGTGGCTCTATGGTCTCAGATGAAGATCGAAGACAACCAGAACATCATATTGAAGTAATGAATCCGGAAAACGGTAGAGAAAAAGTTCGTGAGTATGCATCTAGAGGTTTAAAATACATGAAACTTTATAGTAAGCTGAAGAAGGCCGATTATGAGGCTATGGCAGATGAAGCTAAAAAGCAAGGCATCATTATTAATTCGCATGTAGATAATAATAGAGTGACTATATCAGAAGGTATTGATTATGGAGTTAAGAATTTTGAACATTTCTTTACACTAACTCCAAGCATTTTGAATTATGATGAGCACTGGCCAAAGATGAATGCGATGTATGATATTAAAATGAATTCTAGTATTGATGAGTTTGCTGCTCAAATGGTATATTTCTTTGGTTATATTGAGTCTAATAAAGAATACGAAAATCGATTAATGACTTTACTCGATAAAATGGCAGCTGAAGGAGCAACATTCAGCTCAGCATTAAATGTTGTAGCATCAGCAGCAGGTCAATCTGATTTCTTCACGTCTTTTGAATATTTTCCGATTAGAGACGCTCCGATGGTAAATTATAATAGTAAGCAGCAAAAACAATTAGATCTAGCTTATGAAGCCTTTATGAAGTATATTAAAATAGCGCATGATAAAGGTGTGAAATTAAGAGTTGGTACAGATTGCCGTTTTGGAGGTCGTGCATTCTTATCTGAATTAATTCTTTTTAACAAAGCAGGATTTTCAGTAGGTGAAACGCTTCAAATTGCAACACTTAACGGTTATGAAGCAATGGATTTAGATAGTAATAGAGGTCGTATAGAAGTAGGGCAGACAGCAGATTTAATTCTCTTTGATAAAAATCCATTTTCTACTATTGATAATGTATTATCTGAAAAAATCATTATTAAAGATGGCTTGGTCTTTAAACCAACAAAATCTATAGGTCATGAGTTAAGAACAATTTTATTAGATGACGGAATAGAACAGAGTAAAGCTTGGCTCAGTAAAGCTAAATCGGATAATACTTATCCTAAAATAAAGGTTAGCGCGTTAAAGAACACAGTAAGAGAATTATTTGCAGGCGGAAAAACAAAAGAGGCTATCGCTGCATATGAAATATTTAAAAATGGGTTTCCTGAGAAATCGTATGAAATAGATGGAGTTACTATTACAAATTCATCTTATGAAATGATCAGAAATGGTGATACAGATGATTTAAAAACCTATTATAACTTTTGTAAATCTAATTTCCCAGAGGCAAATATATACCTTGGGCTTTCTGTGTATATGGAAATCTTAGAAGGAGGTATTGCTGCAGGACAAAACCATTTTAACTCATATGTAAAGGATGATAAATACATCCTAGATGAAAATGAGATCAATGGACTTGGTTATTTATACTTACAATCTGGAAAGGCTGAAGAAGCTATTGCTGTTTTTGAAATGAATGTCACTCCTTTTCCTGGGTCTTGGAATGTTTATGATAGTTTAGGTGAAGCATATCTCGCAGTAGGTGATAAAGAAAGAGCAAAATTAAATTATAAAAAATCATTGGAATTGAATCCTGAAAGCTCATCTGGTATTGCAGCATTAAAAAAATTATAGTTATTCTTATACCTTTAAAAGACTGTTAATGTTGTTGTTAATTTAGTTTTTTGGTAGTATATTAGACTATTATGATTCAAAATTTATTTCATAGAAAGTTAGGTCTAATATTCTGTATAGGTATGCTTGGTGTATTATGGAATTGTAAATCCAATGAAATAGCTGCAGAAAAAAAATACACTTCTGAAATTTCTACTTTAGAGACATTTATGGAAGAAGGAGCTTACTACGTAGATGTGGAAGAAGCGTTTCCATTCAACTCGGTAGCAACAACACAAGTCCTCAATTCCTTATTATTACAACAGACTGGCAATAATGCAGCAAGAATTGATGTTAGCGGTGACGGTAGTTTTATAGAGATACAGAATGATTCCGTAAAGGGTCATTTACCATTTTTTGGTGAAAGACGTTTAAGTGGTGGGTCTTATGGTGGCAGAGGTGGCTCAATTAGATTCGAAGGAATTTCCAAGGATTATGAGAAGGCTATAAATAAAAATAAAAGGAAACTCGAGATTAACTTTAAGACAAATCAAAATGAGGAATCCACTGAAAGTTATAATGTAAGCCTCGAGATATATCCTAGTGAAAGAGTAAACATAACAATAGTGTCAGCGTTCAAAACAATTATGCGCTATTCAGGGAGGTTAAAACCTGTAAACGTTGAATCTCAATAACACCAATTAGTGTATTCATAAGCTCTAATAAGTACAATCCACATTTTCCGATTAATTCCATTGTTTATAAGAAGGACAAACTACCTTTGTGCCATAATTATATGCTATGACATCATTTTCAGATTTAGGTATCCATAAATCCTATATTAAAGGATTAAAGGAACTCAATATTATAAATCCTACAGAAATACAAGAAACCGTAATTCCGATTTTACTAGAATCTCAAACAGATTTAATTGGACTAGCACAAACAGGAACAGGGAAAACAGCTGCTTTTGGATTACCTGTACTACATTCTATTGACAAAAACAATTCTGAAGTACAGGCACTTATTATTGCACCTACACGAGAATTAGTTCAGCAAATACAGAAGCAACTATTTCGATTCACAAAATATATCGACGGAAAGATTTTTGCCGAAGGTGTATATGGAGGTGAAAAAATGGACCGACAGATAAAAGCTTTAACCAGAACCACGCATATTGTGGTTGCCACACCAGGACGTTTATTAGATTTAGTAGAACGCGGAGCAGTGGACATCTCTAATGTAAAAATCTTAGTATTAGACGAAGCTGACGAAATGTTAAGCATGGGTTTTAAAGAAGACCTGACTAAAATTTTGAAGTACAATACAAAAAAGAGAAATACTTGGTTGTTTTCTGCAACGATGCCCGAAGACATAAAAAGCATGATAAAAAATTATATGTCACCAAATGCCGTTAGGGTTGAAGTGAACAAGAATGCTTTAGTGAATGAAAACATTTCACATCATTTTATTCAGACGACTATAAAAGACAAATTAAACATGATTACTCGAATTTTAGACAAACGTCAAGACGAGAGAGGTGTCATTTTTTGTAGAACAAAAGCTGGCACAAAAACACTAGCTCAACAATTACAACACGAAGGTTTTGCGGTTGGAGCACTAGAAGGTGATATGCAACAAAAAGAACGTGATAAAGTAATGCGTGCCTTTAAGAATGAAAGCTTACAGGTTTTAGTTTCAACAGATGTTTCTGCTAGAGGTATAGATGTGAACAATTTAGCATTTGTATTGCATCATCAATTACCAGAACACTTAGATTATTATACCCATAGAAGCGGGAGAACAGCTAGAGCTGGTAAAGCTGGGCAGTCTATTGCATTAATTATTCCTGGGGAAATGCAAAAAGTAATTGATATTCAGACCGCATTAGGAATTGTGTTTCGTGAGATAACGATGTAATTTAATTTCGCTAGATAAAAGAGTAAACAAGTTCAAAATTACAAATCTCAACTAAAATCGGTTACTTCATATTTTAGTATTATCTTGTATGGCTAATAACTAACAAACAATCTCACATTAATGAAATCATTAACTATACAAGACGTCAATGCTATTGTAAACGGTGAAATAGTAGGTTTTACAAGCCATAATATCAGTGGTTTAGAACAAATACAGAAAGCAAATAAAAATCAAGCTACCTTTATTGGTAACCGTAAATTTGCTGCTTTATGGAAAGATTCAAAAGCAAGCGTAGCTATAGTTAATGATAATCTAGATATAGAACCAGGTGAAAATCGTGCATTGATTAAGGTGAAAAATGCCGATTTGGCAATGGCCAAATTATTGGATGCTTTTACACCTGAAGCTCCACATTTCGAAACCGAAATTCATCCAACTGCAGTAATTGATTCTTCAGCTAAAATAGGCAAGGGAAGTAGAGTTGGAGCAGGTTGTTATATTGGTAAAAATGTTATTTTGGGTGATAGTGTAACGCTTTATCCTAATGTTACAGTTTTAGATGAAACTACTATAGGTGACTTCACAACAGCTTGGTCTGGTACCATAATAAGAGAGCGTTCAGAGATTGGTAGTCATTGCATATTTCACAATAATGTGAGTATTGGTGCTGATGGATTTGGTTATCGCCCTAGTGACGATGGGAGAGGACTCGTTAAAATTCCACATATAGGTAATGTAGTTATTGGCAATGGTGTTGAGATTGGGGCTAACTCTTGTGTAGATCGTGGGAAATTCAGTTCTACAATATTAGGTGATGGCTGTAAGATTGATAATCTTGTACAAATTGCTCACAATTGTGTTCTTGGTCGTTCTTGTATTATGGCTGGTAGCTCAGGATTGGCAGGTTCCGTAACTTTAGGTGATGGTGTTGTTATAGGTGGAAGTGCTTCGATTAAAGATCATACAACAATACATTCTGGTGCCACCGTGGGAGCAGGCTCAGGAGTCATGAATGATGTACCAGCTGGTAAAACAGTATTGGGTTATCCTGCAGTTGACTCTAGAGAAATGCTAAAACAGTGGGTCGCGCTGAGAAAACTAGCAAGATAAATTACTAAGTCTTTAAAATAAATAATAAGCGTAAGTTCAAGTGAGCTTAGACGATTATTAAGCCGATTTTTTGACCATAGATTTCTGAGTTACATTTTCTTTTAAATGTAATAAACCAGCAACCATACCATCTAATTCGTGTTCTAAGAAGTTTTCGTCTCTTTTACTAAAACCTCTAATAACGTTGGAGTAAAGCTCTACACCACCATGTGTAATGCAAACACTATAGGTGTCATTTTCTGCATCTAAATTAACCGAAGTTCTATAATCACTTGATACTAATAACCAGTAGCATAAGCTATTGATCTGGTTAAACAAAGAAAATTTCGTTTCCATAATAATAAGGTTTTAACAGATTGAGGGAATCTATAAACGAAGTTATTAGGTAATGGAGTAGGTTTCAAACATGTTTGATGTAGGTATTGTTTTTATCGTTTAAATGTACCTTTTTTATGAGTTATCCGATGAACGACATTAATTAATTTGTGGCATCATTATTGAATACTTTACTATAATTATTAAAATAAAATATAATACAATGAGTAAAGGAACAGTAAAATTCTTCAATGATACCAAAGGTTTTGGTTTTATAACTGAAGAAGGTTCAAACAAAGAACATTTTGTACACATTTCTGGATTAATAGACGAGATTCGTGAAGGCGATACCGTTGAATTTGATCTTACAGAAGGCAAAAAAGGACTAAACGCAGTAAATGTAAAAGTTATTTAAGATATATATAGCTTAACCTAGAATTATGGAAGCTCATCATTATGTGATGGGCTTTTTTTTGCCATAACATTTTAATACTCAAACATAATCATTAGGTTTGCAGTAGATACTACGACACTAAAACATAAATATTGTGCTAAAACTGCTTAGAAAACTATTTAAAACGGACAAAGCGTCTGATAAAAAAGAAGGAACGGTTAAATTCTTTAATTATACCAAAGGTTTTGGATTTATAACAATTAAAGATTCTGATGAAGAAATCTTTGTTCATAAATCTAATTTAAAGACAAAAATTAAGCAAGGTCAAAGCGTAACCTTTAATATTGAGCAGAGTAAAAAAGGACCAGTAGCTGTAAATGTTGCTAGACAAGCTTAGAGGCATATATTACGTTTTTAGTTTTCATAGTATTAATATATTCTGAATTATCTCTAAAATATTAGGCTCATCAATTTTCGATGGCCTTTTTGGATATAATATTGGTATATAGCTTATTATAAATTAGTTTTATAGGAAGTCATTTGCATATGAAGAGAATAATGCATAATTTTAAATGATCCAATTCTTCCTAATTCAATTACTACTTATTTGTTATCCCTAATTTACTTAATTTTCATTTTTTGATAAAAATGGCCTAGATTGATTATGGATTTATTTTTAAAATATATTCATTATAAAGTATGCCTGAATTACTTGATCAAATTACTGAAGAAGACTTTTCATACATTTTAAAAAATCCATGGAAATTCTCTACTTATGAGTGGAAGCTTTACAATGTGCATAATGAGAAAACGGCCTTTGACACTTTAATGGAACAATTTGAATTATCTCGAAAGGACGGATTTAGCAAAATATTTAGGACACCAAATAAGTTACCCTTACTTATTCTAATGGCTGTTAAAACCAGTGACACAGCATTACATTGTTATTTGGTAGCAAGTAGGCATATGGAAGAGAATAACCAAGCTTTAAAAGTAACTTTTGAAATGCGTAAAATTTTAGAAGAGCAATCTTATAATTATAAGGGCTGTACGTTAGTGGTGTATTCTCAATCAAAAGAGACAGATAAACAGATGTCTTGGTTACGTTTTCTTGGATTAAAGTATATGCCAGAGGGTAATGTGGGGAATTCTCGATATTTTGAATATGAATCGAGGGTAGAAGTCTGAAAATTTGATTTAGGATATTATAAGACAGGCTTAAAAAACAAGAATCATTATTATCATTAACTAGTAGTAATTTTAAACTAATAAGAAATTAATCAATATATAATTTTAACTTAAAACCAATAATTATGGGAGGAGGAAAACCAGGCAACACAGTAATTACCTTAACCGTTGATACAGAAGGGTTAATCGCTGATCCAAACAATGTAAATAATTACGTTGTTTTTACGGACAATCAAAGTGACCCAGCAGAAAACCCAGGTCATCCAGAGACATACGTATCTACTGTAAATAAAGGCGCAACCTGCGAGTGGCAAGGTGTCCCTAAACAGGGTACAGATCTAATAAATATTACAGGTGTTTTTAAAAAAGCATCAGGCGGCAAAGACATTTTAAAAACACCAATACCGCCTGGCTTGCAGGAGAATCCCAATAAACCTAGTCGCAAAGTGCTTAAAGCAAAAGTTAATGGCAAGTACCTCCCAGGAAATGAAGAATATACGGTCAATTTTACTATTAACGATGGTCCTATTATATTTCCTGTTGATCCAAAAATTAAAATGAATGCTTAAAACTAAGATATGTATATCGAAAATAAGGTCTGTTATTTATTGATAGGCCTATTTTATTTGTTTTCATATTCCACTTATGGACAAGATCAAAAAGTAGCCGATAGCTTGTTGAAAATTTATCAATCGGAAAAACTTAAAGGTGTAGAAAAGTTGGAATTACTTCGCAATTTATCTTTTAATGAAGTAAACGATCTTGAATTTTCAATTCAGATTGCCAACGAACTTATAACACTATCAAAAGAGAAAAATAATTATGTTTACCTGTATAGAGGTTACTCTCAAAAAGGCAATACACATAGGCTAGTCGGGAATTTGAACGTTGCATTAGGAGCTTTTTTTAAGAGCGGTGAAGCAGCTGTTAAAGCAAAACATATTGAAGGTGAAGGTACAGCGTACATAGCAATAGCTGATATTTATTCAGAACTTAAGAATTCCGAAAATGCAGAGATTTACTACAATAAGGGTATACAAATATTAAGAAAGACGAATAATTCTGTATTATTGGCATCTGCCCTTTTGAACGCGGGAGATGAAGCATTTAATACTAAAAATTTTCAAGCAGCATTAAGTTATTTTGAAGAATCAGGAATTCTTTTTAAAAATGCTGATTATTTGACAGGTACAGCCTATAACAAAGGAAATATTGGGATGGTTTATGCCGAACAAGGAAAAGATGCCTTGGCAGAGTCTAATATAAATGAGGCCATTGAAATTCTAGAGGGACAAGAAGACTATTACCCAATTTCTGTGTATCTAACTTATATGTCAGATATTTATTCAAGGAAGAAGGATTTTACCACTGCTTTGGCCTATTTACACAGAAGCTTAGATTTAGCTAAACAATATGGTCTTAAAGATCAAATAAGTGAAGCTAATTTAAAACTTTCAGAATTCCATGAACAAAGAGATAATCATGCCACTGCATATCCATTTTATAAAGAACATATTGTATATCGTGATTCTGTAATCAACCTAAAATCAGTGCAGGAAGCGGCAGATATGCGAACGGATTTCGAAGTAGCACAAGAGAAAGCCATAGCATTAGAAAAACGTAAAACCCAACGTATTATTCTTTGGTCAACACTAGGTGTCTTATTTCTTCTAGGAATATTAGCCTACAATCTATTTAAGAAAAACAAATTTGTTAGGAAAACCAATAAAATCATTGCCGCAGAGAAAGACCGTTCCGATAAATTATTGCTTAATATTTTACCAGAAGAAACCGCACAAGAACTTAAAGATAAGGGTAGAGTAGAAGCGAAGAAGTTTCCTTCGGTAACGGTATTGTTTTCTGACTTTAAAGGCTTCACCAGTTATGCTGAAAACCTATCGCCAGAAAAATTAGTAGAAACCATAGATCATTATTTTTCTAAGTTCGACCTTATTATGGAGAAATATGGACTTGAAAAAATTAAAACGATTGGTGATGCGTATATGGCAGTCGGTGGTTTGAGTTATGATAATGTGGACCAAGCCAAAGACATGGTTTTGGCGGCAAAAGAAATGAATGATTTTGTGAATCATGCAAAAATTGATGATGTCACTACAGCCGAATTTGATATTAGAATAGGAATTAATACAGGTCCTGTAGTAGCAGGTGTTGTAGGTACTAAAAAGTTTGCTTATGATATTTGGGGAGATACTGTAAATATTGCATCTCGAATGGAAAGTAACTCGGAACCAGGACGTATTAATATTTCTGAGGATACTTATAAAGTAATAAAGAACGATTTTGATTGTGAGTATAGAGGTGAACTTGCAGTGAAAAATAGAGGGAATTTAAAAATGTATTTTATAAATAATAATTCATAGATTTAAATTGATATGGCACAGCAAGATCCAAATAATTACTGGGAACAGTTAGAACGACTAGAAAAACTGATAAGAGCATCAGAATTAAAAGCTGGTGTTATATTTTCGTTTCATAGTCTCATTTTAGGACTCTTTGTAGATCGTATAGAGCGTTTTAAAGATGTGTTTATGGAAAATACAGTATTGTTAGTTTTACTAATCTGCTGGTTTATTTTTGTCGCTATTTCTATTTTTTACTGTTTTAGATGCTTTAGACCATTTATGGAAATGAGTTATGATAAGAATGTCTTTTTCTTTAGAGATGCTGTTACTAAATTTGGTAGTACTGAAAACTATACTAAAGAACTAATAAAAACCTGTAGCTCAGAAGAAGAATTATATCAATTACTAGCTGAGCAAATACATGCTGAAAGTAAAATTATAAACGCCAAATTTAGAAACGTACAGAAATCGATTCTGTTCTTCGCCATTAGCTTTCTATTTGTAATTGTGACTTCTGTGTATTGGATTTTGTTTACGTAAATTTAATATTTAGCGAAATCATAACTTTTACAATAATATACATACAAGCGTATGCTGAAAACGGATATCAATTATCGTTTTAGTTATAGATATGAATTCTTTATGAGATTCTTAAACAAATATAATCTTATGCCAAATTACAATTCAGACTAATAATTCTACACTTCAGAACTATATATAGTACGCCTTCAATTTGTTTTTATGAAATTAGCATAGCATTAATCAAATGACTATCTCATGAAACCATTATTATACATTATCTTTTTACTATTTATTGGCTCAGCTTTTTCACAAAATCAGTTGACTACAGAAGACTGGCAAAGTGATCTTAAATTTCTGCAAGAAACTATACACAATGGCTATTCACATTTATTCAAAAAAATATCAGCCAAGGATTTTGATGCTGAAGTAAAAGTATTACACGAAGCTATTCCAAATATGGAATCTCATCAAATCAATGTAGCGTTTGCTAAAATAGTGTCACTTTTTGAATATGGACATACTCAAATATCTTTTTACACAGTAGCAGAGCGAGGAGTATTGCCTGTAAATCTTTATCATTTTAATGATGGCGTTTTTATTGAAGGTGCGATGAAAAACCACGAAAAAACCTTAGGAGCAAAGGTTATAAAAGTCGAAGGCATAGAAGTAGAGGAGGCTTTAAAAAAGATTAGACCAGTAGTTCCTGCAGAAAATGACTCTTATTTTAAGGCGTATGGTTTACGTTTTTTAACGTCACCAGATGTACTTCATACACAAGGAATTATGAAGGAGTGGTCTGAATTTGTGACATTAACGTTAGAGAAGAATGGTGAAATTTTTGATTATGATTTTCCATCGATTAAATTAGATGAACTCTCTAAAGGTCCTACGTTAACAATACCAAACGACAATTGGTTAAGTGTTAGAGATCAAAGTAAAACCCCATTATACCTTAAAGATTTATTTACTAAATATTATTACTTTGAATATTTAGAAGACTCAAAAACACTATATGTAAGACAAAGCTCTGTATTTGATGATCCTAATAATGAATCATTAAAGGATTTTTACAATCGTCTTTTTGCATTTATAGATGCTAATACAATAGATAAATTGGTATATGATGTACGAGGTAATGGTGGTGGTAACAACTATAATAATTTACAATTTATAAAAGGAATAATGGCAAGGCCAAAAGTAAATACAAAAGGAAAATTCTTTTTTGTTATTGGAAGAGAGACTTTTTCTGCAGCTCAAAACCTAACCAACGAAATAAGTAAATATACAGAAGCCATACTTGTAGGTGAACCTACGGCAGAGAACGTCAACTTTTATGGTGATGCTAGAAGAGTAGTGATGCCTAAAAGTGGTATAAGTGCTTATTTATCCTATGCTTGGTGGCAAGATGAGCCACAATGGGAAAACCAAGACGCAACTTTACCACATATTGCAGTAGATATGAGTTTTGATGCGTATAAAAACAATTCAGATCCTATACTAGAGGCAGCTTTAAACTATAAGGATGATGAGTTTATTCTAAAACCTATGCAACATCTTACCGAATTGTTTATTTCTGGTAATTTTGACCAGCTAAAAACAGATGCAATTGAGATAGCAAATAATCCTAGATATAAGTATTACGATTTTGAAGAAGAATTTAGCAAAGCTGGTGGACGATTATTATTAAATGGAAACCTTGAAGGTGCTATTTATATATATCAATTATTGACAGAAGTCTATCCAGATTCAGCAGGACATTATTATAATCTTGGTGGTGCATTAGAACAGGCAGATGAAATTGATAAGGCTATAGCTGTATATGAAACTTTAATCAAACGTTTGCCAAAGCATATGTTGTCTAGAGCAGCTAAGAATAGAATTGATGCTTTAAAAGAGGACTAGCAGTTTGCACTCAATAAAATAGTATTTTACATACTATTCGATTATGATTATCCTGCGGATGATTATAATTGAATACAATTTGAAAGTGTAAGTACTATCAATTAATAGTATTTTACATAATATAAATTATAGGACAAATGCTATTCTTGGTTATTTAATGAGAGTGTACCATTTGTCAACTATAATGATATTATGTAAAATATCCCAGAAGCTTTAGTATTATTGGTTTTAGTGTGCAGTACTTGGGCATTAAACTAGAAACGGTTTGCTTCGCAGCGTTAAAAAAACATCTGTCCTATAATTTGCCGTTATGTCAAATGTCCGCTGTCAAACGCTCTATTGTTTATACAAATCAAATTGTTATTACAATTTATTTATAACTCAATTTACAGCCGCTTGCCAGCCGCACATAAAAGCTACGTTTTAGTAATCATTGAAATTTTGTCGTATTTGGATATTTGTGCTACATATTTTTTTCTACGCGATTCTCATGGCATTCCATAAGAGCATAAATTTTAAGAAAAATAAAATTCTATGCACTTATTTTATTCTTACGTCCTATTAAGCTTTTTTAAATAATACTACTTATATTATGTAAAATAGAATTTGAAACTTTAGAACTCACCAAGGTTTAGATTATATCTTTTTTTCTTGTTAAAAAAAGAAACAAAAAAAACAAGACTGCATATAATTTTGGAAACAATTACGGTTCGTTACGCTACATTTTAGGAAACTTCTGAACTTCTTTAGACTGATTTGAAATCCTATTTAAAAAATATAACTCTTTAGAAAATGCATTACTAACTCCCTAAAATCTTACGCTCCACTCACCTATTGTTTTACCAAAATGATATGAGGTCGGTTTAGCCAATACATCATCTGGGTAAAAACTCACAGTGCGTTAAACTAATTTTTTAGTTTATCAGCCATATTTTCTATAGAATACTTTACTATTTTTGGTATTGTATGGACAGAAATTCTAATCTCCCAATTAGATAAACTAGGCATTAGACTGACATCATTATTTAGAAAGATATTGCTATTAGACTGAGATAAATCCCTTGAAGGAATTAGATAAACCATCCTTGCTTCATCTTCAATTATCAAAACTAGAGCAATAAATAAGTTGTCATTTAATTCTCCCAAATCTTTTTTTACAATTTTAGCACTACGATCAATAGTATCTAAATCTAATGATTGTAAGAAGAATTCATTAGTTCCTATTAAAAAATCAACTCCTTCCCTTCCACTCTCTTTTGCGGTTAATTTTAATTCGTAATTTTCTAGTTCTGATTTGATAAAAGTAGTTATTGTATTTTCTTTTTCCATACATAAAAAAGCACATGGTCACAAAATGATTTAAATTTAAGAGTCTTAGTCTCTATTGAGAAATCTTCTCTTTCTTTCCCAATCACCACTTTTTAGTGCGTTTTTTATAGTTCTTTTGACATAGTTTTTGATTGGAATTATTTCGACTCCTAGTTCAGCTTTTTCAATAATTGATAATATATTTCTCCAATCAGAAGCCTCTATATCACCTATAACAACATCACCACTATAAGTACCACCATTACCTCTCCACCAGATACGAGAAAATATATCAACATCATTATTAATAGTAATATGTTGAATCAGAACATTATTAAATATACTTTTCATTTCTCCTCTAGCAATATCAACAACGATGTTAACTTTATTATAATCATCATTATTTTTTTTAGCATAATCCATTAAGAAATCTTCCGCTTTTTTCTCAAAACCAGAACTAATTCCTTTAAAAAACACACCACAATAATGATTTAAAATCCCGAAATAAGGCTCTTCTTTTACACAGAAATTAAATACTTTGCATAAAACATTTTCAATATCTTTTATATTCCAAATAAATCCAAAATTCCTGTTATCTCGGACGAAACGAAGTCTACTTTTAGATTGAACAGCTTTAACATACTCTAATAAGAAGTTAGGATCAATCTCTAATATTTTAAAGAATCCATTGCCTTGGTAATCGAAATGAGCCTGTAACTGATCTTGTTGAATATATGATTTTTGAATCAAATTTATATCATCTCCCAATTCCTCAAAAAATTCTTCGAAAAAATTTGTCCATATTTTTATACTCGCACCTTTTTCATTTTGTTCAAGAATAGACTTTAATATAATCTCAAATAGATTTGGCTCGATTTTTTTAAACCTTGCAATTTTTTCAAAATGCGAAATATAGGCTTGTTTAGTTTCTTTAATTGTTTCAAGCAAATACAATAAATACTTTTCAGAAACTAAGTCATCACTTAATCTATCAAAAAAGGACAACTTCCAAATTGATTTGTAATTAAATTCATTTTGTTCAATTAAACTCCATAAACTATTTGCTTTTTGATGTGTTGATAATTGATTGCTAAAAGATAAGTTAGGAATGAAATTATGTTGATTGTTCTCACTTATTATTAATTCTAAAAAATATAATCCATTTTCAAAGTTATTCTGAAAATTCTCATCGATTATCATGTCCAAAACTTTTGGATAGCTCCAATCATTTTCAGACAATTTTCGAATAAAATTAAATGTTTTATAAAAATCTTTGATTTCATCAAAGTTATCAAACACAAAAGATTCCCTAATCTCTGCTTCTTTTAATTTATCATACTCTCTAAAGTTAGTAAACTCATACATTTCTTTATCTCTAAACCTATCCCAATCTATTTTTAGGTAAGTTTCATAAAGTTTGTTTTTAAATTTAATTTTTAATTCATCAAACTTTGGATGAAAAACTTTCCGTCTTTCTAACCACTTAATTTTATCTTGAACGAGACTAGCATGCTCAAATGATTCAGTATTCAAGTTTTTGTTTATTATACCTATAAAATATTCTAAGTCAGATTCTAAAATATCTTTAACTGTTTCCCTTTCAGTAACATGTAGATTTTTTAGGACGTTTAATGAAAGCTTTGGATACTCTTTAAAATTTTCATCAATAATTAGCCACAATTTTTCACGAAATGATCGGATTTCAAAGTTATTCTCCAATTCATAATCATAGTGGTAAAAAGTATTATTTCTTCCTCCTTTAAAATGATGAAATTTAAATTTTAAAAATGTTTTACTTAGTTCAAAGAAAATTTGGATATAATAGTTTTTATCAATTTTAAAACCATCAATTAATATCTCAAATAAAGTAAATTGCTTATAGTAATTAATTTGATAATCATTTCTATCAAATACAAGAGTTCCAACTATTTTGTGTATTAGTTCTGGTACAAATTCCGGTTTTTTTCTTGTGTATAGTAGCGATAATGTAATGGCTTCTTTTAGATTTGAGGTTGAATTAAAAAAGTTACCCAGTAAGTTAATTATTTCATTATCTCCTCCATTCGAAAACTCATTGTTAGTGTATGTCACTTTCAACCATTTAATTTCAGGCTTTGGAATTTCATTGAAAGAATTTAACACATATTCAAGTGTTTCATCTTGAAGATAAAACCAAAACGTATTTAAATATTTTAATTCAAGTTTTTCATTTTTATCTAATACTATCTCATTCCAATAATCTAACAGATGTGGTTTTAACTTCTCCATTACTCTGTTGGGTCCAAATGTATTATTAGCAGGAATGACAGTATCTCTAAATCGAAAGTTATTCTCAAAAAAATATTTTTGAAGCAAAGTTTTAAATGATAATAGATCATCTTTTACAAAACTTCGATAAAAGAAATATGTCGAAAGATTTTGTTCTGGAATTTTTACATTTTCATATTGAATTTCAACTAATTCTAGTTTATCAAGATTATCTATTACTTGAATAAAATCATTGTAGTCAACATTGAAGTTATCTAATATATTTATAGTTGTCTCCTTATCTTTAAATGGAATCGTATAAAAAAAAGATATTATACCTAGGCATTTTAAATTCAAATCATTCGAAAATTCACCATCGTCATTGATAAAGGTGGAAAAATATTTTTCAAATAGATCAGAAACGTCTGATAGAACTTTTATATCTTGTTTTTCCTTTGCTAGCAAAGCAGTCATTATTGCTATTCTAGGGTTTCCTTCAGATATTCTAACAATTTCTTTTTGATAATCTGGATTTAATATACCAAAAGGCTCTGCTTTTAATATATCGATAATTTGCTCATCTGTGAATTTGTTTAAATCAATTCTTATAGGATTGTACTCTTGACTTAATCTATCAATTTCTTGAAAAGCATAATCACGTACAGTAACAACAATTTTAAAGTTGCCACCTTGATGAGATTTATAAAAACCAGTAATCTGATTAAATGCATCTATTCGATTAGCATCATCAACGAACAGAATATAATTTTTTTCCGAATCAAAATATTGATACAAATCTTCTAATAACGAATGATGTTTATATGAAATACAATATGCGCTAAATTCTGGATTCTCATCTATGAATTCCGTAATTACCTCTATTCCTAATTTAGTTTTGCCAACACCAGGTGGACCTGTTAAAATTATAAAGTCATTGTGTTTTAAAGCATTTTTTAATTTTTTTGATTCTTCAGTTCTATGGAGAAAACTGTTATTCAAAGGAGTGGCAATCCCATTCGAAATATTATTGTATTCCGATACAAATCTATCTATTGAAATTATTTGCCCTGTATCAATTGGAATACCTAAATATATGTGAGCTAGATCTCTATGTTGTAAGTTCAATTCTAAAGCTAAACTATCCAATGTATATATGTTAAGCCTAATTCTTGTATTCTTTAATAAGGATCGTAACTCTTCAATCTCTATGGTTTTTAATTTAAAATTTACACAAAGTATGATTTCAGAAATTAGATTAGTATTAATACCTGTTTTTTCAATATCAAGACACTTTTCAATATCATCTTTTAGTTTCTTAACACCACTTGTTTGATTAGTCGAGTATTCTACAAAAATATATTTACCATTTGGTAGCAATAAAAAAGAATCTGGTGTACCCTTGATTGTTTTTTGTTTACCACTTTGACTTCCAGTTCTAGAAAATGTAGAGTAATTATCATTTCTTAGAATTAAAAAGCTATCACATAACTCTTGAAAAACAGCTCCATTAATTGAAGAAAGCGCATTTTCTATATTTTGAAGTTTACTCATTCTTATCTACAATGTTAAAAAGTTCTTCTCGAATTAAAGTCCTTAATTCATCACTATTTCTATAAATAAGAAATCTTTTAGACTTAATATCAATCGGAAGGTTTTCTGGTTCTCTTGAAATTAGAATTACAGGTTTATCAAGTGCCTGAGCAATTCCTAATTCATATAAAACATTTGGATTTCTTCCATTAATATTTGCAATTATTAAATTTGCTTTTACAATTAGTTTAAGCATTTCTGGAAAAATATCACTTTTAAAATAATTCTCATCACCTCTATAAGCATTAAAGCCAATGGAAGAACAAACTTCTCTTATGATATTGTATTCACTTTCATACCTATCGTGAAAAGGCGTTAATATGAAAATCAGATTTTCATCAATCTTCAAATCATTTTCTTTAATTCCATTAGATTTAAGAAATTCAGATAGTCTAATTTTAGTTCTATTTGAAATAGGTGAATCATTTTTTATATATTCATCTCTCAATAGCAGATGGTTTACATCTCTCCATCTCTCTTCATTCATTACCAATCTATCATTAATTCCGTACATCTCAGTCTCAAGTGACTTCCGAATACTTTCTAGTACAGCTTTATTTTTTTCCTGATTGTATTTTTCTTGTCTTGACCTTCTTGACATAACATATGCAAATATTGAAATAGCAACACTTGTTATACCTAATAATATTTCTGAAATATAATCTTTAAACATTGTATCTATTTTTGAGTTTGCACTTCTTCAAGTGTTGTAGTTGGGTTTTCATCTTGTATTATCAAATCCACAGACTTCTTAATTCCTACACCGGAAATGAATAAATTAATTGCTAGAATTATTACCCAATAATATTTTCCTTTTTTTAAATATAATCTAACCGATAATCGCCAACCTACAACAACAACAATAGCTATAGCTAGTCCAGCAAAGCAATAGGCTAATCCATCTGCTTGGTGAGTAACATTTGATATTGTAAATCCAATACCAAAAGATAATGCCAGAAACATAATATCGACAGGAAGCTCGCATAATGCTTCAATGAGATGAGGGGTTTCAATATTTCTTCCAATAAAGAGTTTTAATAAAAAACCTATTAGAAGTAATGTCAAAGGTAAAATGATATTTAAATGTTCCATTATAGAAATTTATTCAAAGTTAAATTATTAATAATCATCTTATGCTGTTAGAAATTTTATTTTAGACAAGTCATTCCACAACAATCCAGCATCGTAAATGAATAAATTCATTACGATAATCAGTTGTAATCTTATTTGGTTATTAATTAAGGGAATAGCTAAATATAGTAAAATTTAGCAAGTAATTGATTACGGGTTTCCACAATACATTACATTTACTAAATGAACGATTTACAAAGAGCTTTTATCCATGAAATAGGACATTTCATAGCTGCTGAATTGAATTATGTACTTTTTGGATATGATAGAAGAATTGATGAATTTGTGTTGCATTTTAGAGAAGATTCAAAAATATACTTCGATGGTTATGTTAGGACTTTTAAACTACCAAAATCTAACAAGTTTAATCTTAATGTAATAGCAAACTATTCTGCTAATATATTTTATGGCTGCATTTTTGAATGTTTATATAGAAAAATAAATTTAAATCAATGTCTTTGTATAATTTCAATAGAAGAAAACTTAAAGAGTAATATTGGAAATGGTTCTAGTGATTATTACGAAGTATTTGAAAGGATATTACGTGTAGAAAAAAACTTAAAAAATACACTCGATAATTGGGAAGAATATCTTTTTAGTGATTACTTTAATCAATTGGTATTATTAGAAGAGCAAAATCATTTCTTAGATATTTTTAATTTAAATGTAAATGATTTTATTGAAAATAAAATTTTCGATAAGCATTATATTAATATTACTTCATTAAGGTCTTGTCTAGATGATTTTTTAAGTTCTCACAAGAAAATTTTTGCGTCATTTATAGAAACTCTAAAGCAAATTCAAAATCAGTAAAATTTCTATTGCCATTCCACACACATTTTTATACACTTCTCTGTCCTTTCTTAAAAAGAGTATTCCATTAACAGAGTAGAGTAACATTTGAAAAGAAAAATAAGGAAACTCTATTTAATTTAGTTATTAAAAATACTTGTTCCTTTCCAATTATCTATTCGCATATTATTTATCCTGTCAAAATCTGTTCCAGGTAACTCCGGAAATTCAATTCTTGGTCTTACAAGAACTGGCTTCAGGAGATCATTTATTCTTTCTTCTAAAGGCGACAGTTTTTCCCCAATGCCAATTAGAAATTTCTCATGAATACCTTCATAATAATATTTAGTTCTAGTTAATAGACTTAGGTCTTTCCTTGCCTTTGGCTCAGTAATTCCATATGAACCTAATATCAATTTATACTCATCTCTGAGCTCTATAAATTTTTCATAACTAATCAAAGATTTATCCAAAAGTGCCGTATTCTCTTCATTCTTAGCATAAATTACTTGGGCATTACTATTTTTTTGAACATCAAGAGACTCAAACTTCATAATCTTCTTATTAATAATTTCATGAATCTCTTTTAATCTCTCAGGATTAGTGATGCAATCATCTGTAGCTTTTTCGGATTCGCAATTTTTGAGTAATTCTCTTTTTTCTTGATTTAATGTTTGAATTTCTTCCATCAAAGTTAAAATTTGCGAGGCTAACTCACCATTTTCTTCAGTTTTACTATTGATAATCCTTTCATTGATCTTGATTTGCGCATCTGATTCTTGATAAGTCTCTGCTGCTTCAGAGATTTGAGAATTTATCGTTTTAATTTGAGACACCAGATTGCCTAGACGTGAATTGATACTGTCAATCTTTATATTAAGAGATGCTATATTCTCTGTAATATGGCTCTCAAATTTATTTCTCAACTGAAAAAAAATCGTCTTGTCCTGACGGTAAACATTATGGAGTCTTACATTTTCTGAACGTATTAATTCATCAAAGTGGATTAATTTATTATTAATATTATCCAATGACTTCAATAAATTATTTCGATCAGAAATAATGATGTCTATTAATTCATTATAATTGGTTATTCTGATAAGATTAGGAATAGAGTTAATCTCTTTTAAATTTGAACCAACGGGATTGGTTTTGATTCTAGTTGCTACTGATTCTTTTGTGGAATTATTTATAGCAAAAAGGTAATCATTATACCAGCTAAAGTAGTCACAACAATCAGGTGTTAATTCTTTAATTTGATTACTAATTATAATCTCATTCTGACTGTTAAGTTTAGGTAATGGTGACCTAATCGTAATATGGTTTGTTATTTTATCCACCTTAGTTCTAAGGTTCATAACAGCAAGCTCCAATAATTTCCCCTTGTTCAATCTAACTTCTATTTTTAGTAGATTTTGGAGCAAACGCGTCATATCTCTAATGAATTTCGCATTACTATCTGTAATGGGCTTTTCTTTTCCATAAGGCGAGAAATTAGGGAAAAATGTATTTAGTCCTTGTGAATTTTCTGGTACGGAAATAAGTAATTCACCAAAGAAATCTTCAATAGCATCATACGAAAGTGGGTCAGCATCAAAGACCTCAAAAATATCTGGAAAAACCGATTTATCAAATTCTATATATTTATTATTCTCTTCTAGAAACTGGAGTGTCTTATCTTCAATTTTCGGGATTATTTCCAAAGGTAATGAAGGTGCAAAAACAGGATCTATATTTTGACTATATCCATTAGAAAAATGAACTATAACAATTAAAAAGCAAATAATTGATTTTTTCATATCGTTAGTATTTTATCTATATTTCTTTGATTTTCATTTAATAATCTCTGTGTAAAGAACACATCGACACGTTGAAAAAATTCTTTTACCTCCATTTCCAATTCTTCTAAATCACTTTCTTTTAAAGGGAGTTTTTTAATTTCTTCTCTTAGAAAACGTAATCTATTTCTTTTATCTTCAAGTGCTTGACGAACCTTTACTATTAGATTATCGTTACTCTTTTTTCGTGATTTGTTATAAGAAATATCATCATTAAGTTTACTAATGGTTTTTTTACGAATATTTCTAAATTTTTTTCTTTCATCATTATGTGTGCATTTGTCATATCCAACTTCATTAGGACAACCTCTATAGTTTAACTTATAATTTTTCCAATCTTTAATTCGACTTAACCTTCTCGATAAGTTGCGAATAGTTTTAGCATAATTTCTTGAAATACTCTCTAAATTGTTCAGTCTTTGCTCTTCAGAAGAAATACTTAGTTTCAGTACAATCAACTCCTGTTCATATTCCTTAATAAGCTTAATTTCAAGCTTCATAGCCTTTAGACTTTCATTGTAATCTTTAATTTGCTTTTTGATTTTATCGTACTCCACCTGCAGAGAATTTTTCTCTAGGTATAATAAGGTTCTAATATTAGATTTATAATTATCAAATCTTGTTCTCTGGATAATGACCTTATCATCCCACGACTTTCTTTTTCTTTTAATTTTATTACTAATTCCTGAGAGCTTCTTAGCATAAATTTGATGAAATTTCCAAGCTGTTTGCCAAGGAATAGGCACTCCTTCTTTCATATATCGTAAAATAGCCTTTGCTACATAATGATTTTCCATTTTTAACTTGATAGCGGCATTTTCTATACTTTTTAAATAAAGGCTAGTTGTTTCATAATCTGTTATCTTACCATTATAATAGATCGCATCGTTAGTGAGTTCTGTGAGGAATATATTAATGATTTCGCGTTGTTTGTTTGATGACAATCCTTCAAGATTTGTTATATTATTTATCTTTGGTATGTCTTCAAATTCGGGAAGTTTATAGTTGTCGATGAATTTTTCAAATTGATTGTATAAATTGTCAATTAATCCAGAGGCTGCTCCTGCCTCTTCAGAAGCTTTCCTATTAAGTGCTTCATAGACTCCATTATTGAGAGTATTGCGAATAAGTTTAGCATTACTCGTTACTTCGTTTGTAATGGTGGTTAGTCGTTCTAATTTTTTATATTCATCAAAGAGTTTAGCATAAAATTGAACTTCCTGACTGATGTTCATTGGCTTTCTTTGGCAGTGACCAAATGACATAAATAGAAGAACTATAACATTTACATAAATTGATAAGTTTTGTTTAATAATTTTATGTAGCATCTCCTTTTTTAGGTTATGTGAATTTTAAGTTTTCTTTATTCATTACAATAAAAAACTGTGTTTCAATCTTTATCTTCTTTATCAAAACTCTTTATTATTCCATCTATAGACAAGGTACCACCAAGAAAAAATATTGGTTTTGACCAATCATCACTATCTCTTATCCAATCAATTCCAATACTAAATCCAGAATCAAATAATGGTTCAAAACTTGAATTATTCAAAGCATGGTTTACCAAAGACAATGAAATGCCAGGGTTTAGAATATTTGAATCTAAAAAGGAATAATGCACATAAGGTGTTAATGCAACTTTTTCCAATACACTTTTTGACAAAGACTTTGCTCGTGATTTACTTTCAACTTGTTCAAAAGGAAAAATAGGGAAAGCAAAGCTGAAATAAAGGTTATTTGTTCTTTTTAAAGATCCGATTTTTCCAATTTCGTCACCTAAAGAAGCAATATTTTCGTCCATGAATTCGATTGGTAATTCTTGAAACGACTTTAAACTACTATAATTGGTTGAATTGATATACCCAAAAGTTACTCCAACGGCTATTGCATCAAAATTTGCTAAATAAAACTCAAAGTGACTGTTAATCGAGAAAGTATATGGATACTCATTTGAAATACTCTGGTCAATTGTATTATATAGAACTTTTTTATTATCATACTGTAACTTGCTAGAAACTCCCCAAGAATAGCCCCAAGTTCTTAATTCATTTCTATTAATACTATCTAACCCCTTCAATACTCCTAATTCAATGTTTAAACCAGGATTCTTAATTTTGTCTGTAATATTATCAGTATTAGTCATGCCAAGTTTTAACGACCATCCAAAGGATGTTTTAACAGTATATATTTTATTGTCACCTACTTTTTTATAATACTTAATTGGTTTTTTTAATTTAAGTAATGAATTTAATTGAAAATTAACCTCTGTTGTTTTCTTTGAGACCTTAGTTTCTGCTTTAAATTGTTTGGCTTTTTCAGTATAAAAAATTCCATTACCAGAACTATTGGTAAATACTTGCGCGAAACTAAAATGTGAAATAAAAACAAGTACTATTATAGCAACTCTTTTCATAATTGGTTGGTTTTGTTCTACAGTAAACAATGCTATGGCTTTAATTAAAAACCAATACATACCCAATAGTGGGTAATTAAAAAAAATGTGCTATTATAATTTCTTAAAGGCAGGATTAATCACTAATAATTAAGTGATTACGTAAATATAGAAAAAATATTTAAGATAAACCATTCCACACACATTCCACTTCGCTCCTATCGTCGCTACGTAAAAAGAGTGTTCCATTAACTGAGTATAGAAACATATTAGAAGAAAAAAATAAAAAAAGCTAGATTTATAACATGCGCTTTTAGCCAAAGCCCATGTTGTACATAACGCAAGTACATTATAGGACAAATGCTATTGTTGGTTATTTAATGAGAGTGTACCATTTGTCAACTATAATGATATTATGTAAAATATCCCACAGTGTTTATAATTCCATTACAATATGCAGTACTTGGGCATTAAACTAGAAACGGTTTGCTTCGCAGATCTAAAAAAGCATTTGTCCTATAATTTGCCGTTATGTCAAATGTCCGCTGTCAACCGCATATTGCGTTGATAAAATCAAATTACTATTGTAATTTATTTTATATGCAATTTCCAACCGCTTGCCAGCCGCACATAAAAGCTAGCTTTATAGTTCTTTTAAAAATCGCGTAAACGATAAAATGTACGTGATAAAAAATTTTAGACGATTCTCGTGGATTGCCACAAGAGCATAGATTATTTAAAACTAATCATCCACTGGATAATCATTTTTAAATAATCTATGCACTTGTTATATTTAGAATTCCAAATTGGCTTTTTTTAAGTTTCTAATATCTTTTGTCTTGAAACAAAAGAAACAAAAATTCAAGGCTGCATATAATTTTGGAAACAATTAACGGCTCATTCGCTATATTTTAGGAAACTTCTGAACTGATTAAGATTGCCTTGAAGTCCCATTTATAGCTAGACTTCTTTACATCATGTATTACTAACTCCCTAAAATATGTACGCTCATTTCACCTATTGTTTTACCAAAATTATATGAGGCCAAGAAAACTATAAACTAAATAAAGAATTTACAGATTCTTTCAAAAATGCATAAAAACCCTTATTTTTTTTACTTATTCTGTTAGTTTCATATTTGGACCTACTGTTTTCGGCTGCCAAATGTTTTATAACCAATGATTTATTGGTCTCATTAGCACTACCAAGTAATCCTTGAGAAATTGCACAATCCTGTCTGCATTTATTGTCAAAATCGAAATCAATATTACCTGTATTAAAATCCATTTCTTTAGGACCATAATAAATACCTCTTGGTTTTAAAATCAAAGATAAAAACTGTTGTATTTCCATTCCTGCTAAGCTTAAGCTAAATCCAAAAACGTTTTCACCTCTATTAATAAAATGGTTATTCGGTAGTCCTTTTATGTAATTTGGATTATCCAATTCTCCTGATAGCTCTAATGAGGCATCCTCAGGTTTATATTGACCTAAACATTGCATGCAAATTCTTTCAGGTCCTACTGTATGAGCCTTCCATCTTGCTTGATCTATATTTGACAAATCTTCCTTTGGATTTGTGTCAATTCCTCCATCAATTACAGGTATTAAATTTGCAAATGACAGACAATCTAAAGTGTATCTTGGTAATGGCATATCTACACAAGAAAATAAAACATCACAATCTAGAGCTGCCTCTTGTCCTTCTTTTTCAGTAATACTAAAAGGTACTGCATTTATGTTTAAATCTGAAATAAGCTCAGTGTTTAAAAGACGTTCTTTCAGAACATCTACTTTAAACTTACCTACATCTGCTCTATTTATTGCTAATAATCTATCTAAATTTTTCAATTCAACTAAATCAAAATCTATTAAGGTTAAGTTTTTTACACCAGTCCTTAAGAGAGCTTCAGCAACTATGTAACCAACACTGCCTAAACCAACTATTCCAATTTTTAATCTAGAAATTTCTTGTTGTTTCGAATCTCCCCAAGACGATATTGTTCGTTTAAATTCTTCTCCAAAATTGGATTCGGGAAAAATATCGTTACAGAAATAAGATTTTAGGGACTTCCCTACTACTCTTACTGATTCACACCAATATATTTGATAAGTATTTGGAGCTTCCTTAATCCAAAAGCGTGCGCTCCAATAGTTGTCAGTTCCTATTGTCATTCCAATTAGCGGTAAACCAGTAACCGCCTTAACCCTTGGTGCTAACATTTTCTCAGCTTCTATATCATCGAAACTCATTCCTTGCCAACCAGGATATGGATGACTATGAATAAAACAAATTCCTAAATTATTGGCTAATGCATAAGAAGTTACCTTGTCAAAATAGACAGAGTTAAAACTAACATTTCCATGTACATTTCTATCTTCAAACTCAGGTAATAGTAATTCATTGATAACACCTGTTTGTCTTGACTTTCCAGTAGATAATTTATAAAATGCAAAACATAAATCTTCTTGACCATCCTCTCTAATGAGGTGTTCAAAAAATATCCTATTGACATTTTCTGTCATTGTTACACTATACTTCATTCGAAATCTAATAAAGTTCTTAAGAACGCTAAATAATCATCCGCAGTCATACCAGAAGTCCATCCTCTAAAAGGTCGACTCCAATACTGATATTCTGGTGACGGAACTTTTCTATCATGTATACCTCCGAAAGGATGTCTACCTCCACCACCTGTAATTGGAAGTAAATGTGGTTTAATATGTGGTCCTGAAGGCGCTAAAAGTGGAAATTGATGACCTTGCAAGGCAATTTCAATTTCTTTTCCTTTAAACCTTCCTAATGGAACGATAAACTTGAAGCACACAAAGTTATTTGTGTGCATCCAAGTTTCGAGCCCTTTGCTTTGCAACTGACTCATTAACTCTTGATTTCCCATAACTACGAAACAGTTGTAGGTTCAAGTTTACAAGAACTAAATTTAAGACCATTCTTTATGGCTACTTTATGTTCTCGATCATTTTTGTAACTAATCTCTCTATGTCCGCTAATTTGCTTCAAATAAAAACCACTAGCATTCTTTCCTGATGCAGTTAAAATCTCATTTGGTGTCAAAAAACACTCATCAACTTCAATCGGTTCATCATCTACATAAATTATTAGTTTCTTGTAAGGTTTCGCAAAAAAACCTTCAATTCCAGCTCCTTTTAAATCAATTTTTTCATCTAATTGAACTGGCTCAAAACCTTTTTCATTTACCTTAATTAATAATTCATAATCTTCCACAGGTAATAAATCAGCTTTTTCTAAAATTTCCTTACCTGTAATAATTGCATCAACAGATTCAAATTTTTGTCTGTTAACTTTAAATATAAATTTTTCCATCATTTTAATTTTTTAATGGATTAACTCATTTCTTAAAAATAGCTTGAGCTTACTATTCAGGTAGCTGTTATACAAGGTGTTGTGTAGTTAATTTTAATTTGTACCTTTGTACAACAAAACACGGGAAATGTTAAGATGATAAGTCTTAATTATTGAAGTCCTCGAAAACTTTAAATCCCATTTTATATCCAATTTATTGTTACCAGCAATAGATTGGATTTTTGTTTTTTATCGGCTTATATATTTAAATTAAACGCATATTTATAATCTATTAATCTTTTACCATTTTCAAAATTATCTATCCAAGCATCCTCTAAATGACTTTTCTCAATAATTTCAGTGGTATTTTTAGTTTTAAACTCTTGATAAACTCTATCTAAACAATTTAATTCTTTATTAGTAAACTTTTCAGAATCAAATTTTTTATTACTAAAAAATTGCTGCTTGTAGCCCCAATCATATTCAGTCTTAATTATCTCTATTGCACCAGATCTTTCGATATAACTGAAAATACTGTCATAATCATTTGGAACAGGCCCCATATTGATTGCTCTGTATCTAGTTCCACTTATTGAAATAGCTTCTTTTTTATAATGTAGAAAATCACAATAAAACAATAACTTATTCAATGGTGTTACAGTAGGCTCCATTTTTTCAGCAAAAAAGACCACCATTTCAGTTAACTTGTCAATGTTAGGTTTAATATATCCCGAATAATTATCAGGTAATTTGTTACCTAACAGATAATTTTCTAACCTTATAGAAAATCTAATTTTCTTCTTTTCAACAATTAATTCATCAATCTTTTTTAGAAGTTTATATCCTTCTCCTGTAAAATCATTTTTGTCGTTAGAATCAATTTTAAAAACATTGCTCAATTCAACTAAAGATTTAAATTGAATTGGGTTTTTAGCTAATTGTATAAGATTTGCATTAGATTGGTTTGGTACTTCACCATTTTCATAATTTCTATAACTATTTATTCCGAAACCAAGTATTTCAGACATTTTAGTTGCAGAAAGGCCATACTTCGCCCTTATTTCCTTGATTTCTTCTGGAAAGGGCAAGTTATACTTGTCACGATACTGATTATAGACTTGTCTCATCTTAACAGTATCAAATTCTGTTGTGGTAAAAAATTCTTTACTATCTGAACAAAAATAACTAGGATAGGCAACATTAAAAGTTTCCTTTCTAAAAGTTAAATCTTCATTTTTAATTTCAATAGACATTTCTTTACCTGTAAATGGGCTCTTCATAATTACTTAAATTGATATTCCATTGGATACTCTGCTATATGAAAAGAAATACAAATCACGCTTGTATTTTCAAGTCCAAGTGTAATTTTGATATAAACTTCCTTTCCTCTCAACGTCCTGCCGAACACCCACATTTCTGAACCTCCATATTGAGTTTCTTCAAGAGGGCCCTCGCAGTAATCATCAATTACTAAATTTTCGAGAATTTTTTTTCTTTCATTAGGCATTAATTCCAAGTCAGCAAGAGTCTGTGAATTTTTTCCTCTATTGTCGAGGAAAAGAATATCCCAGATACCCATATTTACTTTGAACTCCTTTAAGAAGTTTTTTACTTGTTCTTTTGATGCCATGATATAAATTCACAGTACAAATATAGTGAAAAAAGTAACATGCAACTTTAAAGTGTTAATAATAGTTATTAACACCATTGTTTATAACTTTAAAGTGAATACAATTAGTAATTTCAGAAATCCTTCTACACTCACTTCCTAATTCAAGAATAATAAGTATTGTAAGCTTCAAGAACAATTATTCTTTGACTATTTTCTAAACAGCTAATGACTATTAAATTAAAATTATTCTGAGATTTCAGCATAAACTTTCTAAATAAAGTATGGTCAAACTCTACATCGTTGGATTTTATTTCCATTAATTCAATTGAGTCAATGAGTCTATCTACTAATTGATTGTCATTTATTGTATTGTTTAATCTCTTTTTAAAAATGTGATTTACTGCAGTTTTAAAATCTGTAATAATACGTAATCTTTCAATTCTTAACTCTTGTCTGTTTAGTTTACATACACTAATTGTAGTATCTCCCCTATTTCCATTGTCAGTACCATAAATTTCAATTCCTTTTCTATTTTGGTCATGCTTAAACCCAAAATAATTCTCTGGATTATCAATCTCTGGATGAAGAATTAGTGGTTCTTCATTTAACAATGTAGCATGATTTGCCTTATGGGTTGACAAATCTAATTGTGGGCCTGGTAATAATGTCGGAAGAGCAATCCTTATTCCTGAAATTGGAAACTTACTATGTTTTCCACCATCTCTATTACATTTTACGCAAGATGGAAGCAAATTAGTCCATTCATAGCATAGCCAATAATAACCATTATGGGTATTGTCTTCTTTGACTTTTCCTTTTGGTCTATAGTGTTCAATATCTGCTTTTGCTAATTTTTCGCAATATGCACATTTATTAAAATATGTTAGAGCCAATTTATCTTCAACCCTTGACTTAGTCTCAAAAGCATCGGGATAAGGTTCTCTATAAACACTACCACTAATAGCAGCCTTATTTGAATTAACAGCGATATCTAATAGAGAAGTTAAAGTGCTTTGTCTGGATAAAAGAAGCGTGTTTTTATCCGCATCAGGTTTAGTTACAAATCTCATTTACGCTTACTCTTTAAACGTTCTATTAAATCCCTTTGTTTTTCTTCATTCAAATAATATTTTATTTCTTTTTCTAAAGAATCATTTATCTTAATCTCACTAAAACTATCTTCTGTCCTAATTTGTTTGTTTTTATCTAATTTGTTATTTGTAATGTCGTTCATTCCAAAAATCGGTGAAGTAAGTATTGAATTAGGCAATAACTCTTCTAAATAAATTTTATCATCTACTCTTTCTAAATATGTCCCATTTTCTACATTTCTTTTTACAACACAAATAACAGAATTTTTGGGTGCACCTAATAATGGGATTGGGCTATGCGTGCTAACTATAAACTGCACATTAGGAAAGGCTTCAGTAAGTTGTTGTACAAAATGTTTTTGAAAATTAGGATGAAGATGAATATCTATTTCATCAATAAAAACTACACCTTTTAAGTTTGAAAGATCTTCTACTTTTGGTTGTTGTCTTGATAAGCGAATTAACATATCACTCATCATTGCCATTATACTCAAATATCCTGAAGAAAGTTTTTCAATTCCTACTGGTTTATGCAGTTCTCCATCATCGTCAATTTCATAAAATTTAGTTTTTGGTTGTCCTTTTTTTGATTCGGTTCCAAATTCAACTTTACCAACATTTGGAAGTATAGACTCTATAAACTCTTTAATATAAAAGCTCCTTTTTGCAAAATCTTGATGATTTGGTGAGTCATACCATTCCTTGAATTGCGATTCTAAATCTAATAAAAAACCGTCATTCTCAAAAAGAGACTTGAGGTTTCCTGTTTTATTATTAGCTTGCTTTAATTGTGTTTTTGATAAACCTCCATAAATTGTATTTAATCTAAACGGTCCATAAGCTGCAAAACCTACAGTATATGGTTTTCTCTTGCGTATATTGATATTATCGACTCTTTTTATATGGAGAGCGTTACTTTGATCAGAATTTGTAAATATTAAACATTCAAATTTTTTACCTGTTACAAATTCTGAGGGTTTTATTATTCTATGAGCAATAGTAGAAGCTAGTGCCTTAATTATGCTTGATTTACCTACTCCATTTTCTCCTGTCAAAAATATCCATTGAGTATTTTTTGGAAACCCATTTAAATAAGTGTGTTTTACAGGTCCGTAATTGCTAATTGTAAAACCATGAATTCTACTAGCATTTATTTGGCTAACTTCATTATTATATTTTTCAAGAATTCCTCTATGATGAATTATTTTTTCAACATCTTTATTAAACGTATCAATTGGTATTAATGAAATTCCTGCTTCTCTATATTCAGATTTCATGTCGCCAATTTCATCATCTATTAAAGGCCAATAATAATTTAAGAAATAATAAATAGCTTCCTTCAAGCTTTTATTTTTACTTTCGATTTTATGTGAGTAACTAAAGTTATTGGACTTAAATTCATCATAACTAAGTTTTATACCAAATGATTTTATAATATATCCATGTATAAATTTTGCTTTTAATAGTGAATCATTAGCATGAAATTGCATAAAACACTTTTCATCTTTATTAATTATTATACTAATGTTTGGTACTTTAGTTTTCCAATTATCGCCTTGCCAAAAACCAACTGCTAAATAATCTGTGTTACCTAAAAACCAATAACCCTCAGTTAATTTATTTGCTCTATTTGTCTTTCTAGGTCTAAATCTAAATTCTTTATTTTCAATTGAGTATTCATAGAGAATATCAAAAAGCTTATTATGTAAATCTGTTATTTCCATTTTAATTCAAAAAAAATTATCACCATTACTAGCACATTACTCTCCTCTCTCTGTCTTCACAAACATATTGAGCATTTTGTTTTAGCTATATAATTTTATATATAGTTTTTTTAATATACCTAATTGGTGCTAGAAATTAATTAAGGGAGAACTTAAATATATAAAAAATGAGTGATTGCTTTAAAGAAAAAACGTAAATATTTGAATACAAGCTAATTTCAAACCATTACACACACATTTTCCCTACTACTCCACCTTGACAGAAAAAGAGTGTTCCATTAACTGAGTAAAGAAATTTATAGATTAAATTTTTCTATAATAAGATTACTAACATGCGCTTTTAACCAAAGCCCATGTTGTACATAACGCAAGTACATTATAGGACATAAAAGTCCTATAATAAGACGTTATATAAAATGTCTTTGTAACGCTTTGTAACATTTAAATATTGTATAGTATATAATTTCATTTAGTTACTAGAAACCTTGTGAATAAAGCTCATCTTAGCATAACGCAAGTACACCTGCCTGCCGGCAGGTTATAGGACACTTTTAATTATGAATTATCCAGTTGATGATTTATAATTAAAACAAATAGAAATTAAAAACATGATTAAGGTTCTACTGGTATTTAAATAAAACCATCCTCAGGATCTTCTTATTTGAAAAGTATGTAAAATATCCCTGAAGCCTTAGTATTGGTTTTAATGTGCAGTACTTGGGCATTAACTTACAATAATAATTAATTTTATATGATGTTATAAAATATTTTACTTCTCTTGTTGCTCAGTAATAGTTTCAAGTTTTTCGATAATTACTTCTTTGTCAATGTTGCTTTTTTGTTCTGTAATGGTCTGAAGTTCTTCCTCCACAATTTCTATCTCAGTGGTATTACTTTTTTGCTCTGTAATCGTTTGCAGATTACCTTCTGTTGCTACTTTTTTATCTGAATCATTTTTTTCTAAACAAGAGTAAAAAAATAGACCAATTAATCCTAAAGTGATTAGTTTTGTTTTCATAATTTATTTTTTTTGATTAAAAATTATTGTTCTGTATTTGAGTCATTATTAATGAAATATTTATAAACAGGAATGAAGTGCATTATGTACCTGTATCAAATCAATCTTGCTAATAAAATTTTCACAGTTTTTAATGAACCATCTTCTAATTTTACAACTATAGAGACTTCTTTACCTTCATTTTCCAATAGTTTGTAGTAAAATTGAATATCCTTATTTTCAATACCGTTGATGGATATTAATTGTTGTCCGACTTTAAGACCTTTTTTAGCAGCTACACTAGGTTTAGAAATTGACCTGATAAAAATCTCTTTTTCCTTCTTTTCTAAACGAATTCCACTTAGTGGAAAATTAAAGGGATCATTAAACGATTCATTGGGTTTTAAATAGATTTTTTTCTTGTTATAATCTAGTATAAAATTGAATTTGCTTATATATTCTAGTCCAAGATTACCCATATAAGCTTCTTTTGATGACATACCTTGTTTGGCATTAGAGAATCTGACAGGTATTTCTGATAGTTTAAATTTTTTGATTTTTATAAATGGAACAACACCGCGTGTAGATTTTTTATACTCAGCATCAATTCCTATAGACTCATCTGTAATGAGTTTGTCAAATTTTCTTAAAAGTAGATGTTTATCTACAAATGGTGAATTAAAAATTAATGGTACCGTAACATTACCAGTATCAAAGAGTACTTTTCCTGAAAATGATTCATCATTTGGGAGCGATAAAGAAATTTTTATTTCTGGAGTACAAAAAGGCTCTGAAAAATTTATAGCTGTATAGCCTTTTGTATCTGGCTTGCTTTTGCGCTTGTAAAAATATATTGTTTTTGTATCAAAATTTGTTTCAGTGACATATTCTTTAAATATATCATATCCTATTAGTCCATTGACTTCGTCCAAATATGATAAGTCTGTGACATACATTTTTATCTCTTTTAATTCTATTTTATCATCTAAAATAATGTGTTGTTTTTGAGTCTTCTTAACATCATTGTTAACTCCGGAAGCACCTGTTAATTTAGCATCTTCTTCTTGCATTGATAAATCTAATTGCCTAGCTAGTTTCTCATCAATAACGGTTACTGAAGAACCTGTGTCTAAAATAAAATTTGAAACATCCGAATTATTTACTTTCAAGGTTATTGTCATAAGTCCATAGTCATTTAAGGTAAATGGAATTTGAGCTATAGGTTGGTCTTGACCGAAAATTATAGAATAAAATAAAATAAGAGCGATTGTAAAATACGTTTTCATTGATGTACATTTTAGTTATGGTACTAAATTGCAGCATTATTGAATATTAAAAAACAGAAAAAAGTTGAGGCTACATAAATTTAGAATAAAATGGGATAAAAAGACGATTAAATATTAATGCTCTAACCATATTCTAAATGCTTTAGTCGTAGATGTACTGGTTACTATTAAATCTTTAATATTATCAATCTTAAGATATAATCTGTTTTTACTGTGAGGTGAAATACTTTCTATAAAGTTAATATTCACAATTTGACTTCGGTTAACTTTAAAGAACTGATGTGGGTTTAACTCATTGTATACATTACTTAGACTCTTTGAAATAGTATGAAACCGACCTTTGGTGTCATATAGCTTACACTGATCACCGAAAACTTCGATAAAACATATAGTATCAACTTCAATAAGCTTAATATCTTGCTTCTTTTTTACAGCAAATCGCTTTTTATATGTATTTTCTTTAGTTTCTAATAACAACTTAAAATCATTAAAAATGTCTTTGTCATAGGGTTTAGTCTGAAAAAGTGTTTCAAACTTTTTAATGGCCTCATTTAATTCTTCTTGAGAATAAGGTTTTAAAACATATGCTATACCATTAGTCTGAAAAGCTTTAAATAAATGTTCATTATATGCTGTACAAAAAATGATTGGTGTCGAAAAAGTGACTCGACTAAAAATATCAAATGAGGTGCCTTGTAATATTTTTATATCAGCAAAAATAAGATCATAAGTATTAGAGTTTGTCAACGTGTCAATACCCTCATTTACAGAACGAATATGTGTATGTGTAAAATCATTACTTAAATAATTAGCTATATAGGTTAATAGCTTTTTATAAGCAGGTTTCTCATCTTCAATAATTAAAATATCCATTATAATTTGCTATATTAATCTATTACATTTAGTAAAGGAATTTCTAAAATAAATCTTTGTTCATCCTCTATTATTTTTATGGTCTTATCTGCTAATAATTCATGGCGTTTTCTTAGATTTTTTAAGCCAGTACCTAATGATTCTTCTCTATTGTTTGTATTAGATTTATTATTCTCAATTCTAATTTTTCCTTTTTCAATATGAATTTGTGTCTTAATTATAATACCATTATCAGCTGTATTATGTTTTACTATATTTTCAATAGATGTTAATAAAGCGCCATTAAGTATATATTTATTTTCATGAGAAGCGTTTCTCAAAATTTCAAAATTATAATCACCCTCAAAGCGTGTTTCTATTAAAAAAAAGTACTTATCTATAAGGGATAATTCTTCTTCAAGTAAAACAATTTCTTCATCTTTTTTATGAATAAGATAACGATAAAGTGCTGCTAAATTCGAAATATATTTTTTAATAGTTTCTTTAGAAGAATAGTCTACTAAAGCATCTATTGTATTAAGGCTATTGTATAAAAAATGTGGATCATATTGTGCTCGTAAAACTTTCAGCTCTAGCTCTTTTTGTAAATTAATTCGGATAAGCTGATCTTCACGATAATTGTAATATTTTTTTCCGAATAATAATACCAACGGAATTGAAACATTAATAATAGAATCTTCAACATTAAAGAAAATAATTCGTCCTACTGAAGGCAGTTCTTCCCATTTTATATGACCATAAGGAATATAATGATTGTTTAATAAAAAGAAGAAAAAACCAATATTAAATAAACCAAATATACCAATACCAAATAATCCAATATAACTTTTATTCGCTATTAAGAATGTTTCTATCACCCACCTAATAAACCATAAAAGCATAGTCATTTGTAGAATCCTGATTGGAACTAAAACAAAAATTTCAATAGATGAAAAATGATTAGTTTCAAAAAAGGTGTCAAAACTATTCCAAACCCAATAAAATAAAAAATAGATACCTAAAAGTTGATAATCTGTTCTATTAAATTTAATGTTATTCATTCTAAGCTATTATGTCTTTATCCTTTTATTGTTTTTTATTCGTTTTCTAACTCGAATAATTAAGTAACTAAAACTACATATTATAATTATTAATATGCCACTAATACTCCAATATAGTTTTGTTTTATCTGGTCCTACAGCAAGGTAAAGTAATAGCTCTTCACCTAATAATTCTCCGAATTCTGAATTAGTAAAAAGCACATATCCCCATTTTTTGTTACTATCTAATGCAAACCAAGATGTAAAACCGATATTATTCCCTCCATGAAGGTAAATATCTGTTAGAGGGATTTTTGGTATATTAAAACCAAGGGTATAATATATGTCGTAATACTCTGTTTCTTCTACTAAAGAATGAGGAGTAAATAATGTTTTGAAACTTTCTTCACTTAACCCTTCTTTATTCATAACGGCAATCATCCATTTAGAGAAATCAATAGGTTCTGAATGAATAGACGAAGGCGCAGAAAAAATTCCTTTATCTTTTTTTGACCAATAATTATTAGCTACATCTACTCTGCCCTCTGGAACATAAGCGGCAGCTTTATGCTCATTAGTATGGGTGTTTTCAATAAAAACGGTATGCGTCATTCCTAAGGGTTGCGCTACCTTTTCTTGAAAAATTGATTCTAAACCATTCCAATCAGTCTGTTCTATATGCTTTAGAACTAATGCTAAATACTCATAGCCTTCACCTGAATAACCATAATCGGAATCTGGATCGAATTTTAATTTTAATAGACCATCTTTTTCATTTTCTCGCCAGTTTGGAAAACCCGAACGATGACTTAAGACAATTCTTGCTGTTATCTTTTTATAACGTTCATCATATGCAATATCTGGATATGGCATATACTGGTACAAGGGCTTATCTAAATCTAATTTACCTTCTTCAACAAATTTCATTACAAAATAGGCGAAAATCGATTTAGATATAGAAGCTCCCTCAAATATGGTCTGCTTTGTAACTGGCTTTTTATCTTCTATTATGGCATATCCTTTTGTTTGGTGATAAACAACTTCTCCTTCATTTATAATTGCAATAGCTAAACCAGGTATGTTTAAGGATTTCATTTTTGAATCCAAGTAGCTGTCTATTGAATCCTTTGGAATATCCATGCCAATGTAACTGTCTATGGTATTGTTTTTATTAGAACAGCATAAACAACTTAATGAAATAATTAAAATATTGGCAATTCTTATTATTATCCTCATTTTTTAAAATTGATTTAATGTGAAAGGTTAGCTAATAATAAATAGTATAGAAGTTAAAAAAGCTCAAACGGGATAAAACTTCTCTTAAATAGTAGAATAGTAGGTTTAGGTTCTCTTACTCATACCATTTTTATTGCTTTAATAAATCGTGAAATCGAAGATTCAGCGAAGCTAATCTCGCAAACTCGATTTACCACCACTCCTCTGCCCTTTACCCTCAGGTATTCTATTTTATTAAATAGGTATTCGAACTTCATGAACTTATTAGTTTTAAATAAAAACCTTGTGAATAAAGCCCATGTTGTACATAACGCAAGTACACCTGCCTGCCGTCAGGCAGGTTATAGGACACTTTTAACTATGGATTATCCAGTGGATGATTCATAATTAAAACAAATAGAAACTAAAAACATGATTAAGGTTCTACTGGTATTTAAATAAAACCATCCTCAGGATGCTCTCATTTAAATAGTATATAAAATGTCTTTATAACGTTTTGCCTCAATTTATATTTTATAAAGCGCGTATGCACTAAACGGATTATATTTTTTCCGTAAATTCATCCTATGGAAATAAAAGATTATTCTCGCGGTGTATTACAATATATCCCATTTTTTTATATGATATGGTCAGATGATTTATTATCATATTCTGAAATCTCTGTGGTTAAAAAAGCGATAGAAAAAGATGATACACTTACAAAACAAGATAGTAAATACCTCACAGCATACTTAGATAGAAAAGCTCCTCCAGCCTATCAAGAACTTAAACATTGGAAGCAAATCATTTCTAATTCGGGTATAAAGTTGGTTGAAAGTGACACCTATCCCCTTTCGACCTTCAGTCAAAAAATGATTTGCCATAACTATGAAGACTGTCCGTTTAATCCGCATCTAAAAGACATTGAAATTAATCTGGGTATTCAGCCCAATCATTACAATCATTTATTTGAAATAGAGGTTGTCAAAGAAATTACTTCAAATTATTACAATCCTAACGAGATAGATAATCTACTAAAAGGTGAACATACTACTGCTGTTGATACCTTTAGAACAGCGTTAAATGATCCTATTTTTAAATGGAATCTAAGAAGAGATAAGGCATCCTTTAGAGCACATGTGTTAAAACAAGTGGAATTCTTAGGTAAGAAAGGATATGGTGCTATGGCCTATCCAAAAGCGTATGGAGGTATTGATGATATGCCTGGCTATGCAGCTATTTTTGAAAATATGATGTATGTAGATGGTAGTATGGCTATAAAATTTGGTGTACAATTTGGATTGTTTGGCGGCAGTATTCAGAAATTGGGAACTAAAAAACATCACGATGCATATTTATCTGAAACAGGGAAAGCTAAACTTCTAGGCTGTTTTGCAATGACGGAAACTGGGCATGGTTCTAATGTAAGAGGCATTAAAACCACGGCAACTTATGATAAGGAAACAGACAGTATTGTTATTCATACACCAGGAAAAAATGACAATAAAGAATATATTGGTAACGCTTTACATTCTACAATGGCTTCTGTATTTGCGCAACTCATTGTAGATGGAAAAAATCATGGTGTGCATGCTATTTTAGTTACTATTCGTGATACAGAACATAATTTAATGCCTGGTGTCATAATAGAAGACAATGGTTATAAGCTAGGACTTAATGGTGTAGATAATGGGAAAATTTGGTTTCATCAAGTCCGTGTACCGAGAGAAAACTTACTAAATAAATATGGAGATATTACAGCAGATGGCAGCTATTATTCGAAGATAGAAAACCCAAGTAAACGTTTCTTCACCATGTTAGGAACTTTAGTTGGTGGTCGAATTTGTGTGGCTCGTGCTGGACTTGGTGGCGCAAAAAAAGCTTTAGCTATTGCCGTGAAACATGCATTAAAACGACGACAATTTAATGATAGTATAAAAATTCAGGAAGATTTACTGATGGATTATCCTAGCCATCAATTACGTTTAACTCCTGCAATTGCAAGCTGCTATGTCTATGATGTCACACTCACACAGATGATGAAAGTCTATAGCGACAAAAGCATAACTGACAAACGAAAAATTGAAACACAAGTTGCCGGACTTAAGTCTATAATTACATGGTTTGCCAATGATACTATACAAGAATCTAGAGAAGCTTGTGGAGGAAAAGGCTATTTAATGGAAAATCAAATTGCTGATCTTAAAGGCGATGTCGATATTTTCACAACCTTTGAAGGTGATAACCACGTCTTACTACAACTCGCTGCTAAGGGTGTTTTATCTGATTTTAAATCGGAATTTAATAGTGCTGGTTTTACAGCTGTTCTTAAATTATTAGGTTCGAGATTGAGTGACACTCTAAGCACTATTAATCCTGTGTATACTAATAATACAGACAAAGATCATTTATACAATTCAACATTTCATAAAGATGCTTTTAATTATCGTACACGACGACTAACATACACGGTCGCCATGCGCATTAGAGATTATGTAAAAAAAGGAATGCCATCGTATCAAGCCTTTTTAAAGGTGCAAACCCATTTACTCACTTTAGGAAAAGCCTATAGTATAGAATTAGCATATACCACGTTTGTAGATTTCACTGAAACTATTAAAGATGAAAAAAACAGATTGTTATTTCAAAAGCTAGGTGTTTTATATGCCTTGTATGAATTGCGAAACGATGCATCTTGGTACTTAGAACAAGGCTATATAAGTGGGACAAAATCTAAAGCCATACGTAATCGTGTAGAACGCCTTTCTACAGAATTAAGACCACATATTGGTGTTTTGGTTGATGGATTTGGAATACCAAATCATTGTTTAGAAGCACCTATCGCGAACTAATTAAAAATTCTAAACTTTACTTATAATAATTCTCAAAGCTATAAGAAAGCCTCTAGATTTTTGGTATTATATACAAGTTGATGTTTCAGATGATACCAATATGACGTCATCTAAATTTTATAGTGATTTTTGTTGGTCTGCATCATATTTTTAGTTTATTTGTTTTTCCAATCTATGATTATGCATATTAAAACTAACCAACTATTTGCCTTAACCCTATTTTTTTTATGTAACCTGAGTGTCTGTTATGCACAAATTAATGTCAGTAAGACACCAAATTGGGTTGTCAATCAATCGTTTGAAGAAAATTCAGATATCGATTTAAAAGAGATTTCGTACGGTTTATTGACGCTTCTAAGTGATGAACAAGTTCACGTTCCAAAAGAAGAGCGCTACATTCGTTTAGTCAGAAAAATAACAGATAATGTCGGAGTACAAGATGGATCCTCAATTTCCATCAATTACGATCCTACATATCAGCAACTATTTTTGCATCATATTAAGGTGATTAGAAACGGAAAAGAAATTAATAAACTTAAGATTAATGACTTCCAAACCATAAGACAAGAATCTAATGCAGAAAGTTATATTTATGATGGAAGCCTCAATGCCATAAATAATTTAGCAGATATTAGAAATGGCGATATTATAGATATGAGCTATACCATTAGAGGGTTTAACCCAATACGTGGTAATAATTTTTCTGGTGCAACCATTCTAAATGATGCTGAACCTGTTGGAAAAATCAACTATTATATTATCACTAATAAGCCTTTGAAGCATAAAACTATAAATTCTGATATTGTAGTTAAAACAGGAAACTATAATGGTTATACGACTTACAATTGGCAATCTATATTACCTGAAAAAGCCATATTTGAAGACAATGCACCGACTTGGTATTTACCTTACGAGCATTTATTTGTTTCAGAATATAAGGATTGGGGAACGGTTGTCGATTGGGCATTAAGTATCTACCAAGAAGACATAAAATTATCAGCGGCTTTAGATGCAAAAATAGAAGAGATTAAGACAAATTCAGAAGATGAAGGAGATCGTATTACAGCAACATTGCGATTTGTACAAAACGAAATCAGATACCTTGGTTTAGAATCTGGGATCGGTGCTTATAAACCTTTTTTACCAAGTAAAGTCCTTGAACAGCGCTTTGGTGATTGTAAAGATAAAAGCTGGCTCATGGTTACCATGTTGCGTCAAATGGGTATTGAAGCTTACCCTGTGCTTGTTAATTCCTATTACGGAGAATCTCTACATCAGTTTTTACCATCTCCGAGTATATTTGACCATGTTGTCGTTAATGTAGTCGATAGTAATAATGAGAGCCAATTTTACGATCCGACTATAAGTAATCAGTTTGGAAACTATAAGTCTGTTGCATTTCCTGATTATGGAAAAGTGTTGGTGATCAAAGACGGTGTTTCAGACTTAGAACAGGTTACTCCAAACAACAAGAGCTCAGTCGAAGTTTTCGATATATTCGATTTGCCGACCATTGGAGGACCTGGTACCTTAAGAGTTATGACATCATATAAAGGGGCTGAGGCGGATGTGATGAGAAGCCTTTATAAATCGAGTAGTTTGTCATCTCTAAGCGATAACTTTAAAAGTTATTATGAAAATATTTACAGTGATGTTGAAGTTATTGAAAAACCGAGTTTTGATGATGATAGCATATCCAATAAGATAATTGTTGAAGAATATTACAAAATTAATGATATATGGAATCCCATGGTTGGGAATGATGAAAATATAGCCGTAGATTTCATGCCCTACAGTATTGTGGATGTTTTAATCTCACCTAATGAAAAGACTCGAAAATCTCCTTTTGCTTTAGTGTACCCAACACATAAAACACACAATATTACCATTAAACTACCAACAAGATGGGGTCGTAGTACGGATAAAAAAGAAGTAAATTCTAAAAATTTTGATTTTTCAATGTCCAGTAAAATGGATACATCAGGAAGAACACTTTATCTCAAATATGAACTTGAAAACAAAAATAGTTATGTAAAGCCACAAGACTTTAAAGACTATTATTCTGAAGTTAAAGAAGTGGAAAATATTCTATCCTATTACATATATATTCCTAAAAGTGAAGTCAACACGAAACGCTTTAGCAACACTAATTTTGATACTGAAGAACTAGTTTCAAGTGTGGCTACGATATTGTATTGGGCGTTCGCTATCGTTATTATTATTGTTATTGGTTTAGTTGTTTATATCAAAAAAAGCAATAAAAATAGAAATGAGTAATTTATGATAACCGGCTCCGCCCATTCTATTTAGATTTAGTATATATAATTGGTCTATAACATTAGTGGAATGAAATCTAAATCCTAATATGCATGATGTTAGGTTTGCAAGACTAAATCAGGTTATTGAGCATTGTAATAGTGGTGTCCAAAATAATTCAAATTTAGATAACAGATTACTTAATGGAAAAAACGTAAATCATTATAATCTGTAACTCTTTTTTGATTAATTCTTAGAAGTCAAATTTTATATTCACTACATTGAAATAGAATTAATTGTACAATGAAGCATTTTTTGGTTATTATGGTTTTAATAATGTTTGTTCCATCTTGTACCATTTTGGCTCAACATACACAAGAAATTTCTGATATTGAGGAAGTTAAAGGGAGTAATATTTTTTTAGCCGAAAAATATTATCGAGAACTTAACTACAAAAAAGCTATAGAACGCTATAAATTAGAATTAGATCGGGACAATTCTAATAAGGCAAGAGTATTCAAAAAAATTGCTTTGAGTTACGCTGGACTCGGAAATGCCGCAGCAGCAGAAATCTATGTTAAAAATTATTTTGTAGAAGAATTTAATCCCAATTTCTTAGATCATGAAGGTTTTGATGGGATACGAAATTCACCAGAATTTATAAGATTAACGACCACTTTTTTGCCAAAATTTAATGCTTGGTGGTTTTTATTTATTTACATCACCTTCGTCGGTATTTTTGTAGCAATTATTATAAATTTTAATAAAAGAATTGATTTCATAGCGCGAATTTTCATAAGCACCTTGATCTTTACACATTCATTATTTATTTTGCATCTATGTATTTACGGAGCTAACTATCAATACAAGTTTCCGCATGCGCTTTATTTATCATCTGGGTTTGCCTTTTTATACGGTCCATTACTTTATTTATATCTAAAAAGAATCACTTTAAAACAGCGTTTCTCTAAAATAGATCTATTACATTTTTTACCAACCCTTATACTTTTAGGATATTTATTACCCTCCTATCTGTTATCTAGTAGAACAAAACTTAATTTCATAATTAATGGAGAAACGAATGACTATGCATTTATATCCGAATCTGTTATTTTGTTTCTAGTTTCTGCCAAACTAGCATCGTTAATTATTTATGGGTTTTTAATTCAAAAACTTCATTTTGTAGCCAAAGGTGGTTATCATTTTAATAGAGAGAGTAAAAATTGGTTACAAATAATATATCAAATACATCTGGCTTTTATTTTGGTGTATATTGTTTATGCAGTGCTAACGATAAACGGTTACACTGTTGGATTTCTTTATCATTTGCAGCTATTATGCATGTCGATTATGGTTTTATTTCTTGGTTACTCGGCATATATTCAACCAGATTTATTTAGTGGCGTCTATTTTAAAGGAAACCGATTGTTTAAAAAATATGAAACTTCAATGCTTACCAAAAGCCTTTCTATTGAGCTAAAAGATCAGGTAACTATGCTGTTTGAAGAAGAAAAGATATATCGGGAAAATAGTTTGACTTTAGACACTCTTGCTGAGAAATTGAATACCACCAGGCATAGCACTTCACGAATTATCAATGAAAATTTTAAAATGAATTTTAATGAGCTTGTAAACATATATAGAATCGAAGAGGCTAAGGAACTCCTTCTATTAGATAAAAAAAATGAATTAAATATTATTGATATTGTTTACAAAGTTGGTTTTAATAATAAAGTGTCCTTTAGCAGGGCTTTTAAGAAGCATACGAAAACAACACCTTCACAGTATAGAAAATTTCTTCAAAGTAATTTCTAGTTATAAATAAGTTAACATTTATAACGCTTAACTCCTTAACTTAATATTTCGACTTACTTCGCCTTAGAAAAGAATGAAGATGTACAATCATTCATATAACCCAAGTGCAAATTAGTTAGAAAGTAATTCTAACAATCCTAGTTTCAAAATTTGATAATGTGAAAATGATTTACAGGCATCTATGTTTGAAACGTGCTAGCACTTTACAAAGTTGAAAAAATAGCATCAAAAATTTAAACCAAATATTATGAAAACAAAAAGAACAAAAACTTCGATCTGGAAAATTGGCGGCGAAAACTCACTATGCATGATAATGCTATTTTTAGCGATAATATTTATGTCGTGTGGGCGAGATGATGGCTCTAGAGGTCAAGGAAACGGTAATGAAGTCTCATTACAAGAAGTTATTGATGCGCTTGGAGGAATTGACGCTTTTAATGAAGTTGAGATAATGTCCTACTCGGTTAATGCAAAAGCGTTTGAATTTGAAGAAGAAGAACCGACTCAAGAAAATCCCATTTTGGTTAGAAATTATGAGTACCAGTTATCAACAGCGCTTAATAGTAGAAAGTTGAGATTAGATTATACATCAATAGAAAGTTATTATCCATTGGCTTATGAAACTCCTGGAGCGTTGATGTTAATAGATGATAAGCAAGGAAGTATTTCTGGGCAATATGATACAGGATCTTACTATTTTGGAGCGGTACAACCGCGTGGGCTTCATGCTCCAAGAATAGAAGCTAAACTAAAAACCTATGTAATGAGCAATCCAATTGAGCTTATAAAACAGTTGATAGTGAGCAACACTAGTTTAGATTTAAAGACTACGAATGGAGTTTTTATGATCCCTACTGTAATTGAAGACTTATATATATCACTTCATATTAATAAAAACACATTTTTACCAACGATGGCCAGTACCATAGAATCCGATTTTATTAGTGGTGATGCAATATTTGAAATTAAATATGAGAATTGGACCAACAATACATTAATTTATTTTCCAACTACTGCAAAGTATGTATACGATAACAAAATGATAAAGGAAGAGGAATATTCGAACGTTGAATTCAACCAAAGTACAGATACAACTCTTTTTGATTTAGAAGCCGTTACGCAGCCTTTAGTCTACGATACAACACAAAGTCAAAAAGGCATATTTCATTCGCAATGGTATGAGCGGTATTTTGATTTCAGTATTGCCGCAGATCAGCCTCTTGACTTAGCTTTTGTTGCAGGAAATGATTGGTTAAGCTTTGGTATTCCAGACCAAACTGTAGGTCCTAATCTTAAAATTATTGGGAGACCAGATATTGCTTATTGGGCTGCCGCAGTAAAAACCCTTGAAGGCGTGTTAATTATCGAATCTCCTTTTTCTCCCGAATGGAGTCGAGCAATAATAAATACTGTAAAGTCACCAGCAGGATATCCAAACGAAGAAATAATTGGAGTGGTCCAAACCCATACGCATTTAGATCATTATAGTGGTGTTAGGGAAATGGCTTCAGAAGCTGGCACAGTATATATTGGTGAAAATGGTGAGCAAGAGGTTAATGAAACCCTAATTGCGGATTTTGACTTGCTTCCTGATGCCCTAAGCCTGAGTTCAACAAGCACAAATGTACAGCAAGTTCAAGGTGTTCTATCCTTGGATGATGGTGCAGTAGAACTACATTCTGTAACTATGGTCGCATCGGGCAATAATCCACATTCAGAGAATATGTTATTGGTCTACGTACCTGAATACGAAGCCATTATCCAAGCTGACCTTTTTAGTCCAGGAGCTCTTCTTGCTATTTATGCTGGACAGACGCTTCATCCTTTAGACCAGGTATCGAAGGCCGCTTTCAAAGAACGAGCTAAATTTCTGCTAGATTATATCAATGAAAATGAGTTGAATGTTTCGCGGGTAATTGGCATTCATGGAGGACTTGGTAGTATAGAACAATTACAATTTGTTGCGAATAATTAAATCTGTTACACTAAGTTGTTGAATAGTAGAAAATTAAAAAAAGCACAAACCTTATTAAAGAGCTCTGAATTTTCCTCAAGCACGCACCTTTTTGCTAACTTTAATCCCAAAGCAACTAACCATGCACTATAACCTTGTTCATATTTTAAAGAATTTAAAATGAAACAACTATTAATGATCATACTATTTTCGATAATTTCGACTTTGTCTTTTGCTCAAGAAATCACTAAAGATTCGATAATTGAACCCTATCAAATTGATAAAAAATATCTTTCAGGATTAGATATCCCTAAGGTAAAAGTAAAAGCACACCCAAAAAGAGAATACTACCAAAAAAGACTCTACAACGGTTCAGAGCTTAGTGTTTATATATTATCGAGTGAAACTGTAACGAATGAAATAAATAATTTCCCAATTGATGAATTTGTTTACTACATAAATGGAAGAGCGGATATACAAACTAAGGATTCTACATCAATAAACTTTTATTCTGGTGATTACTTTTTTGTACCAAAAGGATTTTCGGGAAACTGGACAAACAATGGAGCCAATAAATTGCATTTGGAATTGTCAGTAGTTTCAACCAAACGAGCAGATAGCACCAAGACTTCTAAAGTTCAAATCCCTTTTTTACTAGATAGAGAATTAATGTCAGGAATTGGTGTAACACAATCTGATGATTCTAAAAAACAGGAAAGCATTGTACATTCTGGAGTAGAATTAGAAATCTTAGTGGAAGTATCAACGAAAAAAGAAATTAACAAAAACGAAAAAGAAGAATTTATCCATGTTCTTATTGGAAGTTTAACTATACAACCTGAAAATGGCGAAATACAAACATATTACAAAGGTGATTTTTTCATTATACCAAAAGGATTCATTGGAACTTGGGAAAACAGAGGACAGGAACCAGTCAGAGTTTTAAAAGTATTTCAAATATAAAAAATCACTATGTAAAACAAGATATCTAAACAATAACAAACACTTTAGGTAATAAAACGAAAGCATAAATATAAAACAATGATCTGTGTTAAACCGAAAGATTTGTGCGCAAAAATCCGCTACTATTTATAAACAAAACCTTTATAAATAGTAAAAAAATCCTAGCCTAATAAATGAAAAATTGCCTAATCTTTATAATATTAACCACTTTAGTATTTAGTAGTTGTAAGCAAAATGTAGAATGTGATTTATTAATTACAAATGCTAATATTTTAGACGTAAAAAACGAAAAAATTTTACACAATAAGTCTTTGGTAATTTCGAATGGCACAATTGAAAGAATAGTCGATACCCCTGAAAACTATAAGGGCATTAAGTGTATAGACGCAAAGGGGAAATTGGTGACGCCAAGTTTTATTGATACCCACATCCATCCAACTGATGTCTTTGGAGACAGAGAAAAAGCACCAAAATCTTTAAATGCTGATGCTCGAAAAAAACTATCTGATACTTATCTACCTTATGGAACAACAACGACCGTCATAATGGGTCAGCCACAAAACTGGCTAGATACAATACTAATTTGGCAAAAAAAACCAAGCCCAGATTTTATAGATGTTTTTACAGCTGGAGGTGCAATTATTTCAAAAGAAAACCGAGAACCTTATATAGGTCATAGCGTTGTAGCAAATCCGCGTGAGGCAAAAGATAAGGTAATTGAATATTATAATAGTGGTATCAATCATATCAAATTATATTACAGACTTAACAATCCGGAGTTTGAATCTGCATATAAAACTGCTGATAGTTTAAATATGAATATTTATGGGCATATTGGGGGTTTTGAACTAGAAAATCAAACAATTGACAATACGCTCGCAGTAGGACTAAAGAATTATGAACACATAGGCACTATCCCTAATAGTGTTTTGAATCAAAGAGAAGATTGGGAGAAAGTGAATAAAATATTCAATGAAAATTTTGGAGAAATAAATTCTGAATCTAAAGTAATTGAATATCTATTAGAATTATTTAGATATGCTAAAACATATAAAAAAGACGAATTAGAAGCTTTAATTGATAGACTTGCAGCACAAGAGGTTTCCTTTTCCACAACCATACATCTTCTATATCAACAGTTTCACTCAACATATTTTACTACTGCAAGTGATAAAACTCTATCTGATTTACAGGTCAAACGCTGCTTAGAAAGCTTCAAAATATTAATGGATTGCACAAAGCAAATGTATGATAAAGGAGTAGAAATAAGACTTGGCTCTGATATGCCAAATGGTGGTAAAGCAAATATCTCCGAGCTTATTTTACTATGTGAATACGGTTTTTCTGTAACTGATGCTTTCAAAATAGCAACTATTAACGGAGCAAAAGCAGTTGGAATTGAAAAAGAAGTTGGCAGTTTGGAAAAAGGGAAAAAAGCCAATCTAATAATTTGGGGAAAAAGCCCATTCGATGACATTAAAAACTTTACGTCAAATAAAATAATTGTGAAGGAAGGTCAAGTAAACACCCAAAATAGTGCTATTGCTAAAAATGGTACTAATTAATACAGGTTTTGACACTTAATCGAAAGTTTATTACTTCTAATTTGCGAACTAAACATAGCTTATGCGTTGTAGCCAATTTGAGAAAAACGAAATGAAACATTTAATAGTTGGTAAATTACTAGCGAAATAATGCAATGTATTCGCATACAAAAAAGTAATAGCAGACTTTATAATTATAATATGTGTTTTAATCTTCTAAGAACTCAATTATAGAATTTCCAACTTCTTCACTTTTTTCTTCGTGAGGAAGTAATGACGCTCCATTAATTCTTTTTAATGTACAATTTCCGTTAAACTGCTTTATCATTTTTTCAGCATATTTGATTGGAAAGGTTTTATCATTCTCTCCCCATATAAATAAAGTTCTCGCTTGAATTTTTCTATGACTTTTCTTAAAACTATCCACTACGTCCCAATCAATTCCCTTTAAATACCTAAAAGCACCAATTGTTCGTTCTTTAGATGCAATAATTGGCTTTATGTATGGAATCAAATTTTCAGGATTATTAAGCATTGATTTATTTGAATACGCTTCTTTAAATCCCATTGAGGATTTAATAAACCAACTTTGATTTAAAGCTTTCCGAATTAAATTTGGAACAAATGGTAGTAACCCTACTCTCTGATAAAATGGTATCCAAGGAGGTCTATGGTTTGGAATTTCAGTGTTTATAAGTATGAGTTTTTCAATTAAATCTGGTTTTTCAATGGCAATAACTCTAGCTATTGTGGCGCCAGAATTGTGCGCTATTAAAGCGCATTTACGTATACCCATTTTTTGAATGAGTTTAATTAAGTACTCTGCTTGAGATTTGCTATCGAACTTACTATCCTTTGACCATTTACTATCACCAAGTCCTGGTAAGTCAATTATGTTGCATTTATATTTTCTCGATAGTTTTGGAATAATTTTTCTCCAAGTATATCCATGAGTTGGGAAACCATGAATAAAAAACACATCTTTTCCTTTTCCAAATTCTCTTAATGCAAGTGAAATGGTGTCAATTTGAACTGTTTTAAAATTAGTGTTTTGATAGTTCACTCAGCATATAATTTGTATCAAGATCTAAGAACATCTTCGCCTCCCTATTATAAGTCTTGTTAGTACCTTAAAAAGGCATCAATCCCTTTATCAAATTCAAACTATTACGCTAATTTGCGCATACTAGACATCTTATATTTCTCTCCTGATGAATACAGAAAATAGCTTTAAAGGAATCCTATGAACCTGCATGTTCAATTAACTTTTGTCATTATGGTTTAAAACTTGAGATTCTACCATTTATCTTTTCAATGTGTGTATTTTTTATTGATGCATATTTGATTACTAAAATAAAATAATGTAATCAATTTACGGATGATTATTTCTTATTTTATTAAATCATTAAACACACACATTTACTCATGTCTTTTATTGTTTAAGAAATCGTCAATCTCGCTAGCTCGATTTTACCACCAACTCCTCTACCCTTTGTTCATTACTTAGTATTTTAATCAATAATAATTAGTGAATCTTCGTTCCTCGATTTCAGAAAAAGAGTGTTTACTCTCACCACACTTATTTAAATATATAAGTGGTCGTGATTGTTACGCAATTCATTAACTGAGTAAATATACTTATAGATTAATTTTTTCAGAGGGCATAATGACTTAATTCGTTTTTTCTGGTGAATAAATTTCAACGGCTTTTTTTATGACTTCCATTTGAGTTTGAATAGAATTTCTCCTTCTGTAGTCACTTTTTGTCTTAAACGCTAAAACGACATCTATTTCGGGATAAACCGTAATGTTTTGTCCTAAAGCTCCTTGTGCAGAATAGGCATTTTTAAGCTTATAATCTGAAGTATTTTCTATTAACCACCACATATAGCCATAGCCAAGATCGAGTCCATCTTCTTTTAGAATAGGTGCGTTTTGCTGAGCTTCTTTATATGTTGTTCTTTGAGTGGTCATTGCTTCTATCCAATCTTCCGGTATAATTTGTTCCCTTTTCCATTTTCCGTTTCTTAGCATCAACAAGCCAATACGAGCCATATCTCTAGTAGAAAACCACATGTGATATGCTGGAAATTTTGATACGTCTAGATTTCCGTTTTTTAATTGTAGAGATTTATCCCAATCTTGCATTTGTAGAGGGTTTACTAGTTGTTGTTCTATGTCTTCATAAATGTCTTGGTTAGTTTCTTGTTCGAAAATATGGCCTGCTAAATTAAAATCCCAATTGCTATAAAGCCAATAACTACCTGGCTTAACCGACCCTCTTTCTGGAGCTAATCTTCTAAAATCACCTCCATTAGATCCAGGTAAGAAAACACCCGATCGTGCTGATATTACATCTTTAATAGTGGCCGTTTTCTCAATGTTAAGTAAGGGAGAATGATCCTCTATTTTTAAATCTTCGAGGGTTTTGTCTAAATTAATCTGACCATTTTCAACATATTTACCAAAGAGAATAGCCAACACACTTTTTCTGCAAGATGCTATATAGCTATTTTCTTCTATATCTCCGTACTCTAGTACAATTTCCCCTTTGTGAACAATAACCAGTCCCGTAATATTAGTGCTGTCAATTATATATCTATTAAAAGTAGAACGTTCTGGATCATTCCAGCCTGTATCCGAAGGATTTTGATTAGTTGTCCAATCTTTGTCAGGATAAATTTGTGCTTTGCTTGAACAGCTATATAAAAACGATGAAATTGATATAAGTAATACTAAAAATTTTTTCATTTTTTGAATATTTTTAAGGACCACCATAAATTTACTTAAAGTTTATGAACTACCGCCTTTAAGTATTACCAAATTGGTGTATTTAGTTAGAGGAAAAAGCATCATAAAATTTTTAATAATGCTTACCTTTATAAAATAATATCACAGCATATATGACTAAATCATCTGTTAACTACTCTAGAAGAGAATTTGCTAAGCTTGCCGCAATGGGAGTTGCAAGTATTCCATTACTATCTTTTCAAAAAGTCATACATAGTAAGGAACTAGTAACATCAGATGGTCTCAAAATACATTTATTTTCAAAACATCTACAATTTTTAGATTATAATGATATGTCAGCTGCCGCCGCAGATATGGGTTTTGATGGTCTCGATTTAACCGTACGTAAAAACGGCCATGTACTGCCAGAAAATGTAACTGACGATTTGCCAAAAGCTGCAGAAGCCATGAAAAAATATGGTCTTGCGCCAAAAATGATGTCTACAAATGTTTGGGATGCCGGTAGCTTAGTAAATATAACAGTATTAGAAACAGCAAGTAAATTAGGTTTTACCAATTACCGTACAGATTGGTTAAATTACCCAGAAGATAAGTCTATTGAAGAAAGTCAAGTTTTATATGCTAAACAAGCAAAAGTCTTGGAAATTCTAAATGAAAAAGTTGGTCTTATTGGAGGTTATCAAAATCATGCCGGCAAACATGTTGGTGCCCCTATTTGGGACTTGCTACCAATATTAGAAGCAACTGAAGGTAAATATATAGGTTGTCAATATGATATTAGACATGCTATGGTTGAAGGAGGTCAAAGTTGGGAATTAGGCTTAAAACGTATACTCCCTTTTATTAATTCTATTGTAATAAAGGATTTTAAATGGGGAGTTGTAGATGGTAAATGGAAACCGATGCATGTGCCATTAGGTGAAGGTATGGTAGACTTTAAACGTTATTTTTCTCTTCTTAAAACCTATAAAATCAACGTACCTGTTTCGCTTCATGTAGAGTATGATTTGGGTGGTGCCGAAAAAGGAAAAACTAAAATAACAATGTCTAAAAAAGAAGTCTTAGGGAGAATAAAGAAAGACTTGGTGTTTCTAAGAGAAGCGTGGAAACGTATAGAATAGTATTATAAAATCAGTATAAAGGCATTAAAATGGATAAGAGTACATATATAATGATAATACTGTGTTTTGTAAACACAGTAGGATTTTCAAATTCGTTTGTACATTTAGATTCTGCAGCATTAGCTAAAGCAAAAACGATGATTTTTGATGGCTCTGCTTCTCTTGAAACACTTACTGCTTATAAAAAATTAATAAAAAAGGCAGATAAATTACTGACCAATAAAAATCCATCAGTAATTGATAAAACGATACTTCCACCAACAGGAAATAAACACGATTATTTGAGTATTAGCAGATATTGGTGGCCAGATACCAAAAAGAAAGATGGGTTACCTTGGGTACGTTTTGACGGAAAAACCAATCCTGATACACAAACTGATGCAGTCGATAGGAAACGCTTGGGTTTTATGGGAAAGAGTGTTAGAGATTTGAGTCTTGCATATTACTTTACTAATAATGAGGCGTATGCCCAAAAGGCAATTAGTATGATTGATACCTGGTTTATAAATCCAGAAACGCTTATGAATCCGCACTTAGAATTTGCGCAAAGTGTTCCTGGTAATCCGAATAAAAGGCGTTCAGGTATTTTAGATGGACGGTCTATCGTCATGTATGTTCCTGATGCGATACAACTACTTTCAATTTCTAAGCATTGGAATACTAATTATGAAACAAAAACTACAAAATGGCTTTCTGATTATCTAACTTGGCTTACTCAAAGTGATTTAGGTAAAAAAGGAAGTGAACAAAAAAATAATCATGGCTCTTGGTACAAATATCAAGTCGCTTCTTTAGCCTATTACTTAGATAATAAACCTTTAGTGGTAAAGACGGTAGAATTGGCGCAACAAAGTTTAGATGACATGTTAAATGACCAAGGTGGACAAATCCATGAACTTGAAAGGTCTAGATCATTTTTTTATAGTTGTTTTAACTTGCAAGCTTTAGTAAGTATTGCAGATTTAGGTGACAAAGTTGGAATTGATATGTGGCAGTATAAATCTGAAAACAATAAGAGTTTAACATTAGCAATTAATTATTTGACACCAATTATTAATGGCGAAATTTGGAATCATGATACCTTAAAAGCTATCGACCTTACGGATTTAATTCCGATACTTTCAAAAGCTTCTCAAAAGAGGAACTCTGAAGACTATAGAAGTCTTATGTCAAAAATTTTAGAGGAGACAAAACAAAAGAAACAAAATGATAAATTGTTAGAGTTTTGGTTGTTATGCCAATTCTGATTTACTATAAATTACTGGCATCTGCCCTTTCCATTGTCTCCATAAGGTGTCATCAATGATTAAACTCGCCATAAAATGAGCCACATTTATTCTGCTCACTTTACCCGCATTAAAAATAGCACTTCTTGTTGGTGATTGATGAATTTCGTAATCAGTTACATGGTCTTCGTTAATTAAACCGTCTGGTCTAACTGCAACCCATTCTACGGCGTTATTGTTCTGACCAATTTGAGTTCGTAGATAATCTGCCGCTTTTTCATTATCTACATGTGGTGGTAACAATAAACGTAACAGTCCGATAACGCATTTTTGAGCAAAAGATATGAGCTCGTTTAAATCGCGATTACGATTTCCAGTTGTGTTCATTAAAACAAATTTGGTTGCGCTCTTGAGATTGTTTGATTTTATGGCATCGCATAAGCGTTTCGTAGCATCTGTCACTAGCCTGCGTGGTTTTCCATAAAGACCTTTAAAGGTCAAATTATGACCAAGACATGACGCTACTGCATGGCAATCCTTGACTATTTCACTCATTTCTATGTCACTTAAGTCTAACAGACTTGCAGTGATTATTTGTAAATCATCATTGGTTTTCCAGGATTCTGGTAATTTTTCTGGCGACCTTACGATCGCTTTTACCTGATGTTCATCACTAAGAAGTTGCTCTACTAATTTACTTCCAGTGGCACCACTTGCACCTACTACTAAAACTTTCATATTATTTTTATTGATTGATATATTATTTAGACGATGTATTGCTATAATTGTTGCATCTACTAATCCTTTAATCTACGTAATATCTTAACAACACGTGTATGTGTAATCTTTAACAGATTCCATTGGTAACCGTTAAAATCAGTAGTATTCATAAATTGAACAACTACCGCATCAATATCCTTATGGTATTCTGCCATACATTGGTAACCTGGCGCCAATCCGCCATGATTAAACTCGTAAATAGATGTATAGATTTCCATTTCTTTTTCATTAAGTAATGACCCATCGTTTAATGCTCTTAAAAAGATACCTACGTCTTCTATTGTGGCTATCATCATTCCGTTATTCTCACTTTTGAAGTCCTTATTAATTCCAACATAATAACCACTCATAACATCATCTAGATTCACCTCATCAATGGATCCAAATGTATTCTTCAACCCAAGCGGTATCAAGATTTCTTTTTTGAAATAATCTTGACGAGGACCTCCTGTAACTTGCTCAATGATTCTTGAAAGCAATAAGTAATTGGTGTTTGAGTACCCATAGTCTTCGTTTGGCACAAAATCCGCTGGTAAATCAAGTGCGTATTGAAGTACATTGATATTTGTGTTTGGTTGATTTTTCCAAAAATCAGGATTGTCCGTGAAATTAGGAATGCCACTTCGGTGTTGCGCCATCATTCTCAAGGTGATTTTATCTGCATTTTCAATCCTTCCTACAAGTTTCGGAAAGAAATCAGAAAGTGTTTTATCCAGCGATATACGCTCATCATTAACTAATTTGGTGATAGCAACTGCGACATATAGTTTACTTACACTTGCAATTTTGAATAAAGCGTCTGGCTTGGTAGGGATTTTTTCTTCTCGGTTATGATAACCAGCCGTGTAGAATGCTGGTGGCTTACCTGCTTCATCTACATATACAATGACACCATCAAAACCGTAACTTAATGTTTGGTCCATTTGTCCTTGCACGGTATCTGGCAGTGGCATTATCCATGCTTTTACTAAAATCCATGGTACAAACCATAAGGAAATGACTGTACCAACAAATAATACGATTCTAAAGATTTTTTTCCCTTTTGAAGTCTTCCTTACCGCGCTTACCATGATTTTGCAATTCTGTGATCCTAAATTTATAATATAAATATCTTAATAAATCAGTATAGAGAAAATAAAGAAGTACTGAACTGTAAAATATTAAAGATGAATTGATTTTTGTCTGCTTAATTGCATATATAATTTACAACCCATTCCACTTAATTTCTATCGTTACTTCCTCATTTCGTTTCCATTTCATTAAATAGGTTATCGAGAATCTTAATTCCTTGTTTCACAGAAATAGTATTTTGACTTAATAGGATAATTACGACTATCGTTCTGCTGTGTCTTTTAAAATAATTCAATTATTCTGTAACCTTTTCTGTTACCAGTTAATCTTAAGAGTATATAACAATTTAAAAACTAAATATTATGAATAATTTTTTAGGACCTGGAGCCGTATTAGCAGCCTTATTTTTAGCAACAGGCTACACCGTTTACACATTTATTAAGGCATCTCATTTAGAACGTATGGCTAAAATCGAAAAAGGCATTGACACCAATACTTCGCCTAGCCAAGCTAAATTATTAAGCTTAAAGATTGGTTTACTAATGATAGGCATTGCTTGCGGTATATTACTCGCTTATACATTAGAACAAACAACAACTATTAAAGGTGAAGTTTTTTATCCATCGTTTATGTTATTGTTTGGTGGCATAAGTCTTATTGTTTCCTTTTTCTGGGCAAAGAAGTTAAACAAAAAAGAGTAACCATTTATGGATACTCATTACTTAAATGAAGTAATAAATGGCAATACAAATGCTTTTGGTTATTTCATAAGAACTTATCAAAATAAAGCTTTTGGAATCGCTATTTCTATTGTAAAGCAAGAAGATGACGCAAAAGATGTAGTGCAAAACAGTTTTATTACGGCATATTCTTCAATTTCAAAGTTTAGGAATGACGCCAAATTTTCGACTTGGTTTTATAGAATTGTAGTAAATACAGCTTTGCAATTTTTAGCCCAACGAAAACGAAACGTTATTAAAAATGAAGCTTTAGAATTGACAGAAACTGAAAAAACAGCCTGCAATGCTGTAATTCAAAAAATGCACCAAGACGATTTAAAACGCTTAATAAAAACGGTTTTTAGTAAGATACATTCAAAACAAGCATTGATATTACAACTCTTCTACATTGACGAGTTGAGTATTACAGAAATAGAAGAAGTAACCAACTTTACTAAACCAAATATAAAAGTGCTTTTGCACAGAGGCAGAACAAGTTTTTACGACATCGTTAAGAAACAACACATTAAAAAACCCTAGTAAAATGGAAGATAAAGATCAATTAAAAGATATTCTAAGTAACATCAATCATATTAACGAACCTATTGATTTAGAAGCTTCTATAATGCAGTCTATACAAAAGGAAGCACTTGTAAAACAAAAAATAGCAAGCTATAAAAAACAAGGTATTCGTGGGTTAGTTATTTCAATTATACTAGTTATAACGCTTGTATTTATTTATAGCTTTTCTGATGGTTTACAAACTACAGAAGGTTCTCATCTTAAATATACTTCTATCGTAGCCTGCCTTATCCTTCTATTTGCACAATTAGAAATTGGAGGTTTAAAATTCATTAATCAAATTAAAAACAATTAATCATGAAAAATTTAAAAAAACAATTTGTCTTTGGCCTTTTGGCTTTGTCAATTACATTAACAACATTGAATGCTCAGATGAGTGCTAACCAAATTGATAGTTTAGTACTTAAAGCAATGAAAACAGTTAATAATACCGTTGGTTTCTCTATTGGTATTGTGAAAAACGGAAAAGTACTACACTCTAAAGGTTACGGACTAACATCAGTTGAAACTAATAAAAATGTTACCGAAAACACACCTTTCGGGATTGCTTCAAACTCTAAAGCTTTTACTTCTGCCGCATTGGCTATATTGGTAGATCAAGGTAAGCTGAAATGGGAAGATAAGGTTATAGACTATATTCCAGAGTTTAAGATGTATAATGACTATGTTACTAATAATTTTAATATTCAAGATTTATTAACGCATCGTAGCGGTTTAGGATTAGGAGTTGGAGATTTAATGATTTTTCCAAATGATTCTAATTTCACCATTGATGATGTTTTAAATAGCTTTCAACACTTTAAACCTACATCTTCTTTTAGAACAAAGTTTGATTATGATAATCTACTCTATCTAGTCGCAGGTGAGCTTACCGCAAGAGTGAGCGGCCAATCTTGGGAATCTTTTATAGACGAAAATATTCTAAAACCATTAGGAATGAAAAATTCATACGCAAGTCTTGCAAATATAGCAGATACTGAAACTATGGCTATTCCTCATGGATTTATTGAAAACACACTAATAGCATTAGATACTAAAAAAGGGAATACAAACATGAATGGAGCAGCTGGTGGAATATGGTCTAGTGCAGCAGACATGTGTCAATGGTTATTAACACAACTTAATCAAGGGAAATATGGTACAGATTTAAGCACTGTTTTGTTTTCTGAACAGCAACAACAAGAAATGTGGAGAATGCATACATCAATACCAAAGCAATCAGATCCAAATTCACCATTTAAATCACACTTTTATGGCTATGGTCTTGGTTGGTTTGTATCAGATTTTAATGGTTATTTAAAAATTGAACATACTGGTTTAATCGCTGGAATGGCATCTGAAGTTATATTAATACCAGAATTAGAACTCGGCATTGTTCTACTAAATAATTCTGAAAAATCAGGAATGCTAAATGGCTTAATTAGTTATGCACTACTTGATGAGTTTTTAAATCTAAATACAGGAATTAATTGGATAGAAATGGCTTCTGGAATGCAACAGCAACGTGGAAATATGATTGATAAAGAAGCAGAGACTGTGTGGCAAGAAATCGACTCTAATAAAAATGCAGCTTACAATAAGAAGAATTACATTGGTGTTTATGAAGATGATTGGTTTGGTAAAGTTGAAGTTTTTGATAATGATGGTGAATTATGGTTTAAATCATATAAGTCGCCTAGATTGAATGGTAAAATGTCTTATTACAAAGACGATACGTTTGCTATAAAATGGGAATACCAAGATATGAATGCTGATGCATTTGCGATGTTTTCATTGGGTGAAAATGGTAAAAGTGAAAGTATAAAAATGAAAGGAATTTCTCGTTTTATCGATTTTAGTTTTGATTTTCAGGACTTAAATCTTAATAGAATATCTGAGAATTAGTATTTAGATATTATGAAAAGTAATATTTAACATGGGTTTTTAACCCAAATCATAGAATGATATTCGGTGAAGCTTACGAAGTTAAATATCTCATTCAAGATTCATAAACTCATTAGTTTAAAATATAAATCTTGTGAATAAAGCTCATGTTACTTAACTATAATCAATAAAAAAAACAAGATAAATAAATTATCAATCTATTAAATCAAAAACAATGAAAACAATCAAAGCATTATTATTAATTACGCTAATTACATTTAGCAGTCAAGTCTCGGCATTTACAAGTATTCCTGGAGATGAAATAAAACCAGTAGCCCAACAGATTGAAAAGTTTCTAAAAAACTCGGAATTGCGAATTTATGATGAAACATTCGTTATGGTTAAATTCAAATTAAATGAGAATAATAAAATCATTATAACTTCAGTCGATTCGGATAATTATGAAATTAAAACATTCATTAAAGCAAGTTTGAACAAAAGAGAACTTTCTATAAACGAGGACAGTAGCAAAAGGTTTTACTCTGTTCCAGTACGGTTTTTATCTACAGTAGATTAACTGAGACTTTTATTACAGAAAAAAACAATAAAAAAAAGATGTTGCTTGTCAGTAACGTCTTTTATTTTTTATAGGTTTTTATCAAATATTTAGTAAAGATTACACTCCACTAACCAAATACTTGCCTTAATCGAAAAATGAGACAGACATTCTACTGATTTTGGTTTATAAACTCAATTACTTTATCAGCAAATAAATCTGGCTCTGTAGACATAGGCGAATGCCCAGAATTTTCAAAAATCACTAATTCTTTTTCGCTAGACCCTAAATTATCAAAAGAATCTTGTGCAAATTGTTTGGGAACTACCATGTCGTATCTGCCCCAAAGCACTAAAGATGGTATGGTGATTTCTGAGAGTCTATCCGCATAATTAATACTTTGAAACAAATCTTGGTCTAAAATGGATTGTGTATTGTTTGCATTCCATAACATAGTTAATATGTTATATTTATAGATCGTATTATTGTCTTCTTCTACATCACTATTTATCAGACCTGCATCCTGAAGAACTGATTCAGCTTCAAAAGCTTCAATATTTAATTCAATGACATCATCCAAATTATATTGCGGATCAACTTCGTTAACCAAATTGAGAACGCTTTGCCAATAATTAATGGCATTCTCAGCTTCAATTTGTTCTAAGGCCACATTAGTAAAGTTTGAGATATATTCTTGGTAGATGCCTTGAGGATTATGGGCACCATCTACATCAATCCAACCCAAGAAATCACTTTGGTCTTTTAACAAGGTCGCTGGTCCTAATGTGCCTCCCCAACTATGACCCATTAGGAAAAACCGAGAATCACTACCATATTTATGTTTAATAACTTTTACGAGCGCTAAAATATCTTCTGCCATGACGTCTATATTTATACCACTTTCAGAATAACTGCCTTGCGCCATACCAGAGCCTCTCTGGTCAAAATATACTACAGCACATTCTTTTTCAATTTCACTTTTAATACTACTAGAACGATAGCCTAAACCAATACCTCCTGGACCACCATGCAATATGATAAGAAATATTTTTTCTGAGCCATTACCATGTATGTAAGCTGGCATATCGGCATCCTTATGACGCAAAAATATAGTGTCGTTTAAATTACTAAGATTTGAGTCATTAGAGCATGAAAAAACGGTGCATAAAATAATGACAAGTACTAATAGTTTTGAGTAGTTATTGATTGTTTTCTGCATCTTTTCTTTTCTTTTTAAAGTTAAAACGGTAACCATACTGAAGATTAATTGCTGGTAAAGTACCTGCATTATAAGGTGTGCGTAACAGGAGGTTGACGTTAAAGAAGCGACCTGTTATTTTCTTGCCTAGCCTTTGTTTCCCTATGCCTACAGAAATAGATGGTGCATAGTAGCCTCTACCTGGAAGAAATACTTTTTCTACATTATCACCTCTTACTTCATAGGTTTCAGGCAAAAATGATCGATAATAGCCTATGGGATTGATTGCTATACTGAATTGCTTACCTTTTTTGTTAGTTCTTCTCCAAGTCACACCATAATTTGTAAAGAGACCTGTATCAGTTTTAGTTGAAAAATTTGTTGTAAATCCTAAAGTTCCATTTATAAGAAACTGATGCGTGTTGGTTCTTTGTCCGCGTTTTCTGTTTTTCGATTTTGTATATTCTTTAAAAAGATACTCGGCCCCAAGGTTTAAACCATTGTTCCAAAATATACTACCTGAATAACTCACTTTAAATTCAGTTCGCTCAAAAAAAGATGACTCTGAGATGTCTATTGAACTAATTACGACTTTAGAATCTTGAGCAAATCCTAGGTTTAAAAATAATATTACAAAGGGAATAAGCGAGCACGTTTTTAAGGTCATGTAAGTTTAGTTATTGATTGATGGCTGTAAACCTATCACAATAACTTATAAAACCCTGTTAAAGTATATGTAATTAAAACTTAATTATATAATAATTTAAAACTACTGGCATACGAGATACAAGAGCTTAGTATTTAAAGTAAAACCGAAGTCATCTCAGTCTTGCTTCAAAGACTTCACATGTGCATGTATTTTTACCCCATTTATAATGGTTTCAACAGTACTATTGTTCATCTTAATACCTTTAACACTATTCACTTTTCCTTTTGGTGATATTGCAATGATATTATAAAACTGATCATCTTTTGTAACAGCTTGAATGTTGACAACATTTCCTGATTTACTAATGCCTTTTACATCTATAAAATCACCATCGTCGTTTATGGCTTTTATATCTAGCAAAGTACCATCATCAAAAATGCCTTTTAAAGGATAATACTTGTCATTGCCTTTTACAATTAATTTTAAAGGTAATTTCTCTCCATTAATTAACACTTTAACATCTAAAACACTGGTGTCATCAGAGTTTTGAATAGCTTTAACATCGTACAAATTACCTCTTTTATCAACACCTTTTACTCTTAGTAGTAATGCTTGTGGTAAGTAAGCTTTAACATCCCAATAAATGTCTGGTGGTAATTCGGTTTCCGGCTTATCTGGATTTGATGTCTCATCATCTAATGTTTGTGCATTTCCTAAAGAAAACCCAAGTAATATTATGAAGAGTAGGCTAATAAAATTTGAAGGTTTGAGTAATTGTTTTAGAGCTTTCATATGTTGAAGTTTTATACATTAAAAGTAGCATTATTTCCTCGAGATAAACATGATAAAAATCACTTGAGATAACATTATAATTTCATGATTCTGCATTTCAAAAACCTAACAAAAGTGATTATCTTGCATACAAAATAAAATCATACTTAAACAAAACATATAAAGCACCAAAATGATTTATACCATTATAGATGTTGAAACAACGGGAGAAGGCAATCGCATGACCGAGATTTCTATTTTTAGGTATGATGGTGATATAGTCGTGGACGAGTTTACCTCACTAATTAACCCAGAATGTTTAATTCCAGAATACATTACCGCACTAACAGGTATTGATAATGCTTTAGTAGCTGATGCACCACGATTTGAAGATGTAGCACAAGACATATTGAATATTACTGAAGGCGCCATTTTTGTAGCACATAGCGTCAACTTTGACTATAATGTTATTAATGGTGAATTTAAGCGCTTGGGCATAGAATTTAATAGAAAAAAACTCTGTACAGTGCGCTTATCGCGGCGCTTATTGCCAGGACATCGTTCATATAGTTTGGGTAAACTCTGTAAGGCCTTAGATATTAATTTAGTAGATAGACACAGAGCCAGAGGTGATGCTGAAGCTACTGTGACTCTATTTGAATTGCTCTTACAACAACCCGCTGCTGCTGAAATATTTAAAGAGTTTTTAAATAAGACATCTAGAGAAGCGACTTTACCTCCTTACCTACCTAAAGCCACATTTGAAGCTTTGCCATCTGCTGCTGGTATCTATTTCTTTAAAGACAAAAAGGGCAAAATAATATATGTTGGTAAAGCCAAAAACATTAAAAAACGTGTGCTTAGCCATTTTTATAGCAAAACCAAAAAGTCTTTAGAAATGGTAAGAGTAACTAGAGATATAGATTTTGAAGTATCTGGCAGCGAATTAGTGGCTTTATTAATGGAAGATGCTGCGATTAAACACTACTTTCCAGAATTTAATAAAGTAGCGAAACGGATCATACAATCGTATGCTATTTTTTCTTATGAAGATAGAAAAGGAATTCTACACTTAGCAAGTAATAAAGGGCGCTTGGTGCCAAACCCTATCATTACTTTTTTTAATGTTAGAGATGTCCGTTCGCATTTAGAAAAACTCTGTGCTCAGTATAATCTGTGTCCTAAATACTGCCATTTGCAAGAAGCGGTTACTGAGTGTTCTCATTACAACATTAAAAATTGTAAAGGTGTTTGTAGGAATGAAGAATCGGTAGAGAGTTATAACGACAGAGTTCTTGAGGCGATAGACCACATGTCTAATCAAAATAATGACATTATTGTCAAAGAAAAAGGTAGGCATACTAATGAAGAAGCCTTTATAATGATTAAAGATGGTGAATATCTCGGTTATGGATTTGTAAACAAAGAAGAACAAATCAACCATATAGACGACCTAGAGACTTATCTCATTCCTCAGAAAAGTAGTATTGAGATTCAAAAGATTTTACAATCTCGATTGACAACATTAAATTAGGAGTTATATTTATATAAAAAATATTAGACATGAAGAGGAATTCTATTTTGAAATCAAACTTTTGCTATAGCATATTAATCTTAATCCTATTATTAAGTTGTTCAAATTCAGATGATAACGTTAATTTATCTGGAGAATTCATAATTGCCGATGTTGAGACGCTTAGTTTCCAATCATCTAGTGTACCGAATGGAGTTACAGCTCAAATTATTGGAAACACCTATGTGGTGCAGGGATTTGATAGTGCGGCTAATGCCATAGTTTTATTAATTAATGATTTTGATGGTACTGGCACCTATGACATCAGTTTTTCTGAAGATAATAATGGTACTTCTGGTCTATTTTCTAATCAGAAGTACAGCTTGGAGTTCTGTTGGTGGAGAAGGCGGTAATGGTACAATTACAGTATTGGTAAATAATGAAGAAGAAACTAGTGGTAGTTTTGAGTTTATTGGAATAGAAGCTAATGATGCATCCTCCACCAAGACTGTAACTAATGGTAGTTTTAGAGTTAAATATTAAAGAATTCGTGCCCAACTTTTTTTGGTATCTGCAAAACTAATTCTAATAAGCCGTAGTGTACTTGATACTCATTTCATTTTGCAAATACAATAGTTAAAAATGGTGAAGATTTTAAGAACTCATATAATAAAGATTTAATTTTAGGAATCATTTTTTGCATTTTTTTGATATTTTTTTTGAAAATGCTGAATGACTAAAAATTAATTTTGCCACAAAGAAAATTAGCTTTATGATGTATAGTTTAAAAATAGTACTGATTGTTTTATTTGAATATCATTATCTGGTTTTGCACAAAATACTGATGAGTTAAGTATTGTAGAGGTCGACACCACTTGGGGAAAAGAGATTATAAAATTTCCGATTGAGTGGGCACCAAAATTGACCTTAGAAGGGTTTGAGGAGTTGAGATTTGCACCAAATTGGAGAGATGAAGATCATAACGACTTTTGGTCGCTTGTGATGTCTTGGAATATTAAAACCAACGTTGAACTGCCACTAAATGTGCTACAATCAAATTTAGAAAACTATTTTGATGGATTGATGAAACCAAATCATTGGGCACAGGAGTTTCCCGAACCCAAGGCTGAGTTCTTAGAGTCAGAACAATCTAAAACCGAAAAAACTTTCACCGGAAAATTAACTTTTTTTGATGGTTTACATACGGGAAAGGTTCTAACCACTTATATTTTAGGACGTCAAATATTTTGTGAGGATACGAAAAAACCCATTGTTATATTTAAAATTTCTAGCAAAGCATTTAACGAGCCAATATGGGACAAGCTTAATGATATAAACGTGAAAGAGAATATATGTGATGATTAGGAGATATATTTTTCTGTAACAAAAGCCTAAATCTAGATAATCTGTAATCCTCTACCCTTCACGACGTAAAACTACTAAAGGTGAGCTTCGGAGTACAGTTTGAATATTGCTTAAGCCAATCGCTAGAACTAATAGTGTAATACCTGGTAAAAAAACAAGAAAGGGAATTGAAGATGGTACAAAGGGCTCCTTAAACAAAAATAACGCAAGGCAAAGACTGCTTACCAAGGCCAATAAAATTCCAACTAAACTACCCAATAAGCCTAAAAACAGATATTCAAAAGCTGAAATCTGTAAAATTTGAGTATTCTTAGCACCAAGTGTACGAAGTAATACACTTTCTTTTATGCGCTGATATTTACTTGTTCTAACCGAGCCTATTAATACAATGATACCTGTAAATATGCTAAAGAAAGCCATAAAATTAATAATCCATGAGACTTTATCTAAAATGTCCTCAATAATTGTATAGACTTGTCTTAAATCGATAACAGATACATTAGGGAATTGGGCTACCAAATCGCGTTGTAAATTTGCCGAACTTGCCTCATCCTTTGCTGAAGTTGTGAATACATTAAATTGTGGTGCTTCCTCTAAAACACCTTGAGGAAATACAATAGAAAAATTAAGTTGCAATCGTCCCCAATCTACTTTGCGAATACTTCCTACTTTGGTTTCCATAAGTACACCTTGCACATTAAAAACAATAGGATCGCCAACACCTACTTTGGCATCTTCAGCGAGATTATCTGAAATAGAAATTACAATAGGCTCACCAGGTTTTACCTCTGGTGTCCATTCTCCTTCCATAAGTTCTTCTGAAGCGATCAACTCATTGCGATAGGTGGTTCTGAATTCATGATTTAAAAGCCAACCGTGAACTTGTCTTGTTGTATCTTGTAGTAAATCGTTTACCAATCGATCTTTTATGCGATGCATACGCATAGTGACTAACGGAATATTGTCAAGAATTGGTAAATCTTTAGTTTTAATAAGATTTTCTACCTTATCACGCTGTTCACTTTGTACGTCTAAAATAATCATATTGGCATTTTCCGCGGTCTGCCCTACTTCCGTTTTTGATAATAAAATATCCTTTGTAAAATATAAGGTGCTAATTAAAAACGTACCTAGACCAATAGCAACCACTAGAACTACAGTTTGATTATTTGGCCTAAATAAGTTGAGTAAACTTTGACGTGCCGTAAAACCCCATTGTTTAGGAAAAAATTTCCGAATCATTTTAATAAAAAGCAAAGCAATACCACCTAAAACGGTAAACGTGATTAAAGTAGCTATGACAAAGCCTAAAGCATAGATGGCATTCTGAAGCAACCAATATGAAAACAAAAATAGAAACACTAAAATTGCAGTAAAAACAATCAGTCTTACTGTTTTAGGTTCTTGTGCTCCATGTTCATCTACTCTAAGAACATCTAAAGGTGATACATACAAGGTTCTCAGTAATGGTAAAAGGGCAAACAATATGGACATAAATAGACCAAGAAATACACCTATGATAATAGGTTGCGCTGTAATGCTCACTTCTACCGTAAAAGGTAAAAATTCTTCTAAGATATATGGAAATAACTCTTGGAGTGCAACACCAATAAGAGAACCAAGCAAACCTCCTATAATTCCTATTCCTGCAATCTGAATCATAAAAATCAGAAAGCTTTGTAATCTAGATGCACCCAAACATTTTAGAATAGCGACGGCTTTTAATTTTTCTTTAATGTAAATATGTACTGAACTCGCAATACCAATGCAGCCTAGTAATAGTGCTATGAACGCTACTAAATTCAGGAATTTACCAACATTATCATAACGTTGTCCTAAACGTCTGCTTGTAGTTGAATGTGTATCTAAATCTGCTTTTTCGGCATCTAGCATAGGATCTATAATTTCCTCAAAACGATCTAAATTTAGTGTATCTGCTGCTTTATAGAAGTATTGGTATTCCTTTCGACTTCCAAACTGTAGCAATTCCGTGTCTTCAATAAAACGATACGGAATTACAATTGGAGGTGCTACAGATGTTGAAATTGCTGTACTACCAGGAATGGCTTTTAATGCTCCTGCAATAGGAAGCGTTAACTCACCTACTTTTATAGAATCACCAGGTTTAATATTAAATTGAAGCAACAAAGTAGCATCAACTAAAGCTCCACCTGATTCTTGATAAGTATTTGCTGCTGAGACTGGTTGCGTATTAATACTTCCGTAAAATGGAAAATCACCATCCATTCCACGTACACGAACTAATTTAGTACCACCATTCTTTGGAAATGCAATCATAGACACGAAATTTACCTCTGAAGCATCAGGTTTTAAGGAGTCTATTATAGCTTTAGCGCGTATCGTAGGTACTTGTCTAGAGTCGATTATATAATCAGCACCCATTAGCGCTTTAGATTGTCGCTTGATATTATCTTTAAGATTAGTACTAAATAATTGTATTGAAACTACTGCTGCAATTCCTAAGATAATAGAAGCCATAAACAATAGAAGACGCACTCTACTCGCTTTAGCATCTCGCCATGCCATTTTAAAAAGCCAGATTGTTTTTTGATTCATCTTAGTCAGCGAAGGTTTTATAGTACTGTTGTACGCTCATTGGTTAATATTTGACCACCTTTAAGTCTTAGAATCTGCTGCGTACGATTTGCTAAATCTAAATCGTGAGAAATAATTACCAAAGTTGTTCCAGCTTCTTTATTTAAATCGAACAATAATTTTATCACTTTTTCGCCAGTGTCGTCATCTAAATTTCCTGTTGGTTCATCTGCAAATAAAATAGATGGTGAATTAGAGAAGGCTCTGGCTAAAGCCACACGCTGCTGTTCTCCGCCTGAAAGTTGTGATGGGTAATGATGAAAACGATTTGCAAGGCCTACTTTATCTAACAATGCCATACTAATTTTTATAGCATCCTTTTTGCCTTGTAGTTCTAGAGGAACACTAACATTTTCTAGAGCTGTAAGTGTAGGCAAAAGTTGAAAATTTTGAAAAATAAAACCTACTTCTTTATTGCGCAATTGTGCTCGTTGATCTTCATTTAGACTTTTTAAATTGTGACCACATAGCTCTACACTCCCAGCATTTGGCTGATCTAAACCTGCACATAGTCCTAACAAAGTTGTTTTTCCACTTCCTGAAGGTCCAACTATTGAAAACGTCTGGCCTTTATCAACATCAAAAGTGATATTTTGTAAAACCGTTAGTTGTTTATTACCACTGGAATAAGTCTTTTCTAACCCAGTAATCTTTAATATCTTTGACATATTAATTTATAATTTAAGGACAATTTATGTCGAAGGCTGAAATTAAACAATTGAAATTAAACTCACCAATTTCAACTGCTCATAAACTATTAAAGTTTTGTTATTTTATTATGGCACTTTTTCTATTAGCATGTGGTAATGATAAGACTGAAAAATCTACTCAAGAAACAAATTCAACTGAACAAACTAAAGAGCCAATGACAGAAACTACAAAGGCCAACACCATTTTATGCTTTGGCGACAGTATCACTGCTGGCTACGGACTTGACGATAGTAATGATGCTTTCCCTGCTATTTTGCAAGGAAAAATTGATTCATTAGACTATAATTATAGGGTTATTAATTCGGGATTAAGTGGTGAAACTACTGCTGGAGGAAAAGGTAGAATCAATTGGATTTTGAATCAAGATATCGAAATTTTCATATTAGAACTTGGAGCTAATGATGGTTTGCGTGGTGTGCCTTTATCAGAAACGCGTTTAAATTTACAAGCCATTATAGATGCAGTAAAACAGAAGAATCCAAAAACCACTATTATTCTTGCTGGTATGGAATTACCTCCTAATATGGGACAGGATTACACTACTGAATTCAGGCAAATTTATGCTGATATAGCAACTAAGAATAATTTGGAGTTTATTCCTTTTATACTAAAAAATGTAGGTGGTATTGCAGAACTTAATCAAGGTGATGGCATTCATCCTACAGCAGAAGGTCACAAAATATTAGCAAACACAGTTTGGGAGACCTTAGAACCATTGATGAAATAGTGAGGTAACTGCGATCATCATTAGCATGTTCACGATTGAAGTTCTAATTAATTATACGCTATAACTTCTTTTGCATTAGATTACCAGATTATTAGTAACTTCATTGTCAGAATATACTAAACTGACCAAATGAGTAATACAGCTAAAAGCATTAAAAAGTTTGGCACCTTTGGTGGTGTTTTTACACCAACTTTACTAACCATCCTTGGTGTTATTATGTACCTTAGATTGGGTTGGGTAGTTGGTAATGCTGGACTTTTAGGTGCATGGCTCATTATTCTCATTTCGTTTGTAATAACGCTTTGTACTGCTTTATCTATGTCTGCAATAACCACTAATATTCGTATTGGTGCTGGCGGAGCTTACGCTATTGTTTCGCAAGCTTTGGGCTTAGAAGTTGGTGGTAGTTTAGGTATACCTAGGTATATTTCGCAAGGCCTAGCGGTGACCATGTATATATTTGGTTTTAGAGAAGGTTGGTTAGGCATTTTTCCAGATCACAATGCCTTTCTAGTTGATGTCATTGTTTTTGCTTCGCTTTTTACGATTGCATATATAAGTGCCAATCTCGCTATTAAGACTCAGTTTATAATTATGGGAGTTATTATACTCTCTTTAGTATCTATTGTCGTCGCTGCCTATAATGGTTCAATGGTACAACCTTTAAGTGATTCGTTAAGTTGGGGAGCATTTAAAGGATCTTCAGAAAATGGTTATGGAGGTAGTAGTTTTTGGATTGTTTTTGCTGTTTTCTTTCCTGCAGCAACTGGTATAATGGCTGGAGCCAATATGTCAGGAGAACTCAAAGAACCGAAACGTAGTATACCTAAAGGAACACTCTGGGCAATTGGAGTGAGTTTTGTTATTTATATGAGTCTTGCCTTTTGGATATCACGTAGTGCTACTGAAGAGGAATTGATAACTAATTATTACATCATGGTAGATAAAGCCTACTTTGGTCCCCTTATTATTGCTGGTGTTTTAGGTGCTACATTTTCATCGGCATTAGCATCTATTATAGGCTCATCACGTATTTTATATGCTATGGGAGAGCATAAGGTGCTTCCCTACTCTAATCTATTGGCAGGAACCAGCAACAATGGTCAACCGCGAAACGCGATGCTGGTTACTGGTATTTTGATCTTTTTCACACTATTGCTGCGCAACCTTAATGCTGTTGCTCCTTTGGTGACTCTATTTTTTCTTATCACCTATGCTATGATAAATATTGTTGTGATTATTGAACAACGATTAGGACTCATTAGCTACCGTCCCATTTTTAAGATACATAAATGGGTACCTTGGTTTGGATTGATATCGTCCATTTTTGCCATGTTTATTATCAATCCGACTGTGAGTTTAATCTCTATTGCTATTGTACTGATGGTGTACTGGTATCTATCGCGTCAAAATTTAGAAACCCCTTTTGAAGATGTTCGTTCTGGTCTTTTTGTTTCTTTTGCTGAATGGGCAGCCAAACATACTTGGGGAATGAAAAAAATGCAGCAACGTGCTTGGAAAGCAAATATTATGGTTCCTGTGCGAGATGTAAACGGCCTTAAAGGAAGTTTTGAATTTTTAAGAAATATTGCCAAGCCAAAAGGGTCTATTAAACTTTTAGGAATAGAGCCTTATTCTGAGCATGACAAGTTGGCTGAACAATTAGAAGATATTTCGGCATCTTTTAGAGCTAAAGGTGTGTTTTCATCTTCAACCGTTATTCATACTGAGCAATTTGCAAATGGTATAAACTATGGAAGTCAGGCATTACAAGGTGCCTTTTTTAGACCGAACATTATGTTTTTGAATTTGCAAGATCATGATGATTATGATAATGAGCTAAAACCAGTAATGAAAGAGTCCATGCGCTTAGAAATAGGTATTCTTCTATTTAATTTGCATACTACTGCACTTTTAGGTCAGCGCAACATGATAAATGTTTGGGTAAGTGATAGAAAAGGAAATTGGCAATTTGGTGGCTTAGATATTGGTAATTTAGACTTATCGATTTTGGTAGCTTATAAGCTAAAAATGAATTGGAATGCTCGTATACGTCTTATAACAGTCGTCTCAGATCCAGAGGAAGAAAACAACGCGAATACATTTTTAAAATCGTTAACTCAATTAGCGCGTTTACCTCATACTTTAACCGAAGTATATGTTGGCAGCTTTAATGATAAAGTTACAAAGGCACCATCTGCAGATCTAAATATCTTTGGAATGCAAGATACCTTACCGTATAATTTTATTAAAGAGATGACAAAAAAAACAAGTAGCAGTTGCCTATTTGTGAGAGATTCTGGTCATGAGAGTATTTTAGCATAAACTTTATTATGATAACAATTTAAATCTATCAAAGTACGCACCTAGATAGGGTTATTGATTATTACACTTAATTACTTATTTACATATCCTTCTTTAAATCTAAAACTGCATACCAAACCGTGAGTATTTGCAAAAGGAGAATCATTTGTTACTATATTGTATTGATAAATAACTCGAAAAGATTTGAACAAATAAATACCAGCTAAGAGATTAAAGGACGAGTTTGTTCTATAGCCTGCACCAAGTTCAAATTTATTTTTATAACTCACAGACATATTTAAATCAGCTAAAAAAGGTGCTCCTTTTTCATGTTTAAGAAATAAGCTTGGCTTAAGCATAAAGTTTTCAAAGCGATTACTAAAAAAGCGATAACCAAAGTAGCCATAAATAGGGAAATTTAGTTTAATCGCATTATCTGAAGCTAAACTCGTACCAACAAGATTTGGCGCAGAAACACCGACGTAAAAACGAGAATGATTAAATAGAAAACCTGCACCTATAGTAGGAATAGTAGCATTAATATTTTCACTAAAGTTTATATCATCTATTATATTTAACTCCAACAAATTATCTTGATATTGCTGTAACCCAGCAGTTATACCAAAAGACAAAGAACCTGGTTGGTAATTTTGCCAATAAGGACGATCATTTTTAAAATCAAAGAATATTTTATAGGAATACGCAACAAAAGCGTTGGTAGACTTTGTTACACCTATTTCATCTCTTATGATTGCTGCACCAAACCCCATTTTACCTTCACTCACGGGCATATGAAAACTCAAATTAAAGTTTTTCGGTGCTCCTTCAAAGGAACTAAATCCTGTATTTGCTATTGTGGCCTCAGCCATTGATAACAGACCTGCATAAGCAGGGTTTATTATAAACGGATTAAAATTATACTCCGGAAACGATGCTGTCTGTTGACTATATGAAAGATTACATTTCAATAAAAGGATTAAAAGACTTAACGATAAATGGTAATATTTTTTTCTTAATTTCATTATTATTAACGCTTTATAACTACAAATCCTTTAGTTTTCTTCAAATGATGCTCGCCATCGATTATAATATGGAAAAAGTAAGTACCTGATGGCAGTTTGCCAGCTCCCATATTTGTTTTCTTGTTGGCCTCACCTCTAAAAGCTCTTGCATAATTGTCATAACCTCTTATTTGAAAAACAAGATCTCCCCAACGATTGTAAATCGTAACGACGTTATTTGGGTGATTTTCTATACCGTCAATATGCCAATAATCGTTAATACCATTGCCATCTGGAGAGAAACCATATTTTGTGTTATCGTCTTCAGGAGTCGTATTAACACTTCCTGTAGTAAAATATTCTTCGGTGCAGCCTTCAGCATCTCCAAAATCATTATATGGAATAATAAGAACAAAAATATCTGTATTCTCAGGTAAATCTCCTAGTATATCGTAGGTGGTAAAGTTTCCTACATCTACATTATCAAGTATATCAGTGCCATTAGATATTGTACCGACACTTAATCTATAACCTGTGGCATTTGGCTCAGGTACCCATGTCAAATCTGTATCAGGAGATACATTAACATTTAAGTCTAATGGAGCAAGAAGTTGCGTGCAAATTGGTAAAGCTGAAATTGATCCTGTTGTAAAACTTTCATTTGTACATCCACCAATGGCATCACCTAATCCGTTATAAGGAATAATTCTAACAAATATAAGTTCGTTTTCTGGCAAGTCGAAACCTAAATCAAAAGTGAGATTATTTCCAACATCGAATTCCCCATAAAAATTGACATTATCGCCTATGTTTATTCTGTAACCTGTTGCACCAGAAACAGGATTCCAAGAAAAATCTGTATTCACTGGGACGTCTATGGATCCATCTAGTGGCAAAGTAAGTGTAGTACAATTTGGAAGCATTTCTAAAGTCTCTGTAACGAAACTTTCCTCTGCACACCCTATTGCATTTCCTATGGCATTATATGGAATTATGGTGACAAAAATTTCCGTGTTTTCGGGTAAGTCTGCTGGTAAATCTAATATGGTTAAATTTCCATTATCAAAATTATCTAGGATATCGTTTCCTCCTGATGTTGTGCCAACGGTTACCAAATAACCATCTGCATTGACAATGGCTGTCCAAGTTAAGTCTGTTATAATCGAAATATCTGTGCTTCCATTTAGTGGTGTGGTTAAACTAGTACAATTAGGTATTGTGGCTAACGTTTCTGTAATGAAGCTTTCTTCGGTGCAGCCTGTAGGATTGTTTCCGTTGGAATTATAAGGCAATATAGATACAAATATTTCTGTATTTTCTGGAAGATTAGTAGGTAAATTGAACGTAGTTGTATCACCTACATCTTGATTAAATAAAATATCACTACCTCCAGATGTTGTACCAACTGAAATTAAATAGCCTGTTGCATTAGAAACTGCATTCCAATTTAAATCTGTCGCTATAGAAACGTTAATAGCATTATCTAAAGGATCTATTAAAGTTGTACAACTAGGAAAGGTAGATAAAGTTTCAGTCGTAAAACTTTCTTCCGCACAACCTGTAGCGCTACCTTCCGAATTATAAGGAATAATGGTTGTAAATATTTCTGTATTCTCAGGTAAGTCTACTGGTAAATCTAATGTGGTTAAATTTCCATTATCAAAATTATCTAGGATATCGTTTCCTCCTGATGTTGTGCCAACGGTTACCAAATAACCATCTGCATTGACAATGGCTGTCCAAGTTAAATCGGTTATAATAGAAACATCTGTGCTTCCGTTTAATGGTGATGTTAATGCGGTACAATTCGGAATTGTAGCTAGTGTTTCTGTGGTAAAGCTTTCTTCTGTACAACCTGTGGCATTTCCAATTGCGTTGTATGGAATAATAGTGACAAAGATTTCCGTGTTTTCGGGTAAGTCTGCTGGTAAATCTAATGTGGTTAAATTTCCATTATCAAAATTATCTAGGATATCGTTACCTCCTGATGTTGTGCCAACGGTTACAAAATAACCATCAACATCTGTAATAGCTGTCCAGGTTAAATCTGTTATAATGGAAATATCTGTACTACCGTTTAATGGTGTGGTTAATGTTGTACAATTTGGAATTGTAGCTAGTAATCCTGTGATAAAACTTTCTTCTATACAATTTGTAGAGCTGTTACCAAATGCATCAGATGGCAATATTCTAACAAATATCTCAGTATTTGGTGGGAAATCAAAAAATGGATCATATTCAAGGCTATTACCTAGATTTTGATTTAGAATAATTTCACTTCCTCCTGGTGAAAATCCAATAGAGATTATATAATTCGTTGCATCTGTAGCAGCATCCCAATTTAAATTGGTATCAACAGGCACATTATTAGCACCATTTAAAGGCGTCGTTAAAGCTGTACAACCAGGTAAAGTAATTATGGCCTCTGTAGTAAAGCTTTCCTCCGCACAACCAGTGGCATTTCCTACTGCATTATATGGAATTATAGTGACGAAAATCTCGATATTTTCTGATAAATCTGTTGGTAAATCTAATGTGGTTAAATTACCAGCGTCGAAATTATCTAGAATATCGTTGCCGCCCGAAGTTGTTCCAACAGTGACCAAATAACCATCTGCATTGGCAATAGCTGTCCAAGTTAAATCAGTAATGATCGAAACATCTGTACTTCCGTTTAGTGGTGTGGTTAAGGTCGTACAATTTGGAATTGTAGCTAAAGTTTCTGTAGTAAAACTTTCTTCGATGCAGCCCGTGGCATTGCCCACGCCATTGTATGGAATTATCGTCACAAAGATGTCTGTGTTCTTCTGGTAAGTCCGTTGGCAAGTCGAAAGTGGTTGCTGTGATGTCTTCATTATCTAGAATATCATTACCACCTGATGTTGTTCCAACAGTGACCAAATAACCATCTGCATTGGCAATAGCTGTCCAAGTTAAATCAGTAATGATCGAAATATCTGTACTTCCGTTTAGTGGTGTGGTTAAGGTCGTACAATTTGGAATGGTGGCTAAAGTTTCTGTAATAAAGCTTTCTTCTGCACAACCTGTGGCATTACCTACGCCATTATATGGAGTAATGGTGACGAATATTTCTGTGTTTTCGGGTAAATCTGCAGGCAAGTCGAAAGTGGTTGCCGTGACGTTCTCATTATCTAGAATATCATTGTCACCTGATGTTGTTCCAACGGTGACCAAATAACCATCTGCATTGGCAATAGCTGTCCAAGTTAAATCAGTAATGATCGAAACATCTGTAGTTCCGTTTAGTGGTGTGGTTAAACTAGTGCAAGAAGGTATGATATCATTGGTTAATGTTAGTGTAAAAGATTCTTCACTAGCACATAAACCAGAACCATCATAAATATACAATATAACTGGATAGCTAGGGAAATCAGCAAAATTGATAATTTCACCTGCACTATATATTGTACCACCACCATTGGGTGCTGTATAATACCGTTCGCTTCCAGTTAAATTAGTACCATTTATTACTGGTAAGGTATAACTGTTGGAATGTGTTTGATTTGCTAAGGCTGTAATATTTGGTGATGCCGAGCCACCATCAGTTATCATCCAGCCATCACCAGTTATCATATTGGTTCTAGCAACTTCTCCATCGCAATATTGACTATCACCACCACTAAATGGAACATTTGGTTGTAGATTCTGTGCGTTCCAGCCTATTAAAAGCGCATCGTAATTTGCTGTAGAAAGTGTTACACCATCAAACATACGTTCTGCAGTAGTAAGACTTTGTACATTCCATGCACTTAAATCTTGGTCGAATGCTGTGGCATTTTCAAACATGGCAAACATTCTAAATACTTGGCTCACATCCCAACTACTTATATCTTGATTAAAGGCTATGGCATCCTTAAACATAAACAACATATCGGTAGCGCTAGATGTATCCCAAGAACTTATATCTTGATTGAACAGAATAGCACCTTCAAACGTATTTCTAAATAACGTTGCATTCGACACATCCCAATTACTTATATCCTGGTTAAAAGCCACTGCTTCGTTAAACATACCAGATATAATTGTAGCACTCGATGTATCCCAAATACCAATAGGTTGATTAAATACATCTGTTTCTTCAAAAATTCTTGCAAAACTTGTAACATTAGAAACATCCCAAGATTGTATAGGTTGATTGAAACTTTCTGCGTTATAAAACGTAAGTAGCATATTGGTTACATTACTCACATTCCATGATGATATATCTTGATTAAAAGCCAATGCATTAGCAAATGTTCTAGACAAATATTGAACATTACTAACATCCCAATTTCCAATATCTTGATTAAAAATAGTAGCGCCTCTGAATAAACTTCTTAAACTTTCAACATTACTAACATCCCAATTGGTAACATCACCATTAAAACTTGTACAGTCTTCAAACATGCGGTCAAGCTCAGTTAAATTAGTTAAGTTAGGTTCATCAATATTAGGGTTGGTTATATTTAAATTAGTGCAACCAAAAAACGCATTTTCCATAGTTGTCCAAGGATTATCACCCCATTGCTCTATGGTTAAAATCTTATCTTTATCAAATCCATTATTAAAACGTATCCTAGGGAAATCGCCTGTAATAGAAACGGTATATGTACCTATTGAAGCATAAGTATGTGTTGCATTACCTGTTTCTCCTGTTGTAGCATTTCCATCGCCCCAGTCTACGTTATAGTTATAGCCTGTTCCAAAAGTTGGAATGGTAATTTGGTCGTTGTTTGATACACCAGCATTATCTGTTTTCCAAGTGGTTATAAAAGCATTTGTGTTTACTAATGTTTCTGTAGTAAAACTTTCTTGCGTGCAACCTGATGCAGTAAATAAAACATTGTACGGAATAATAGTTACAAATATCTCTGTGCTTTCGGGCAAGTCGGCAGGTAAATTATAAGTCGTATTACCAGTATTAAAATTATCTAAAATATCCGTTCCTCCAGAAGTTGTGCCAATTGACAACCTATATCCTATTGCTTCATCATCCGCATTCCATGATAAATCTGTATTAACAGGAACATTTAAAGCATTGTTTAATGGCTCTATTAGATTTGTACAAGCAGGTTCGTCTATTATCGTATAGCTTTCAGAAGTACAACCGATAGCTTCACCTGCTGAGTTATAAGGTATAACCAGTACTGTAACTAAATCTCCAACAGTAAATGCTTGAGAAATTAGATCTAATGTATTTGTAGTAACATCAGCATTTGTAAAATTATTTACACCACTCGTCGTTGTTACAGTAACTAAGTATCCATCTGCATTCGTTATTGGATTCCAAGTTATACCGCTTACAGGAAAAACACCTGTAGCTCCATCTAATGGTGATGTTAAGTTTGTACAGTTAGGAATTGTAGCTAAGGTTTCTGTTGTAAAGCTTTCTTCAGCACAACCTATAGCATCACCTTCTGAATTAGAAGGAACTATAGTAACAAAAATCTCAGTATTCTCTGGAAAATTTGGTAGACTAACAGTTGTGTTAATGCCTACACTTATATTATCAAAAATATCTGTACCACCAGATGTTGTTCCTATGGTTACACTATAATTATCAGCACTAGGAACCGAATTCCAGCTTAAATCTGAAGTTATTGGCACATCCGTATCACCATCTAAAGGCATTGAAATTGTGGTACAGTTAGGTATAGATATTAGTGTTTCAGTAGTAAAACTTTCACTAAGACAGCTGTTAGCATTACCTATAGGATTGAAAGGTATAACTCTCACAAATATCTCGGTACCCTCTGGTAAATCACTTGGTAAATCGTAAGTTGTTATATTGCCAACAACTGTATTAACAAGATTAAAACTACCTAATGCATCACCAATACGAATAATGTAACCTGTAGCATTAGCAGAAGGTGACCATGTAATATTAGAATCTACAGCCACATCAATTACACCATCTGAAGGTGATATTAATGAACTACAATTTGGTACAGATGCAGTCGTGAAACTTTCACTTACACAACTTAAAGCATTTCCCGTTCCATTAAACGGAATGATTCTTACGAAAATTTCTGTATTTGGTGGTAGATCTTCAGATAAGTTATATGTTGTATCGTTTCCTAATGTAGTATTTAAAATATCTGAAGCTCCTAATGAAGTTCCAACTCTTAAAATATAGCCTATTGCATTAGGACTTCCTGTCCATTCTAACATGGTATCTAAAGCTATATTTGTACTTCCATCTGTTGGTAATTCTAATTGCGTACATAAAGGTCTTTCTGGTGTTTCACAAGATGCATTATAAGCATCCTGAAACTCATAAGCTCCCATATCTATTGTAGTCTCAAAAATTCTTGGATTTGTTAAGAGGTCGATAGTTAAATTCTGATATGTATTATTACCAGCATTAATAGTAGGTGAACAATTTCTGACTCTAAAATCTAAATCACTAGGATCAGAAAAACGAGGTCTATTACTATTTTGTGTACCATCTAAATTGCCTGCTCCAGGAGGATCTTCTCCCTTGATTAATGAGTTTCTAACCGTAAGATTAGTTGTGCTTCCAGAAAATGCACTTTGACTCAGATCATTGCCAGACCAGATTATAGAATTACGAACCCAAGAAGGGACATCATTATCAAAATCTACTCTTACGTTGGTATCTGTATAATTTTTAGCACTAATCGTGCTGTTTAAGATACGTAATGCGACGTCATTTGCAGATTCAATAAGCGTATGATTTCCGCTAGGCAATGTAGAAATCATTGTCATATTATTAATACGTGCTGTAGTTTCGTCGAATCTAATAAACTCACTATTTGTATTGTTGCCCTCGAAATATTCGTTGTTTAACCTTGCGATAGGAACTCTATCTATATCCAAAAAAATTGAATTACCATAATACACATTATATGATAATGTCAAATCATCTATTCGATCGGCTTCAACCTCACTACCAGTATTGTTTAAAAAAGTGTTATTTCTTATTAATGCATTATCAACCATCATAAAGCCTATTTTTATAACAGGCTCAGTACTGGTATTACTATCAAAACGATTATTGGTAATTTCTGCGCTTTTAAGCGTCCAAAAATCGAGGTCTCCTTCACCACTTTGTCCATTGTTTTCGAAAACACAGTTGTTTATAACAACATCGGCATCATAACTAATATCAAAAGTAGAACCATAACCAGAACGGTTATTTTTAATCTCGCAGTTATCAAAAGCAATATCGGCACCATCATCGCCTCTAAGATCAACAATGGTACTGAAAGTTCCACTAGTTTCATTATTAATAAACTTACAATCATTGGCAAAAAATGCTTCACCATTCCCTCTAATTATTGGTGAATCTGTAATTGTATTGTCAATAAAGTCAACGTTTTCTAAAGTGAGATAACAATTTTGTGTGGTTTGGATGCACTCACCTGTACCGAGATTATTATTGAAGGTAGAATTAGTAATTATCGCTGTGCCCTCAAAATGAAATAGTATTCTGGACGTGCAACTATTATTGGTAGCTGTTAAATTATTTATTTGTGTATTTGCACCTTCTAGCTGAATAACATCGCTACTTGAATTATTATCAATTGTGAGTTTATTAATTGTTGTATTTGGGCTAGCCAGAGTAGCTATACTTGTTGTTGAATTATAATTTCTTATAATTGAGTTGGTAAAAGTTGTATTTAAAACTTCGTCATGAATAAATAATGCTCTACCAGTACCGTTTTGAAAAACACAATTATCGACTAGTAAATTATTAACCTGATAACTAAAAAGGTATAAGCTAGAGCCAACACAACCGGTAAAAGTTGAATTAGTTACGGTACAAAAATCTATATCATCGGACAGCCATAAATCTGCAGTTGAACTTTCATTAAACTGAACATTATTTATAGAAATATTAGCATATGTGGTTATGGCACGTCTTGCTTGTAAGAATTGAGTGCCTTCGATATAGAATTGTGCGTTTGGCTTTATATCGAAAATGGTAAACAATAAATTTGCAGGATTAAAATCTGCTTGAATCTGGGTGGTGTTAGCGTCAATATCTTGAGCTCCACCGCCTTGCGGATACCCTCCTTTAATACTTAAAGGTACTGTAATATCGATTTCACTTTCTGGCCTATAAATGCCTGCAGCAATAAAAATGGTATCGTCGGCAGCTGCGACATCAACAGCACTTTGTATGTCTTGAAATGCATTTGCCCAACTCGATCCATCACCACCTGCTGGTGCAGATTGATCGACGTAAATATTGGTGGCAAGTAAACTAGAAACTGATAAAGTTAAAAGAACAGCAAGTAGGCATCTGATCATTAGTAAAATTAGTTATGTTGTATTTACTACAATTATAGGCATTTTAGGTAAATTAAATGTACCATTTTAGTGAGTGAGACTCTTTTTGTCGGATTTTTTTACTTTTTAACCTGTTTTTTTCGAAATTCGGATGGTGTCATTGATGTATAATTTTTAAATGCACGATTGAAAGATGTTTTACTTTTAAAGCCAGAATCAAATGCAATACTTAAAACTTTTGCGTCTTCATAGTCTGGACTCATCATCAATTTTTGTGCTTCTAAGATGCGATAGTAATTAATGAAATTGTAAAAGTTTTGATTAAAATTATAGTGCAAAACTTCTGAGAAATGATTACTACTTAGACCTAATTCTTTTGCCAAATCTGATTGGGTCATCTCAGAATTAAGGAACGGCTTATGTTCTTTCATGAAATCAATAATTTTCTTCTTTAACTCTTGGCGTTTTTCTGAAGTAAGTGATGAATTCTGATAGGGTTTTAAATTAGTTGTATTGGTTTTATTTATCTCTGGAATTGCTTTAAGGTCTTCATGTTTTAATTCTATTTTTTCCTTACGTTTAATAGAAAAGTAAAATATTATAATTAATAAAAGTATTATACCAATTCCTGTAATGAGCAGTCCATCTTTCGTTCTACTTACTTCGCTCAATTCTTGTTTGTTCTCCGCCAATTCATTGCTCTTGAGAAGTATTTCATTACTTAAATCCGCATTAGATGCATCCTTTTTGTCTTTCAGAAATTTATTTCTAAGTTTGACATAGTTCTTTTGTTCATAAACAAAGGCCTTATAATCACCTTTTTGTTCATACACTTTAGCCAAATACTCGTGGGCGAACATCTGAGTTTCTAGCAATTGCTTTTCTTCGCATAATATTTTACACGAATTTAAATATTCTAGAGCCGTATCTATTTTCTGTAAGTGAAAGTATGCAATTCCGTTATTCAATAGAAATGAAGCTCTTTTTTTTATAGGTTTATTGGTTAATGAAAGTTCAATTGCCTCTTCATTAATTTCTATAGCTTTTGGATAGTTTTTTAATCCAATATGAGCATTACTTATATTGTTAATAGCTGATAAAACAATTTCTTCATTATTAATTTTCTTACCTAGAGTTTTAGCCTTCTTAGCATAAATTATGGTACTTTGATAATTCTCGTTTTTCACATAATTATTAGCAAGACCAATAAGAGCCGCAGCACGTATTCTATCAGAATTTTCATAGGTATCGAGCAGTTCTAATACATTTTTTAGATAAGAAATTGATTTGTCATAAGATTCAATATCATTATAAATATTACCCATATTAACCAATACAATAATCTTAGAACGAAAATCTTCAGGGATTTGCTCACATAATTCTAAGGCCTGGTGATATAACTCAATTGCTTTTAGTCGTTCACTTCTATTTTTATAGAATATAGCTTGGTTTGTTAAAGCTAAAACTTGCATTTTAATTAAGTTATGATCCTTAGCTATTATTAAAAGTGAGTCGCTATATTTTTTGTGTAATTCGTATTCGCCATTAGAATAATACTTTTGTAAAGTTTTTAGATAATATGATGTTTTCTCCTGTGCGAAATGAACTGAGTTTTCATTATTAATTTGAGAATTTAGAGTATTACTATATAATGATAACAGAACTAAATAAACGATTATACTAATTTTTGAACTAAACAATTTTTTAAGTGTATATAAATTAATTATAAAACACAAAGTTAGTTTAATTTTTAAGTATCTTTTCACTGTAAACAGTGATAAATGTGTACTACATCTTTCGCTCTTTAAAATCGGCTTCAATATGTTCCATAGCCCATTTAGCTATGTTTTTAGAGATTCTCCCTCTAAAAAGTGAAATTCCTTGTCTTAACCACCAATTACCTATTTTGCCTTTGAGTTCTGCTTTTAAAATTGCTTTGACTCTATTCTTTATTGGTTTTTCGAGTTTTTTAAATGCTTCTGTATTGAATTTCGGAAAGTCATCAACTTCATATTTAGAAGGATTGGTATCTCCATTTAATTTATTAATATCAGGAATAATTGGCATGTAGATTTTCTCACTTCCATCATCTTGCTCTATCTTTCGTTGAAAACTCTTTAATGCATTATCACTGACTCCATGAAAAAGATTATTAGGATCTTCTTTATCATATTCTAGAAAAAGAAAACCTCTAAGGAAATTTCTGGCGTTATCTCTCCCAAGGAAAAAGTCGTGCTGTCTGAATTTTACGTCAAGAAATCCACCAAATCCTCCCACTCCACCTGTTGCCAATGGTGGATGGTCTCTTAATTCTTTTGCTCCTGGTTTTAACTTTCTTGGAAACGAAATTAATTTAAATAAACCTACATCATAAGTGTCATTTTGCTTATTACGTGCTTGATTAAGAATTGTAGGTACTAGGCCTCCAAGAACACCCATAATACTCGAAATGTTATAGTTTGGTTGAGTGGTAATTTTCTCTTCAAAGAAATTAGGAAATGGGTCTATGAGTATGGTTCCATATTTTGGATTCTTTTTGTCGGGTTCTCCATGTTTTGATATCAGATGACGTAAAACTTCATCAAAAGGTTCGTTATTAATCGTACCACCATCGATTGCCGTAAATTGAAATTTTGATGTCTCCTCTGGATTAATTACGACATCCATTTCTGTATTAAAAGACTTTCTAGCTCTGAGACTATAGTTTAAATAATCTGAAGAAAACTCAGCATCAAAATAACGAGATTGCAAACCAAGCGGAAATGCTCCGGTGGCCTTTGTTACTTTGGCTAAAAAATCTCTTGAAAGCTTTTCGTGTGGCTGAAAAGGCAAATACTTTCCCTTATCTTCAGTTTCATTATAGTTCAGTTTAAAATGAGCAACTATATCATGACTATTCACATGATGTCCTGGAGTCTCATCCAAAAACTTAGATTGTAGTCTACTCATTTTAAGATTGTATCCTAATGGCCTAAGGCTTGTTAACGTAATCAATAATCTAAAATCTTTAGAAATATAATTAGGCAATTTACTTATACTTGCATCAGTTGGTAAGTCATTAAAAACACGTTCAGCAATGTTATCTATGGGCTTAGAATTTAATAAAGATGGAGCACCTTTTTCTTCTATATCTGAGGTTTCGAGCATTTTTTCAAATGTGGTCTTACTAGCATTTGAGCCATTAGAAAGATCCATATCATCATCTAAGAAGACCCAACTATCATAGAGAATATTTCCTGTTTTTACATTAGATACCTTTTTAACAGGTGTCCAATTTTCAGAACACATGGCTAAAGTAGAAATCATGCCTACCATACCACCTGCTGAAGCTCCGCCAATAGCATCTATAATAACATTGTGCTTTGGTATATTACTATCTGGATTATTGGCTTGCTCTTTTTTAGCGTTTTCCCATTCTGAGAGTGCTTCTAATATATAATCCATAAAACCTGCAGTATATGCACCTGCAGACACTGCTCCTGCCATAGACAACCCAAGATAAAAAGTTTGTTTACTCATAATAATATATCGTTTACAGCTAGCCTATCTGATAGCCTAATAATTAAACAAGATAATTTTAGTAAGGCAATAACAAGAAATTAGTAAGGGAATATTTAAAGGTATAATATTTTAATAAACAGAAACAGTTTTTAGTATCTAAATTTATAAAATGAAAGCTACAAAAATATAGTTGTATATACAACTATATTGATTACCTTTACTCTATGAATACTGAATTTCCATTACTAGAAAATTGTAATCCTATCACATGTTATTCAGGAAGAATTATGCGAATAGACAGGATTATATCAAATATTTTTAGAGATCACATATCTAATTTCGGATTAACGAATAGTCAGTTAAGTATTTTGTTTTATACGTCTAAGAAAGGGATTGTATCACAAAGTTTATTATCTGAAGTATTATATTTAGAAAAGTCTTCTGTTAGTCGGAATATGAAACGTTTATTACAGGCTAAATTACTTCAAAAGACAAATTCAAGACAAATAGAAATAACGCTTAAAGGTAAAAAACTATTAGAGGATGTGATCCCTGAATGGAATAAGGCCATGGAAAAGGTAAATTCAATTTTAAAACCGGAAGGTCAGCATGCATTTGATCTTATTTACAATAAACTAACTAAATAAAATACTATGATAGAAGCTGGATACATTTTATTGACTTTATTAATGTCTCTGATAATTTTATTTGTATATAAATATGCATTAAAGAAAATTAACAAGGGTTCTAAAACAATAAATAAAAATCTTACTTATCTGGCTTTAGGGATTCTAGGTTGGTTTATATATGTGTTCTTGATAACTAAATCTGGACTTCTTGAAAACTTTAGCTTTCCACCTAGATTTCCAATTTTCGTAATTTTCCCACTCTTTACCTTCACAGGTATTGTGTTATATAAAAATAGAAAAAGCAAGATGTTCTCAGTGATCCCAGAATCTTGGGCTGTTTACTTTCAATCGTTTAGAATCTTTGTAGAACTGCTTTTTGTGGCTACAGTTGGTATAGGTTTCTTACACCCTGAGGTTACCATTGAAGGTTATAATTATGATATGGTTTTTGCTTTTACGGCACCAATAATTGGTTATTTAGTTTTTAATGCAAAGAAATTACCGAGAAAGGTCGCACTAATATGGAACTATATAGGTTTGGTCGTTCTTGCATCAATTATTGGTTTATTTATAACTACAATATTTATTCCTTCACTTTGGGGAAGTGAAATATCATTAGCACCTATGGAGATTGTAAAATTTCCATACATATTAGTTGCAGGATTTTTAATGCCGCTAGCAGTATTTGTTCATGTATTTTCAATTATTCAATTATCAGGAAAAAATAACTCAAAAAAAAGCCCTGAATAATAATTCAAGACTTGATTATAACTTATTTTAAAAAAAGTACTAATTTGAAGCGACTCTATCAGTACTCAAGACTATATCGTGTTGCGCTACCAAAATTCCATCTTTTTCTTTTGGAGTTAGAATTCTTGAGGTATCACTCTTTTTAGCAATTCTTTTACGACAACGTTCAGTTAATAATGGATCTTCATCAAAAAGAAATGTGTCTAATTGATATACTGGCAAAGATGGTTCTTTCACCATTGGAAATATTTGTTGAAGCTGGTTGTATCTTCTATCATTTCCAGGAATAAAAGTATAAATTGTGTACTTTCCGTCCGTATCAGTCTTTACCCAACTTCTGTGCAAAACGTATCGCTCATCTCCTGTTTTTCTTAATTCAAAATCACCATTTTCATTTGGTTGCTCTATAAATAAGATGACATCACTAGCTGGTGTTGTACCATCGGCTTGATAAATAGTACCTGTTAATTTTAATTTATTGGTTTTAGATCTATAATCTGGAATAGTATCCGTATTATTTATAAATTCTTCTGAACGATCATAAATTGGACTGTTAAAATCTGAATCTGATGATGACTCTTGTGCTAAAGCAATACTAAATGCACTGCAGAAACATATTAGGGAAAAGAACGTAATAAGATTTTTCATTAGGATAACAATTTTAGGTGTTACCAAATTTCAACTATTTATTCTATAATCTCATAAAAATCTTACCAATGCTAAATATTTAGGATAAACTGAAAATTGACTCAAATAATTACGATGAAATACATAAATATTTCAATTATATCATGGATATAAAAACTGAAATGAATATTCTCATATAGATTCGTCTAATTGACTTGTAATTCATATGAATTCAATAGAGTAAGAATTTATTAAATTTTTTGCGTTAATCACTTATCTAAAATTTTTAAAGTAGAGCCATAGAATAATTTTATATTATAATTTTGTGTCATTTTTTACACCATTTTTATTGTCTAAAAAGACAAAATGCGTTAAAAACACCCATTAGCAATTCATCGGTTAAAAACGCTTTTTATCCAGTAAATACGCAGTTTATCTGTAATATTTGCATTTCATACGGAAAATAGTTTTGCAAAAAATGCTCAAATAAAGTTGGTTTTTTTAAATAATTGTATAGATTTGCTCCATCATGATTAATTTAAAATACTAAAAATGAAAACCAAATTTACCGTATTTAGTGCCATTTTTTTTCTAATGATAACTATGGGTTATGCTCAAAAAAAAGAGGTGTCTCAGAGCATAATTAGTGGTAAAGTAAACATATCTAAATACCACAGCCGAGAAGAACTAGAAAAGAAGCCAAAAGGTGATTTACTTACTTTATATATTGAGCGTATCGAAGTTATTGTAAATATTTTGCCAAATATTGCGTTCGCCACTAAGCCGGGAGTTACTATGGAATCCTTAGGAATTCCTGAAACGAAGGACAACAAGAAAGCCTTAAAAGAAAATATTGAAGCCTCCGATGATTATTTTGAGAGTACTATTGAGTTTCAAAAAGAAATATTGCCTTATTCTGATACTTCAGATTTAATAGCTGCAATTCTATTTTATGAGTCCACTCTTAAATCATTGCACACCTATGAGGATTTCAAAAGAGATTAGTTAGATCAAAATGTTGCTTATGTATTGTTAAAAACCTCGATGTATTTATATATCAAGGTTTTTTTTTATCATTAATGCGCCAACTTGAATAATTACTCTAAGACATGAAAAAATAAAAAAATCGACAAAATGTAAATATAAGTAAGAAAAAACTTGTTATTTGTATTATATATTGTATTTCATCGATATTATTTGTATTTCATAGGAATAGTTCATATGTTTGGTGTCATAGATTAAAAGCCCATTATCTAAAAAAATATAAAATAAACGACTATGAATAAAATTACTCTGACTACGCTTTTACTTTTTTTAGTGTTTGGCAATCTGCCTGCACAACAAGAAAAAGGAATTACTGGTTATGATAATTGGCTAGAGTCTTGGACTGATTTTAGACCCAATAAGGCTGATTATAGTGAACCTACTGAAATACTCAGCGGAAATATTTCATCAAATACAACCTTGTACAAAAGAAACACCTATCTTTTATTGGGTGATGTCTTCGTAACGGATAGTACAATACTAACTATAGAACCTGGTACAGTTATTATTGGTGATTTTAAAACCAAAGGTTCTTTAACTATCAGTAAAGGTTCCAAGATAATTGCAGAAGGAACGGTTACAGATCCAATCATTTTTACATCTAGTAGACCCGATAAAAAACAGGGTGATTGGGGAGGGCTTTTTATACTCGGTAGTGCTCCAATCAATTCACTCGGAAAAGTTTCATCATTAAACTATGGCTTAAGTCCTTCATCCACAGAGATTATAAGTTATGGTGGTGATGATTTATATAGTAACTCTGGTATCTTAAAGTACGTAAGAGTTGAGTTTGCGGGTAAGAAAACTAAAGAATTTGGAAATTTTAGTGGAATTACCTTAGCTGGTGTTGGTCTTAAAACAACCATATCAAATGTAATGGTAAGTTATAGTGAAGGAAATTCTTTTAATATACTTGGAGGAGAAGTTGTGATAGAAAAGGCTATTTCATTTAGATCTAAAGAAAATGATTATAAATTTAATTATGGTGTAAGGTGTAATCTTGTCAATTCATTGGCTGTAAGGTCACCTTATATATCTAGTCCAGACGGATCGAGATGCCTGTACATTAGTTCTTACGACCTTAAAGAAGAAACTGATACTTCAAAAGAAACATTTGTTAATGCAGAAAATCTAACACTTATAAATATAAGCAATGATTTAAAAGGGGATATTAGCGTTGGCTTAGTGCAAGAAGCTATATATATTGGTCCCGACGTTTCTGTTAGCATTAACAAAAGTGTGATTTCTGGTTTTAATCCTGCTATAATTTTAGATAGTAAAATTGCAATCAACAATGAAAATTTAGCGAAGATTAAATTTACACGTTCATACTTTAATAATTGTAATGGTAATATTTTTAGAAATGAATATGCCAATAACGACGACTTAGAAAGTTGGTATGGTAGCAGAGCTTTTGATAATGTATATTCTAAAGGCCCGGACTCAGAAACCTTTATCAATTCAGAGAATTACAAACGTCCAGATTATAGATTAAGAATCAATAAAATATTTGCTTCCAACGAAGTTGTACAAGACGAAAAACACTAAAATGATGCTCCTAATTTGACCCCAAAAACAGAATAGACCCCAAACTATAGAATAAATTATATTAAAACCTACTAAATGCTTTTTCTTACTACCGCAAAGAGATTATTATGTGTCGTATCTTTTCTTGTTTTTTTTCTACAAGAACAGGTTACTGCGCAAATAGTTATTGGTACACCAAATCTTGGTTTTAGTCAAGCTTGTGCTAGTGAATCATTTAATACATATAGTACGACATTTATATTTTCACCTGAGTCTAGTGTTAGTTCCGCTAATCAATTTAGCATAGAACTATCTGATGCTGATGGTGATTTTTCAAGCCCTACCACAGTTTTTATATCTGCTGCAGGTGCCATTACCACATCTCCAGCAACATTAGATTTTTCTATACCAGAGGATACAGCTGGCGAAAACTATCGAATTAGAATTAAAAGTAGTGCTCCTAATGCAACAAGTTCTAGATCAGTACCATTTGCTGCTTATTTTAAAAGTCAAGATTCACCGTTTACAATAAACAACTTAGTATCTACTGGTGCATATTGTACTGGTGGAAGTTATTTGTTAACAATAGACAATCCAGGCTCAGGTTCTAATGACTCTCCTCTACTCTACCCAAACCTTACCTTTAAATGGTATAAAGAAACAAGCCAAACAACATCAGTTTTCGTTGCAGATGGCCCAACATTAGCTGTTAATAGTGAAGGGACCTATTTTGTGGAAACTAATTATGGTAGCTGTACTTCAGATTCGTTTTCTAATCGTGTAACTATTAGTGAGGCAGTTGCTGGCGAGGCCAACGCAACCATAGCTTCTAGTTTAGGGAATCCATTTTGCCCGGAGCAAGGTGCTACAACTTTAAATACAATTGGTGGAAATTCCTATCAATGGTATAAGGATGGAGTTATTATACCAGATGCTACTAATCAAATGTATCAAACAATTGAATCAGGAACTTATTCAGTACAAGTAAATTTAGGAGATTGTTCTGCTTCTGGTTCAATAGATTTAGAAAGTGAAATATTTGATAGTTCAATAAATGTAAATGAAGTCAACCAAATATTATCAGATGAATCATTAATGGTATTTGTGACGACAACAGCCAATAGCCCAGAATTTGTTTGGTATAAAGATGATGTATTAATTGACACTGCGACCGATGGAACTTATGAAGCTACAGAGTTTGGAAACTATAAGGTAATAATAAATGAAACTGTAGGGTGTGAAGCTTCGATAGAATACAATTTCATAATACAAGAAGCTCAAGACCCTTTTCCAGATATAGAAAATATCCCGAATGTTATTAGTCCAAATGGAGATGGCATAAATGATACTTGGGTATTACCTGCGGCATATGTTACTGGTACTAATACTGAAGTTAAAATTTTAGATGAGCGAGGACAATTAGTATTTCATACTATAGCATATGAAAACAATTGGCCTGAGAATCAAGTAGAGTTAACAAGCATTAATGTTCTTTACTATTATATTATAACAACACAAAATTCAGAAACTAAAAAAGGTTCAATAACCATAGTGAAATAGAATGAAAACGCGTCTTTTGATCATATTAATAACGTTCTGTTTTATACAGATTTGCTTTTCTCAAGAAGATGACGGAGTAGTTTCTTTAGATTTACCTATAAGAAACTCTTTGGTGTTTAATCGCTTTGCTATCAACCCAACGTTTAGTTTTGTAAGAGAGCAGAATAAATATTTTAGTATAACTAACAAAAGAGAATGGGTGCAATTTAACGATGCTCCTGAAACGTATTTTGGCACTTATTCTGGTCGCTTCGCAGAAAACATAGGTGCAGGACTCGCAGTTTTTCAACAAAACTATGGTGTTTTAACTACTTTCGGTGGTCTGCTTAACTTCGCCTATAATGCAAAATTAAATACCAATAGTAACCTAACATTTGGTCTAAATGTAGGAGCCTATAAAAGTGGCGTTAATACGGCTAATGTCATCACTAATTTCGATGACCCATCATTTCAAAACGTGCCATCTAATTTACTACTAACTGTAAATCCTGGTATCAATTATGGAACTGAATTTTTAGATTTTGGAATTTCGATAAACAATATTGTATTATACAATTTCGAATCTTCGACACTAATTCAAGATGACCCAAGACAGGGCATTCAAGCACATGTAATGCATACTGGATATTTGAGTGGACGTGGTTTTTTTGAAGACACTAAAGTTTCTGCTTTGTTAAAGTCAGAATTTAGAAAAGACGAAACTATTATTTCTGGATTAGCTATGATTAATGTTCCTAAAGGACTCTGGGTTCAGTTGGGATATAATAATGTATTTGGAGTTTCTGGCGGTTTAGGAATAAATGTTACACCAAATATTGCAATAGAATACAATATTGAAAAGGCTATTGGAGATATGATAGATTTTGGATCTTCTCATAATATTACATTAGCCTATAGATTTAAGTCAAATCAAAATTACAATTACAGTGGTGATGATGATGTAAGTGGACTTTTCTCCAAAAAAGGTCCTAAAAGAGCAGTTGTAAAAGCATCTAAAGTTGAACTCGAAGAAATTAGAAAGAGAGCTGCGGAAAGAAAAACCCAAACAGAACTAGACATAAAAGCCAAGGAGAAAGCTGCTGTTGAAGCTGATGCTAAAGAAAAACTGGAAACAGAAGAGAAAGCAATAAAAGATGCTAAAGAAAAGACTGAGCAATTAGAAAAACAGAAAGCTATAGAAGCAGCAGAGGCTAATGCCAAAATTGAAGAGGATAAAAAAGCCAAGCTAAGAGAAGAAACGAGAGCTAAAATTAGGGCGAATCAAAAAGCCAAACGAGAAGCTGAAGCACAAGCCAAACTCATTGCTGAACAGAAAGCTAAAGAAGAAGCCGTAGCACAAGCTAAACAAATTGCTGAACAGAAAGCTAAAGATGAGGCTGAAGCTCAAGCCAAACTCATTGCTGAACAGAAAGCCAAAGATGAGGCTGAAGCACAAGCTAAACGCATTGCTGAACAGAAAGCTAAAGATGAGGCTGAAGCTCAAGCTAAACAAATTGCTGAACAGAAAGCCAAAGATGAGGCTGAAGCACAAGCTAAACGCATTACTGAACAGAAAGCTAAAGATGAGGCTGAAGCTCAAGCTAAACAAATTGCTGAACAGAAAGCCAAAGATGAGGCTGAAGCTCAAGCTAAACAAATTGCTGAACAGAAAGCCAAAGATGAGGCTGAAGCTCAAGCTAAACAAATTGCTGAACAGAAAGCTAAAGATGAGGCTGAAGCTCAAGCTAAACAAATTGCTGAACAGAAAGCCAAAGATGAGGCTGAAGCTCAAGCTAAACAAATTGCTGAACAGAAAGCTAAAGAAGAAGCTGAAGCACAAGCCAAGCGCATTGCTCAACAGAAAGCTAAAGAAGAGGCTGAAGCACAAGCTAAACTAATTGCTCAACAAAAGGCTAAAGATGAAGCTGAAAAACAGACTAAACTGATTGTTGATCAGAATACCGAGGAAGAATCAACTGTAAATCCAAACGACAAACTAGGTAAATCAATGCTTAGTATAGAAAAGGAAACTGATAATTCTAAAATTAAACAAGCTGAATTGCTAAAACAGTTTGATGATATTGTTGAAACTAAAAATAAAGATCTAAAAGATTTAAAAGAAGAAAATGATCTAAGCGACCAAGGTATTATCGTACAACCAAGACCTTTTAAGAGTGTAACAGCCGAAAACAATGCTTTAAGAAGTATTAAATCTAATTTAGATGAAGTCATAGAAGCCCGTACCGAAAAAATTGAGGAATTAAAGGCATTATATGAAAAGCGTACTAGAATCAAGAACACTGAATTAGATGAGGTCAACCTCTATTATAAAAAGAAAATAAAGCGCTTGTCTGAAGAACAATTAAAAGCAATCGATACCAGATCAAAATTAGTTGTAAAGTTAGAATCGATTAGAGCGGCTACGGAATTTGAGAAGAGACGCCGTATTAAACGTGCAGTATTTGATAATGAAGAAGATAGATATTCACAAGGTCGATCAAGGTTAAGAAATATTATAAAAACAACACCATTACGTAAAACACCATTAAAAGTTGAAGATTTTGATTTTGGTGAAGAACAAGGAAATAATATCAAAATTATTAAGAATGTACAATACGTCGAAAGTGGTTACTATTTGGTCCTTGCGGTACATAACAATGTTGAAAAACGTAATGACTTTTTAACTAAAGTAGTTGCTTCAGGAAGAAAAGATATTGATTTCTTCTACGATGTCGGCACAAGTAAATATTATATTTATTATGAAAAATTTAGTGATATTCAAGCCGCAACTAACGCTTTAAAAGCAAAAGGAAATAGATCGTATAATCAAAAAATGTCAATAGTAAAAATTGAAAATAAATAATAGTTAAGCCAACTTTTACATCTTTTATTGCCCCATAAAAGATGTGAAAAATTAAATGTAAATACCATGGAAAAACCTACTTTTTCAAGAATTGTATTGGTAGTCATACTTCTCATTTTGGGACAACAAATGTTCACCCAAAACCTTGTCCCATTTTCACCGCGGTATGATCAAGCTATTAAAGGTGATATCCTTTTAATTGGAAACAGTAATGTAGGACTACATGTTTCCGATCCATATAATGGTAACGATGCCAATGACCGAGTAGATGCCGCTGTGTATGTAGATATCGATGGAGACCCTAGTACATTTAACTCCAGCACTGCAGATTTAGATGTTCCTAGTGATGAAAGTTGTTATCAAATAGTATATGCTGGTTTATATTGGAGTGCTGTAGTTAATGGGGATGAACCCATTTCAGAGGTTAAATTTAAAGTTCCTGGCAGTCCATATATGGATATTACCGGTACTGAAATTTACTATCAAAATGCTGCAAATAATAGTGAGTCTAATACATATGCTTATTATCATGATGTCACAGATATTTTAACAGCATTACCAAATCCAGAAGGCACATATGGTGTTGCCAATATTTCGTCTTTAGTAGGGCCAAAACCAAATTCTGAAGGTCTTTCTGCGGGTTGGTCGCTTTTTGTAGTTTATGAAGATCCGCTTTTACCAAGTAAATATATTACCTCATTTGATGGGTTTACAAAAATAACTAGTACGATCAATGAAACATTTCCTGTTTCAGGATTCACCACGATACCTACTGGTCCTGTACGTGCAAAATTCGCATTCAACACTATTGAGGGTGATAGACGTTATACAGGTGATTATTTAGAACTCAATGGAACTCCTATTAGTGCCACTAATAATGCAGGTACCATAATTCGTCCGGTGAATAACTTTTTTAATAGTTCGGTTTCTGATATTGACCCTGTAACCAATACCTCTGAGTTATTTACTAACAGAATTCCAAATAGTTCTAACACTTTAGGATTCGATTCTGGAATTATAAACATTCCAAATCCAGGAAATACACTAATTCCCAATAATGCAACATCAGCAGATATTAGTCTAGGTAGTAATTTAGATATCTATTATTATTATTTCAGTGCTTTTGCCATTGAGATTATTGCTCCAAATATTGTATTAACTAAAACCGTTGAAGATGACTTAGGAAATGATATTGGTGGACAACTTGTAGGTTTAGGTTCTTCTCTCAACTATGTTATTGGCTTTCAAAATACAGGGAATGACGATGCGACAAACTTTACAATTAGAGATATTCTACCTATAAATATTATTTACAATCATCCAACAGATTTGGTTCTTCCAACGGGTGTTTCAGTTGTAAGTTATAATCCTATAACTAGAGAACTCGTTTTAAGTATTGATAATTCTCTTGTTGAAGAAAATGATCCGGTTTATGAAATACGTATCGAAGTTCAAGTTGTTGATGATTGTGGTCAGTTGGCAGATGCATGTTCCAATATAGTGAATAATCAAGCTTTTGCGACATATCAAGGAACTGTAAATCCTAATTTTACTATTTCAGATGATCCAAGTTTTAGTAGCAATACGGGTTGTTTATTAACACCACAAGCCACTAATTTTTTAGCTGATTTAGATTGTACTTTTGAACAGAGCGAAGTTCTTTGTGGTGATAGTTTAGAACTAACTGCCGCGAATGGTTATGATTCTTATGCATGGTCAACGAGTCCAACAGGAACACCTGTAATTGGAACTTCACAAACAATAACGGTTACAGCAACAGGTACTTATTATTCATATAATACGGCAATCGCACCATGTCAATCAATTGTTCAGCAATTTAATGTTGAGCTCTTTGGAAGTAACACTACGAATCCTGTGATTCCTTTTGCTGATGAAGTAGTGACTTGTCCTAATGATGGGAAATTACTACCAAACATCTTTTTATGTGGCGCAAATGATTCAAGATTAATTGAAACTAACATATCAAGCTCTACTTCTATTATATGGGAAAAACTTGATGAATCGAGTTGTGCTGCTGTTGTAAACGAAGATTGTGCCAATGAAGATGCAGCATGTACATGGAATGAAGTTGGTAATGGATCAAATTTTCTAGCTGATACATCTGGTCAATATCGAATGACAATTAACTATCCTGGTGGATGTTTTGTTCAATTTTATTTCAACATCTTTGAGAATTTACTAGACGCTACAGTAGTATCCAATGATATAATTTGTGCAACAGATGGAAGTATAACTGTAAATGGAGTTCCAAATGGCTATGAATATAGTATTGACAATATAAATTTTCAAACTAGCAATGTATTTTCTGTAAGTACTGCAGGTACATATACGGTTTACATAAGACAAACAGGAGTACCAAGTAATCCTTGTGTTTTTACGGTTCCAGATGTTCAAATTTTAGATAGAGATTATACAGGTACTAGTACAGTAACTCAGCCTCTATGTTACGGAGATAAAGGGAGTATTCACTTAGCTTCAAACGACGCTGATCCACAATATACATTTACATTATACAATGGAGCAACATTGGTTAATAGTGTTGGGCCAATTATTGAAAACAATTATACTTTCGATAATTTAAATCCAGGAACATACACAGCAACTTTAGAGACTGAAAATGGTTGTGTATTCACTGAGGATATTACAATTGTTGAACCTCCATTACTAACAGTAACTGCCGCAATAAGTGCACCATTAACTTGTAATGACGGTGAGATTACGGTTTATCCTGTTGGTGGAACACCACCTTACTTCTATTTTGTAAATAGTACAACCGTTTTTCAATCTGTACCAGAAATTGTAGTTACAACTGCTGGTGTTTATGATATAACAGTTATCGATTCTAATAACTGTAGCGCTAATACGAGTATAACTTTAGATGCTATTCCTGCTCCAGACTTTACAGTTTCTACTACTAATATTTTATGTGGTGATGCAAGTGATAGTGGAGAGCTAACGATAAATGTTACAAATGCTAATGGTAATAGTTTAGCCTACAGTATTGATGGAGGTGCAACTTTTGTAAGTTCAAATGTTTTTGCAGGACTTTCAGTAGGTAATTATGATATTGTAGTTCAATATACTTCTGGAACATCAGTATGTATTACAGATCCTCAAACCGCAACAATTACTTCTAACATAGCTATTTCTGGTACTGCAGAATTGACATCATCATTAAGTTGTAATGGAGATGGTACTGTTACGGTTACAACAGTTACAGGTGGCGATGCTCCATATGAATATAGTATTGATGGAATTACGTTTCAAACTAGTAATGTATTTTCTGGTTTATCACAAGGTACTTATACCATAACTGTAAAAGATGATAATGACTGTACTTCAGTTACAAATGATATTACAATTGATGCTTTAAATCCACCGACAGATTTAGAATTTGATAACCCATCAGTAACATGTCCAACAAACACAACAACTGTTACTATTACAGGAACAACAGGTGGTACAGGACTATTAGAATATCAAATTATTGCACCTGCTTCAGCAGCGACAGCTTACCAAACATCAAGCACATTTTCTGGGTTAGAACCAGGAACATACACCTTCCAAGTTAGAGATGAAAATGATTGTGTTTATAGTGAATCTTATACTATTGCCCCTATTCCAACACCAACATTAAATGTGGTATTAACAGAAGATTTAGATTGTACAGTAACACCAGATGCTATACTCACAGGAACTATAACAGGACCTGCGCCATATACTTATGCTGTATCAATAAATGGAAGTGCATATGCTTCGTTAGGAGCAACAGGTACTCCGTTTACATATTCTACACCTAACGCTGGAAACTATCAGTTTGAAATCACTGATGCCAATGGTTGTACCGCTGAATCATCAATAATAACTGTAGAACCTCTATCATTACCAGCATTGAGCTTGGTAGCACAAAATCAACCCATATTATGTAATGGTGATGCAAACGGTTCAATAGATATAACAATTGACAATACTGTTGGTACTCCACCTTTTACGATCAATGTTAATAATGATACAACGAGTACTGATTATGGAACACAAACTTCTGGATTACCAGCAGGAACTTACACAGTAACACTTACAGATTCTAAATCTTGTACAACTACAGAAACAGTTACAATTAATGAACCAGATCCAATTGTGGTGAATTATAATGTGAATGATATTACATGTGATATTAGTGGATTGTCTCAAGGATCAATAATTATAAATTCTGTTATTGGTGGAACAGCTCCTTATGACTACTTTGTTACTGGTACAAATGGGTATTCTAATTCAGAATCTAATATGACCGGATCCACTTCTACAAATTTTGATGTAGTAGATTTTGGTCTATACCAAATTAATGTAGTTGATGCAAATGGTTGTTCTGTATTGTTTCAAGATGTACTTGTAGCTTCACCTCCAACCGACTTAGTTATAGATATAAATACCTCCGTTGATTGTTCTACTGGTGGAACAGCTTTGGTAAGTATAGGTTCTACTTTAGCAAGTTCTGGCCCATTTTGGTTTAGTATTTATCAAGGACCGTCTTCAGTATATCCACTTCCTGCAGGAACATGGATTCCAGAAGATGCAGTTGGTAGTCAATCTGCAACATTTAACAACCTAACTCCTGGTGTAACTTATACATTTATAGTTTATGATGAATCCACACTATGTAGTTATTATGAACCTGCTTCAACACCAATTCCAACATCATCAACATTAACTGCAACTGCAGTTAGTGCAAATAATATAACATGTACAGGAAGTGCTGACGGTAATGTTTCGTTTACTGTAAATAGTATTTATGGTTCTGCTGTTAACATAGATTATGAAATCTTTGACTCTTTGACTTTAAATAGTACAGGAGTTAGCAACTCAGGTACAGTGCCAGCGAATGGATCATTAACTATATCTGATTTAGGACCATTACCCTTTGGCAATTATTATGTGAATATAGTTGAAACTTCCGGATCGAATTCTGGTTGTGGAGTGGTAACGATACCTTTTAATATTACAGAATCTGCTATATTACTAGAGCTTTCAACCTCATTAGATCAGAATGCAAATTGTAATGCTAACTCTGGCGTAATAAGTGCTATTGGTCAAAATGGAACGGCTCCGTATCAATATCAGATTACCACTACTCCAACAGCTCCATTGGCTTCTGATGCTGCATGGGCTTCGGCAAGTGTATTTAACGTTGATGCAGGTGATTATTACGTTCATATTATAGACGCATATGGCTGTATTATTTCGAGTCCGATTATAGTCGTACCATTAGATCCTTCACCTGTAATTTCAGCAGTTGTAAGCAACCAATGTACTGTTACCGAAGGAAATTTTGAAATTGATGTAACTCTTGATACAACTGGTACAGCTCCATATAGATATAGCATTGATGGTGGAGCTTTTCAATCATTAACAGCACCATTTACGCTATCTAATTTATTTTCAGGAACGCATACTGTAGAAATACAAGATGTAAATGGCTGTGGAAATATAGTGTCTGTAGATATCGCAGCGCCAATTACAATAACACCAGATGTCACAGCTTTGCCATCATGTAATAACGATGACGGTGAGATAACAATGACAACTACAGGTGGTTCTGGTACTTACACTTATAGCATTTTGCCAAATCCAGCATCAATTAGTATAGCTGGAGATGTTATTTCTGGAGTTCCAGCAGGTTTATACACTATAACAATTACAGACATTGTTACATTGTGTACTGAAGAAGTTACGGTTAATTTACCTGAAGCGATAATTCCGATGTTTACATTAACACCAACAGCAATCACTTGTTTTGGTGATAACAATGGATCTTTTGACATAAACGTTACAAATTACACAGGTGCGTATACTTATGAAGTATTTGACGATTTAGGGGCTTCAGTAACTGGTGTTGTAAATGCAAATACATCAACAAATCCATTCACAGTATCGGGAATGAATGCAGGATTGTATTCTGTAGTTATTACAGAAACTGCTTTTCCATTCTGTTCTAACACATCAAATGTTGCTATTGAGTCACCTTCAGATGCTTTAACACTTTCAATTTCAGAAACTTCTGATGTAACTTGTAATAATAATCGAGGCACAATCACGGCCATCGCAGCTGGTGGTTGGGGAGATTTTGAATTCGAATTAACAGGTGATGCAACTGTTGCATATTCGCCAAACAGTGTATTTGCGGATTTATCTGCAGGAACTTATACAGTAAATGTAAGAGATGCTGGAGGTTGCATAGTTTTTGAAACTATTACTTTAGACGAACCTACTCCTATCACGGCCACATTTACACCAAGCACCACAGCTTTAGCCTGTTTTGGTGACCAGAATGCAAATATTACAATTACTAATGTATCTGGCGGACAAGGCTCAAATTACACATATACACTTAATACTATTTTACCAATACCAAGTACTTCCGGTCCTCAAACATCTAATGTATTTGATAACTTAGGTCCAGGAACTTATTCTGTTAGAATTACAGAAGGCTTTGATTGTGAACTAACATCAATAGATATAGTCGTTACTGAACCTGCGCCAATTGAAGCAAGTTTAGTAAGAGCTACAGCACAAAGCTGTTTAGTTGAATCTACTTTAACCTTAAGTGCTACAGGAGGGACAGGAACGTATTCATATAGTGATAGTCCAAGTTTCTCAACCATACTTGGTTCTTTTAGCTCGTCTACAACATTTAGTGTACCACCAGGAACCTACTCTTATTATGTAAGAGATGTAAATGGCTGTTTAGCAAATGTATCTAATGAAATCACTATAGAGCCATTGCCAGATCTTACATTGACTCTTGAGGCTTCCAATTTAACTATTAATTGTACCGGTGATAATAACGGTTCTATTACAGCAGTGGCCCAAGGAGGACTAGGAAATTATATATACTCATTACAAGATGGCTCAGGAACTGCGATAACTGCAACTCAAAATACTCCTGGCTATTTCACTGAACTTTATGCTGGTGACTACATTGTACTTGTAGAAAGTGGTGATTGTGCAACAACTTCTGCACCAATTAGTATTACAGAACCAACTGCACCACTTGAAGCAACTATTGAAGTCAACAATGTTACATGTAGTGGAAACGATAATGGATCTGTTGAAATCACGGCATCTGGTGGTACTGGAGTTATTAAATATGCCATTTCACCTCAATTAAATCAATTCTTTGATACTAATATATTTGAAAACTTAGCACCCGGCGATTATGATTTAATTGTACAAGATGTTTTAGGTTGTTATTTGAATTTAAATTTTACAATTTCTGAGCCAACTCCTGTTATTCTGAGTATTGTCGCCAATTCTGTTTTTCCTGAATTATGTGAAGATGATGCTAATGGTGAGTTTAGTATTGATATTTCTGGTGGAAATTTACCATATAGCGTAAGCCTAGATGATTACGAAGGTGTTTACACTGTAGGAAGTGCAACACAAACAGAATTTGACTTTACAAATTTAAATGGTGGTGATCATATAGTATATGTGAGAGATGCACAAGATTGTGAATCTGAATGGAATATAACATTCCCAGAATCAGTTAGAATTGAACCACAAGTAATGATAGAAAACATTTGTGAAAACAACACGCAAAGCAATGTTGTTAAGGTCACTGTTGACGACTCTATTACAGATCCGATAGATTTAGATTATTCGTTAGATGGTGGTCCTTATCAAGCAAGTAATGTATTTAATAATGTCCCTGCAGGAACAGATCATTATATCGATGTAAGGCATACAAATGGCTGTATTCAAACTACCGAGCTTTTTGAAATTGAAGGTTACGAACCTGTAACACTAACCCTTACAGAAGGAGGACTCAATGAATTTATAGCGAATGCTTCAGGTGGTACTGGAGACTATCAATTTACCATGAATGGCGAAGATTATGGAGATGTTAACAATTACATCATTACTGAATCAGGGTTATATACAGTTAAAGTTACAGACAGTAATGGTTGTTTTGCAACCGCTCAGGTTGAATTAGAATTTATTGACCTCTGTATACCTAATTGGTTTACTCCAAATGGTGATGGAGAGTATGATACGTGGGCGCCTGGTTGCTCAGATAATTATCCAAACCTCTCTTTCAATATTTTTGACAGATATGGTCGTCAGGTAGCAGAATATAACGTAGGTCAGGTTTGGGACGGAAGATATAATGGAACTGAATTACCAACTGGTGATTATTGGTATGTCGTTAGAACTAATGATCCAGATGTTGACAAAGAATTTGTTGGACACTTTACCCTTTACAGATAAAACTAAAAGATACTAAGATGAAAAAAATAACACTATATATGATCCTTTTGGTTATGTCATTCGGTTATAGCCAAGAGTTCAATTTGCCAGTTTTTACACAGTATTTGGCGGATAACGATTTTGTAATCTCACCAACCTATGCTGGTATTGGTGATAATTTAAAAATCAAAGCTAATGGATTAACCCAATGGGTCGGTATTAAAAATGCGCCAGATAATCAATCCATTTATGCAGATTTCAGAATCTCTGATCGCACAGGCGTTGGTATTTCTGCTTACAATGATAGAAATGGTAATACACTTCAAAAGGGTGTAAAATTTTCATTTGCGCATCATTTAACCTTAGATTATAAGTCAAAACAGTTTCTGTCTTTTGGACTTTCGTATAATATCAATAGTTTCAGAATAGATATTGAAAATTTCAATACAACTTACGAGACACCTATCGTTGACCCAAGTATAACTGACGATAGATCAGTTTCTAACAATAACTTTGATTTTGGCTTTTTATACCGCTGGAAGGCATTTTACTTGAGTATGAATGCCAACAACGTTATGCAAAAAGAAATAGATGTTGAAAGAGTTGCGGAACCAAATCAACTTTTAAATTATCAAATATATACTGGACTTGTTTTAAAAAGTAATAGTAATAAAGATGTAGAATTTGAACCTTCTATATTTTACCAAATGTTTGATAGTGACAAACGTTCAAGTACAGATGTGAATTTTAAATACAGAAAGTTTAACAGAAAAGGAGATTATTATTTTTTAGGAGGATCTTACCGTTTTCTTAATGATCAATTTTTTAAACCTTTAAATGTTGGGCCAATAGCTGGTATTACCTTTGATAAACTATTTTTTGCATATTCTTATCAGTTAACCATAAATGATTTATCTGGCTTTAACTCAGGAACGCATATGGTTACTATTGGTTTAGACCTTTTACAAAATGCTAGTAATTGTGCTTGTACAAAAGGGACGAGTCAGAGTTATTACAGGTAAAAGTGAGATATTTCATCTATGTTTATCAACCTCTAATTTTTTGTCTTATAAATATTTGTTCGTTGAACGACTAAATATGTATTTAAACAAATATCTTAAAATTAAACTTCTTTAATTGTGACCATACTACAGTTACGGACTCTAATAAATGTGTAACTATACGTATCCTTTTTAGGATTAAACACATTGTAACTTAATTGATTTTTAAGCTTTTAAGCGTTACAATCATCCTAAGAGTATCTATTTAAAAGATTTATGTTCAATTAGTCGATTATTAGATTCATTTGATACGGAAATAGTTAGTTTTAAATGCTTTAAATGAATAAACTTACATGATACATAAAGAAACGACTAATCAGTATATTCGGCGCTTTTATTTTTAATATAAAGTATTTATAATGTGCTACTTACGTTCATCGTTAATTATTGAACCTTTATCGAAATGTTTGTTACTTATGGTCAAATTTTAAAAAATTTTATACTTAAAGGCCTTACCTTTACAATGCTATTAATCAATAATTTTTCAAAACAATTATGAAAAATCAATTTTCCAACCAACCTATTGGAAGTTTTATGCAATACATCAAACCCAAATCGTTAAAGTTTAATATTTCATTAATCATTATAGGATCACTAATTTTTTTAGCCGCTTTTCCTTATTTTTCAGGATCAGGTTTACCAGCAGCTAAGACGATAGCTCCATATGCTAATAATACATTCCCAACATCTGTTGATGTTGATTTAGATGCCACTTATAGAGTAGCATTTCCAAACCTCACTTTTTTCTATCCTATAACATATAGAATGGTTCCTAATCAGGAAAAAGTTATAGTTGGCCAGCTCAATGGTACCATCTATTGGTTTGATAATGATGAAACAACGTTAGATAAAAACTTGCTAATCGATTTGTCCGATGAAGTTGGGCTAGTATCTGATGGCGGTTTTTTAGGCTTAACTATACATCCCGAGTTCGATGCTGCAGCAAACCCAAAGAACTATTTTTACGTCTATTATGCTACAAAAAATAGTGATGGTGAAGATTTTCCTCAATTTGGAGGATATACAAGTCAAGGTTGTGACTATAGCGAAAACACCACTACGCATGGGCCAAATGGAGAGCATCAAGGTAATTTTTTAATTTTAGAGAGATTTGAAGTAGATCCATTGACATTGACTGTTGTTGCCAATTCTAGAACAACACTCTTAAAGAATAGGTTATACGGTACGACGCATTATGGTGGAGGTTTAGATTTCGGTAATGACGGCTTTTTATATCTTACCACTGGCGATATGGCTTCATGGAGACGATCACAAGACATTATGGATAATTTAGATGGTGGAGTTTTAAGGTTAGACGTCGATAAAGATCCCTCGAAAAGTCACGCACCTTTGCGAAAAAAACCAGTAGATACGGGTTATTCAGATGAAATTAGTGGAAATGAATATTGGATACCCAACACTAATCCCTATTCTGATAATACGACAGGATCTATAACATCATTATATGGTCAACCAAACTTAACAACATCAGACCCTAATGATGTTTACATGGCAGGTGATTTTTTTGAAGAATATTATAGTATTGGATTAAGAAATCCTTTTAGAATGACAAAGGATAAACTAACAGGTACCTTTTACATTGGGGATGTGGGTCTATCTTCTCAAGAAGAAGTAGATATATTACATGCAGGCGCTAACTTTGGTTGGCCAGAATACGAAGGACTAGTCACTGGACCTGGCTGTGATCCTAGTGGCGAACTGTTTAATAATATGGCTCATACCGAACCAATAACTGCTTTTGACAGAGCAGATGCTAATTCTATAACGGGTGGATTCGTGTACCGAGGAACTGGTATACCTGAACTCTATGGAAAATATATATGTGCGGATTATGGTGGTGGAGGTGAGCTATTTTCTGTTGATATTGGGACTGGCGCATATACAGAAATCGCCTCAGTATCGAGTGTTATTTCTTTTGGAGAGGACAATGATGGAGAACTTTATCTTTTAAGACTTGGGCAAAATACTAATATTTATAAACTTATAGATGATGACGTTAATAGTGGTGAATCTGCGCCAGTATTGCTTTCTGAAACTGGTGTTTTTTCGGATTTATCAAGTCTAGACGTAATCGATGGTTTTGTTCCTTATGAGCTTTACGAATCATTTTGGTCTGATGGAGCTTTAAAAAAACGGTGGATTGCGGTGCCAAATAATGATGGTGTGCATAGCGGACCAAATGAACAAATTAATTATTCCGAATATGGTGACTGGGAATATCCACCAGGAACTGTAATAGTAAAGCATTTTGATCTACCAATAGATGATAATGACCCAGCAATAACAAAGAAAATTGAAACACGCTTTTCTATTGTTGATGAAAATGGGGAAATGTACTTTCTTACTTATAATTGGAATGAACAACAAACAGATGCTATTCTGCAAACCACGAGTGTAGATGAGCCTGTAGATATTACAACAACTACAGGAGGAACAAGAACACAAATGTGGCATTTTCCTTCTAATTCAGAATGTATAGATTGCCATAACGAGGCAAATAAAGGAGGTCTTGGATTAAAACCAAGATACTTAAATACCGATTATGACTATTCTACACACGATCCAAATGGTCAAATAGGTAATCAATTGGTCACCTTAAGTCACCTTGGTATTATTAATGAATCAATAACTGATGCTGATACTCCAAATCTTATAACTAATAAATCTTTGCAAGATCCAAATGCTACTATCGATGAAAAAGCAAGGTCATATTTAGATTTAAATTGTGCTTATTGCCACAGACATGATAGTGGTAATAGAGCCAATTTCGATTTGCGATATTTTAATAGTCTTGAGGCTACTGAATTACTAACTGCAGGTATATTAACTCCATTGGGAATTGATCCAAACGAAGAAATTGTTTATGCAGGTGATGCCTCAAAATCGATATTGTATCATCGAATGAACAGTTTAGATCAAACAATTATGATGCCACCTATAGCTAAATCTATTATCGATCAGCCAGCTGTTGATCTCATTGAGGCATGGATAAATCAGTTGGATGCAAACAGTACAAATGTTCCTAACGGTCCAAATCCAATAGTGAACTTAGCGCTTTTAACTTCTGCACAATTAAGCGGATCTATAAGTCAAGGTTCTGGTAGAGGAACTCCATTAGATATCCTTTATGATCCGACTGTTGGTGATTATAAAGTGAATTCGCAATTCTCGGAATATGGTGTGCCTTTTCAGGAAAATTTAGGAACAGTGGATGCTGAGAACGGTTTCTTTTGGCGTGTGGATTGGCCTAGTCCAAAATTTGTAAATTATATAACATTTGGTGGTGCCTATCCTAATCAACCGCAACCAAATACCATGTGGCGTGTAAGTTATTTAAGAAGCGGCGTTTGGTACACCATTGAAGAAGGTCAAGGTGGTTGGATTCATAATAGTACTGGTGATAATTGGGCTAATACAGCAATTTATGAATGGGATGGTACAGATAAAGCACCAGTATATGCAGAAGCTCTAAGATTACAGTTGTACAGTGATGGTACCAATGACTTAGTGAGTATACATTTAAGAGGAAGAGGTGGTAATACACAGTTTAGTAATGGAGATGACAATGATACAGAGCCAAAAGCGAGTTTAATGCAATTTCTTCCTTTTAGTGATTATACAACTATCACTTCTATTACTGCTGGGTCTCAATCTAGTTGTAACCCAAGTGACAATACTTACAGTCAAGATTTAATTATATCATATACCAATCCTCCAGAAACAGGTATGTTATTAGTTAATGGTCAAACATTTTCTATTACTAATAGTCCACAAACCATTACTCTAACTGGACTAGATTCAGATGGTTTAGATGTTGAAGTACAAGCTGAATTTACTGACGGTTATAAAAGCCTGTATAATAGTGGAGCAAAAGTTTTTACGGCACCTCATGAGTGTATTAATTTAGTCGTTGGTGTAGATGAAGACGTTATTATCAATTCTGATTACACAGTTCCAGTAAATGGTAGCATAGAAATCCTAGAAGGAGGCAGTTTAACCATAGATGGAAATTTAACCGTGAATGGTGAGGTCACATTAAATTCAATATCTGATAAATATTCTAGTTTAATCGTTACAGGTACCAGTATCGGAAATGTGAGCTACAAAAGACATGTCAATGAATTCAATGGTATTACTGGTAATGACCTTATTTCATCGCCTTTAAAAGGAGATACTTTCGGAGATTTTGCTACCAGAAACCCTAATTTGTATGAAAACCCTGGAAATTCAGAACAGAAGCTATTTGGCCATTTTGATGAAGTTAATAGTGAATATATCATATACAGTACTAATACTAATGCAAATACAAGCTTGGTAGAAGGAGTTGGATATAGAGCAGCTAGAGACAGTGCAGATGATCCTATAAATGGTGCAACACTTACATTTTATGGTGAAACTGAGACTGACATAGTTACTGCTAATATAACAACCTCTGGAACCACATATAATGGCTGGAATTTAATTGGTAATCCCTATTCGTCATACCTAGATTTTGATGCATTTTTTGCATTAAATAGTTCGGAATTCGATGTAAACCAATATCAAGCCATATATGGTTACGATGGTGATACTTCCAATGGGTGGGAAATATTAAACAGCATCACTACAGGTAGACTAATCGCGCCAGGGCAAGGGTTCTTTGTTAAGTCAAAGCCAGGAGGAGGTTTAATAACATTTACTCCAGCCATGCGAGTAAAAGGAGCTTCTGACGATTTTATTTTAGGAAGAGCCAATAACTTGTCTCCAGATTATTTAAAATTAAAAATTAGTAATCAGAATCAGGAATTTACAACAGATTTCTTTTTCACTGATAATGCTACTTCTGGTTTAGACGTAGGTTATGATGCTGCATTATTTCAAGGTACTGTCCCAGATTTTTCACTTTATTCTAATTTAGTGGAGGAGAATAATAATGAGATATTAGCTATTCAAGTTTTGCAAAGAAATAGTATTGATGACGTTTCAATTCCTTTGGGTATACATGCTGTACAAGGGCAAGACATTGTAGTTAGTATTGTCGAAAGTGATATTCCAGAAGATATTAATGTATATTTAGAAGATACTTCTAATAAAACATTGACATTATTGAATACCACCAATTATACATTCACTGCTAATAGTAATTTAACTGGTACTGGTCGCTTTTATCTAAGATTCCAAAATACTATACTTAGTAAAAATGAATCCTCTTTAGAAAACTTAGACATCTTTGCCAATAAAAATGAGAAATCTATAATTATTGTTGGACAATTACAGAGTGAAACTAATATTAAGCTTTACGATATTCATGGACGTGTTATCCTGTCAAGAGCTTTAGATACTAGTAGAACAAGACAGGTTATTGATGTTAATCAATTTAACGATGGCATTTATATTATTGAACTATTTAGTGTCGCAGGAGAAAAACGCACACAAAAATTAGTGATTCGTCAATAGTCATAGTTGAATATGAAACAGTCTATTGTTTCTAGGTAAAATTAAAAACCACAAGAAATATCTTGTGGTTTTTTAGTTTAGTTAATTAAGGCAAAACCTATAGTACTTCTAAAAAGAAATCCATTAGCTCTTCTTTTAGATCATAATGCAATTTTATATAAGTACGCATATCTTCTTTAAGCGTATGCTGTTCATTTTGAAGACGTCCATCTATATTTTCATTATAATCTGCATTATTAATATTTACCATTTTATTTCTGCATCTATGCATTAATTTTGAAATAGCATCTTTTTCAATCATTATGCGGTTTTGAAAGACTTCAAGTTTCTTCATAGAAATAGGACCTTCTATTCGAGGTACGATTTCTTCTAATTTTTCTTGAAAGGTATCCATTTCATTGAAATGGAAACGTAATTCGCGCTTCCACGTTTCGATATTAAACTTTAAATCGCTTAAATACATTACTTTACTTTGCATGACTGTTGTATTTTATGTGGTTATTAATTCTTTTTCCTTTACTAATTGTTTTTGTACATGATTTGGTACTGAACTATACCCTTCAAAAGTTGAATGATAAGTTGCTCTACCTTGTGTTATTGATCTTAACTGACTTGAAAAATCTGTTAACTCAGCTGATGGTATGATACATCTAAGTATTTGATAATGTGCTTCAGTTTCAATTCCCTGAATAATAGCTCTCCTACTTTGCAATTCCGTCATTACACTACCTACCATTTGTTCAGGTGCGCGTAACGTCATTTGTTCAATTGGCTCTAATAACTTAGGATTAGCATTTAAAAAGGCTTCTTTAAATGCATGTGATCCAGCTATTTTAAATGATATATCATTAGAATCTACGGCATGCATTTTACCATCATAAACCATAACTCTAATGTCTCTAATATATGAGTCTGTTAATGGCCCTGATTCCATAACTTCTAGTATACCCTTCATTATAGAAGGTAAATAACGTTGGTCTATAACTCCACCGACAATACAGTTATAGAAAACCAGTTTCCCGTCCCAAGGTAAATCAACAACTTCCTTACCTCTTAGCGAGAAGCCTTCTGGTTCTGGCATACCTTCATAATAAGGTTCAATCTTTAAATGTACCTGACCAAACTGACCTGAGCCTCCACTCTGCTTTTTGTGCCTATAGTTTGCTGTTGCACTGCGTTGAATCGTTTCACGATAAGAAATTTTCGGATATTCGAATCTAGCTTTTACCTCATAAATATTCTCTAATGACCAGTTTAAGGTAGATAGATGTAATTCTCCTTGTGTACCAATTAATGTCTGATGGGTTTCGCTATTATAACTTAAATCTACCGTTAAATCTTGACTATGAATACGCTTTAATGCTTCACTAAGCTTTTCTTCTTCATTTTTATCTACAGCGAATACGGCTTTTACCAATCTTGGCTGCGGAAATTTGATAGGTTTTATGGTTCCTGCTTCAGCAGAAGAAGCTAAAGTGTCATTCGTCTCTGTAAACTTTAATTTGGTTGTGGCACCAATATCTCCAACAGTTAATTTTTGAACAGCGTTCTTCTGTTTACCATCCATAATATAAAGTTGGTTCAGCGTTTCAGATTCGCCAGTTCTGGTATTAAACAGTTTGTCGTTAACATTAACTTCTCCAGACATAACTTTAAAGAAAGTTATCTGCCCTAAATTTGGCTGGTAAATATTTTTGAAAACAAAAAGTGATGTATCAGCGTCTATTTCTGGTTTTATAAGCTCGCCTTCAATCGTTTGTTCTGGTTTTAAATCTGCTGCTGCTGGTGCAACATTATCAATAAAGCCCATTAAACGGCCAGTACCCATATCTTTTAAAGCAGATACACAAAATACAGGAAACATATCATGATTTAACATCCCCAATTTTATACCTTTTCTCAATTGGTCTTCGTTTAGTGTCCCTTGATCAAAAAATAGCTCCAACAATTCCTCGTCGTTTTCTGCCGCTTTTTCTACCAGTTCATTATGAAGAAATGAAGCATGCTCTAACTGATCAGCTGGTATTTCTAATTTTTCAGGTTTACCACCCTCTGGACCAAACTTGTAACATTTCATTTTAAGTACATCAATGATACATTGCGCACCATCAATCTTAATAGGATACTGAACTAAAACGGCATTTTTACCTACCAATTCTTTAAGGCTATTAAAACTCATTTCAAAATTGGCCTTTTCACTATCAATTTTATTAATTACAAAAAGTGTAGGTTTATGATACTTATCTACATAATTCCAGATAATTTCTGTACCAATATCCGCTCCATGTTTTGCATTTATTACAGTTACAATAGTATCAGCTACTCGGATAGAAGACATTATTTCCCCAATAAAATCATCTAATCCTGGTGTGTCTATAATATTTATTTTATAGTTACGCCATTCTGTATGTAAAGGTGTAGCAAAAACAGAAGCACCGCGTTGGTGCTCAAATTCATGGTAATCGGATATTGTGTTTTGTTGCTCTACTGTTCCTCGTCTGTTTATCAAACCAGCTTCGAAGAGCATGGTCTCAGACAATGTGGTTTTGCCAGCACGATGGGTACCAACAAAAGCCACATTTTTAATGTGTTTGTTATCAAATACTTTCATATACTATGTGATTATTGATTATTTAGATCTTCTTAAAAAAATACACCTTTAAAGGTACTTTTACTTTAATAGAAAAAATATGATATAAGTTAGGTTTTGAATATTTTTAGCAAGTAATTAGTGTTAATAAAGAATCAATTGTACGATACAATAAATTTTCAGGAGCTATTTGAAGGTTTTCAGAATACACCCTTACTTTGGAATGCATCTGATATATATGGGTTTGAGCAATTTTGTCCTGAGCATACCACTAAGCCATTTTATCAGAACTCTGAAATCAAAAAACTAAGATTAGGAAAATGGGTAGAAAATTTTGTCGCTTTTCAGCTTGAAAATCAAGAGGATATTACCATTATTGAAGAAAATCTTCTTATTAAGGAAGAAAAGCGAACGATTGGCGAATTAGATATTTTACTTATAAATCAAAACCAGCCAATTCATTTAGAAGTTGTATATAAGTTCTACCTATATGATAATAGTAATACCTATAACGATCCTCTGGCCTATTGGATTGGACCAAGTCGTAATGATACTTTGGTTTATAAACTCAATAAATTAAAAGACAAACAATTTCCACTACTCCATCATCCAAAAACTTTAGAGACTTTAAAAAAATATCAATTTGATATAAACACCATTAAACAACGAGTGTGTTTTAATGCACAATTATTTTTGCCATACCAAAATCAGGATATTGATGTATCGCCATTAAACACTGATTGTGTAGCTGGTTGGTATTTAAATATTGAACGTATAAATGAACTGGAAAGCTTTCAGTTTTATATTCCAGAAAAACTACAGTGGCTCTGCGCACCTAAAGAAACAGTTGATTGGTTATCATTTATTGAAGCGAAAAATGAAATTAAAACCTTTATCGCAAATAGACAATCACCACTATGTTGGCTGAGAAATGAGCATGGTGAATTTCAAAAATGCTTTATAACTTGGTGGTAATGAAACATAGCTATTTTAAAATATATAAACCCTATGGTTACTTAAGTCAGTTTGTAAACCATCAAAATAAAAGACGAAATAAGAAGCTTTTAAACACTCTATATGCTTTCCCTGAAAGTGTTATGGCAGTTGGTCGTTTAGACGAAAAATCAGAAGGTCTATTGTTAATAACTACTGACGGAAAGTTTAGTAACCAAATCACAAGTTCTAAAGTTGAAAAAGAGTACCATGTGATGGTGGATGGCATAATTACTCCAGAAAAAATTTTGGAACTGCAAAATGGCATAGAAATTTCAGTGGATGGTCAATCTTATAAAACTAAGAAATGTGAGGCTAAAATCTTAAATGATACATCTCATATCGTAGACCGTTTTGTTAGAGATGCAAGACATGGACCAACATCTTGGTTATCTATAACTATAAATGAAGGTAAATTTAGACAAGTTCGAAAAATGACTGCTAGAGTAGGTTTACCTACTTTAAGATTAGTAAGAGTAAGGATTGGAGATTATGAATTAGAATACATGAAGCCTGCAGAAGTATTACGAATTAATTATTAGAAGCAGTATCAGATTCCGCTTCCTCTTCTTTGGCTTTTTCCTTTATTACCGTTTTTTCGTTATTAAAAATAATGGTTGCTTTAACACCTGTAAGTAAATTCCATTCTTTAGAAGAAATTACTTTTCCTTTATCATCATACACAACAAACTCAGCGGTATTTGGCCCAGATTCACCTTGGTTTAGTGCGATAATGTCTACAATGTTTTTACCTTGTGCTAAATCAACTTCAACGCGTCTGTAACTATTGGTTAACAATAAGTTAGACTTCACTATATATCCATTTAACTGTATCTGAACACGATCTCCATCTGCATATTCATGATCTCTACAAACAATATTTACGAACTTGGTATCTACATTATGTTCTCCTAAAAACTGATCAGACATTGTCCTAATAATACCTCCTTTTGCAGCTTCCTTTTTCCAACGTTTTTCGTAAATTTCACTAGGACTTTTTAAACCATCATCATCTATGAGAGAAAATGGTTTTTCAGATTCTTTTATGACAAACTTCTTCTTATCATCTTTAGATTCAGCAGAAGTTTTATCTTTTTCATTTTTAAGTTTAGGTGCTACTTTTATTTTTACAAGTGAAGAATCTTTTTCCTTTTTAGAAACTTCTGCAGGAATTCTAATAGATCTAGTATCTTTATCTTTTATCTCCTTTTTCTTTTCTTTTTGCGCAAAAACCATGCTGCTAAAAAGAATGCAGAACATTAATGATATGATTTTAAAGGCTTTCACGTCTATTTAAATAAAGTATTAATCAACAGAAAATTATATTGCAAATATCGTACCTATTTCAAAATAAACGTATAAAAACATAAATCCTTACAAAAAAACGTTAAAACTTACCGTTAAAGCTTAATCTTAACTTTCTATTATATTCTTCAAAAAGCCAGTCTTTATAGTTTTGAGTGCTGTTCATAATACAATAACTATATTGCTTTATGCGATATGCAATTTCATCTTGTAAGTCTTTAATTAGCTCCCTTGCGTCGTAGACATCTTCACTGTTTTCAATACAAATTTTAGAATGTTGATCTATTGACCGTTCTATTACAGTAAAAGATTTTTTTCCTAAACTAATAACATCTTTATATTCAGCTTTTACATCAAAATCTAAAGATTGAGATTTTTTGAACTTAGCTTTTATCGAGTCAGGCATAGTATATACAAAGTCACGCTCCAAGGCTTCGTCATCTACTATATTTTCTAAATAAAAATCTGGATACTTAAAAATATGCTGCCAATCTACAACTTGGCTCCAAGGTCCAAAGCGTGCGACGTTATTTCCTAAATCAATGACCTGAAAAGATTTTCTATCTTTAAAAATACGGCTTCCACGACCAATCATCTGAAAATATAAAGTCAACGAACGCGTTGCTCTGTTAAGAATAATAGACTCTACAGAAGGTTCATCAAAGCCTGTGGTAAGAATACTTACGGAAGATAAAACAGCATCTGGAGTATTTTTAAACCAATTTAAAATTTCTTTTCGTTCTTGCTTGCTTGCTGTATTATCTAAATGCTGAACGTTATAACCGGCTTTTTTGAATGTATAATATACTTCCTTGGAAGTGTAAATACCATTATTAAAAATCAAGGTTTTTTTGCCTTTGGCTAGTTCTTCATAAGCTACTAAAAGCTTACTTTGCATTAAACTATTAGTATATAATGCCTCAGAAGATTTAACAGTATAATCGCCATTAATTCCAATTTTAAGAGATGTTAAACCAACATCATAATGAAAAAACTCAGCATTGGCTAAAAAGCCGTTCTTAATTAGTGTAGAAATGTCATCACCAACAATAAGTTTCTCATAGTTATCCTTCATTGGTAGTTTTATATTACTACTTAATGGCGTCGCAGTGACACCTAAAATGAAACAATGCTCAAAAAACTTAAATAATTTTCTAAAAGAATTGTAATGTGCTTCATCTATAATAACTAAGCCAACATTTTTTAACTCAAAATCCTTATCTGAAAGCCTATTGTTTAAGGTTTCAACCATAGCCACAAAACACTGGTAGTCGTCTTGATCTGGTAAGGTTTTTACCTTACTATTAATGACTTTATTTTTTACCTTAAAGCTAGAAAGTACATTAGAAGTTTGTTTACAAAGCTCTATTCTATGTGTAAGGATAACTACTTTCTTATGACGTTGTTCTATGTAGCGTCTCACGATTTCAGAAAAAATAACTGTCTTTCCTCCACCCGTTGGCAACTGATAGAGCAGATTAAAGTCATCAGACTCATCATTCATAACATCAAAAATGCGATTGAGATCTTTGACTTGATAATCATAGAGGCTTTTCTCAGTTACATTTACATTAAGCGATTTTATTTCTGTGGTCATTTAGTCACTTTCCTAAAGGTTTAATTTTGCAAAAATAGCACATTGTAGGTGTTTTTGATATGAATGTTAACAACATTTAACAAGATTGGTATTGTTCTTGTGATTCATAAAGAATTAACATTTAAATACATACATTATGAAATCATTTAGAAGATATTCTGCAACGGTCAATGCAGGATCTATGGCAGACATTGCCTTTTTGTTACTCATTTTCTTTTTAGTAACTACGACCATTTCTGCCGATAAAGGCATTTTAAGACATTTACCTCCTATTTGTGAATCAGGAACCTGTACAGACAACATTCCTGAACGTAACTTGTTAAGAATTGCAATGAATGAAAAACAAGAAATTATGATTGAGGACGATATTGTATCAATTGATGAAATTGAAAATATTGTAGAAGCATATGTAGATAATAATAGTCTCAATTCCTGTGATTATTGTGACGGTGAGCAATCCAAAGTTTCCTCAGATCACCCCAAAAAGGCTGTTATTTCATTAAGCCACGACGCATTAACCAAGTATGAATTGTTTATAAATGTACAAGATGAAATAACCAAAGCTTACTACAACTTAAGAGAACGTTATGCGAAGCAAGTTTTTAATAAGCTGCCAAGTCAGTTAGATAAAAACGAGTTAGAAATGGTAAGAAAGGCCTATCCTTTTAAAGTTTCTGAAGTTGCGGTAAAACGCTCTAATTAGATATTGAATCTTTGGGTTGAATACAAAACTCAATATTCACTTTCTTTTTGCCCCATTTTTTTGCTTTTTTTACATCAAGTCCCATATAAATATCAATGCGCTTTCTCCAACGTTTGTTCATTTTATCTTTAACAATGAATAAGCTATCAAAGCCTTCGATTGTTACTTTGGTATTATGTACTAATCCAGAATCTAATAAGTCTCTCGAAACTGCTATATATCTTAAGCCAGGTTTTAGGCTATCACCAAATGCTGTTATATGCGGATTAGAACTGGTTTGGTATGCTAACGAATTATAAGCCGTAGCAGTGACTTCAAATGAATGACTATTGCAGTCTTCTACGCTATTAATACAAGAGTAGAACACCAATAAAAGAAGAACTAACACCAATATATTATGCCTCATAGTTATAAAGATACTATTAATAGTTAAAAATTGTTAAATCATTACCTTGTTTTACATAGTACTGTAACAATTTTATCTTTTTGTCGTCTATTAGGTATAAATCAATTAAAAAACAAAATCATGAGAACTTTAAACAACAATCAAATTACAAGTACAACATTAGAAACAAAAAGTTATACTTGGAACAGTAAAAGACGTTACAGATAAAATGTAACAATTCATCAATCTGTGCTGAACTAGTTTCAGCATTTCAATCAAAAAAAATTATGAGAACTTTATCAAAAATTGTCAATACATCTAACAGTTTAGATGATGACTTAGAAACGATTAAAATCTGATTAATATGCACATCAGAAAAAACAATTATTTAAACTAAAAAGTCAGTTTCATAAATAAAGAAACTGACTTTTTTAATTTATCATTTAAATGAAATTATTTCTTAATTACCTTTCTCGTTATTGACCTCGATGCACTACTTAATTTAACAAAATAAATACCACCTTGAAATAACGACATATCAATAACATGTGTTTTGTTAGATTCTAAATTACCACTAGAAACACTCTGACCTAAAGTATTAAAAATTTGATAATCAATATTTTCATTGATATTATTAAGCGAAATACTCAAATTATCTCTAACAGGATTTGGGTAAAATTCGATTAAGCTTTCTAAACTTAATTCATTAACACTTAAAGGATTCTGGGCACTGAATAAAGTCGACTCACTACTACCAAATTGCCCACCAGTAATAATAATATTACCATTTTCATCTTGAACATTGTAGCTCCCAAAACCAAAACCACAACATATACCATCGTCTCGATCGTCAAAAATTGTGAATGCATAACAATCATCAGACACTACAGGTATGTTAATTACCTCTTGATAGGAAGTAGCATTTGCGTAAGGTGTTGAAGGACCACTACTAATTACGTTATCAGAACTGTCTCTCAGCTCCCAAGTAGTCTCATCACCATAATTATCTGTTGTAATATTGAAAACAACTTGAGATGTTGCATAAGATGTTGACACATCAAAACTAAAAACAAAAACATCATTAGTTGTGTTCTCATCAGTAGCATTGTTAGGGTTAAAAACAGAAACAGTAAATGTATGACTTCCTGGACTTAAGTTACTATAACTTGGTGTTGCAACCACTTCCGATTCGTTATTGGCTAAATTACCAGTCCAATTAACAGTTGTATTAGCACCTGAATCTAGATTATATGATACATCTGCTGAAGTTAAATTTAAATTACCTGGATTAAGAAGCGTCACCTGAGGACTAAAATCTACACCACATATTTGCGCACTATTAGAACCAGCACTAACTCTTGCGTCTATATCAAAAGTTTCCAAAGGTGGAAATTGATCTATAACCTCTAATCCAGAATCAGAAGGGTCTAGCCATTCCTTCAGTCTACTTGACGGCGAATTACCAAAATCCCATGCTACGCCAAAACGACCATAGAAATCATATTGTCCATTATTAGAAGTACCGCTACATGCTGCCAAGCCGCCTGAAAGCACACCTATAAGCTGCCCTATTTCATTGTATAATGCAGAACCAGAAGAGCCTGGTTCTGTAACACCTAATTCCCACTCATCTATATACCACATTTGTGTATTTGAATTCCCATTAAAGTCCACAACTGCTCGGAAAGCTCCGTCATCTTCTCTACATACTTTTTGAATATCTCCACTTGGGTGATGAATACCAAAATTTACGGTAGGAACATCCGTCTTAGACCTATTCCAACCAGCCCAAACGACATCTGGATTGTTATTAAAGAAATTTGCATCTGTAATTTCCACCAATTCCATATCAGATTGCGAACTGCTAGCTCTAACTATAGATCCACTTACAGTCTGATTAAATGCACCATCAGTACTATTAATATTAGTAGAACATGAAGGGTTTGGACTTCTCCAATTAAAGCGAAAAGCCCAACCCGCTTCTCCGCCACTACAATGGTTTGCAGTCATAAAATAAGGTGTACCGTCATTATTTGTGTTATTAATCAAAGTTCCTGAGCAAATACCTGTACCTCCATTTACCGTTATCATAGCATTTGCTTTTTTTACATTCTCTTTTACAGTATCTAAACCGAAAGGGTCATTAGCAGGTGTAATATCACAATCCACATCTTGATTACACGCACCAGATTCGTTTAAAGCTTTTTGATATGTTTCTGCTGTGCGATAGCCATGAATTACAGATCCAACAACAATTTTTGCTTCACCAATAACATTAGCTGGCTGATAGTATTCTATCCAAGCTTTGTCTCCTTCTACAAACCAAGTTCCTAAAACTTCTTCAGGGTTATTGTTATGATGTGTAAAAGGTCTCAATAATTCACTTTTATCATCATTGTAAACATATAGTTTAGCTCCAACAGGAATCTTAAATACATCAAACATAAAGTTTAACGTGTATGCATTGTTAGAAGTGTAAGCCATTCTCCAGATTCTATCACCGTTTTCTAAAGTAGTCCACTTACCTACTTCATTAAAATCGTGATCTACATAAATATCATGTCCAAATCGCCATGGTTTAGACTTATCTTTATCATTGATCTTATCTTCATCATGTAAATTTTTTAAATCGAAAGAAGCAAGTTTGTGTGGTTTTACATAGGTTAAATTATTTAAAGCCCAACTAGGTGGCTTAACTTCGTCTGGCATCTCTTGGGCAAATGACAATGCTGCAAACATTATCATCACATAAAATAAGTTCAATTTCATATCAGCTTTTTTATTTTGAATTATTAAAATTAACATATTATAGTGATTACCACAGTCTATAATTTTAAGATTCCTTTAACAATAGATTAAAAGCATATTAATCCGATTAAGTGCTTTAAGGCTTTATTTTAAGATAAAAATGTATTTTATTTCTAAAAAGGTACATTCGATGAATTGCAAGACCATTGTATTCTTCTTAATCTCTTTAGTATTAGTAATGAATTGCAAATCTGAAAACACAACTTTAGCTCGGCTTGAATCGATTCATTTTCATCAAAGAATCTTTACAATTAGCTATATAAAACCTTTAAAATTTAAATGCTTGTATATCAGGCTATTACAAAATTATTTGAATTTTATTATGCGTTTTATCGTCTTTTTATGCATTTCATAGAGTTTTTTTATTATGTTTGCGTGTCTTAAAGCCTCAAAATATAAGACCAACCGCTTATGATAACTTCTGCTTTACATGCTGGAAGAGCCTACATTCAGGGTTTTGTTATAATTATAGTGTCTTGCTTAGCATTTTCGCAAGACTTTAATTTCAATTCAGGTCCTGTAAATACGTCGAAATCTGAAAAGGTTATTGCTATGAATACATCAGTAAGCACTAATGATACATCTTCTGATTTAAATACTACAAATGATGTTGAAGACATACTAATAGTTAGCTTAACTCAAGCAAATTCCATAGATACTCAAAGTGCAGATAACTCCAATAAGAATCAATTTTTAGATATAGAAAACAACGGAAAAGATTTAAATTATAGTGCTTCACCTACGATAGTAAACTTAAGCTCCGATATCACTTCATCTTTAGTGACTGATGTTTCATATAAAATTATAAATCGTATTTGGAAAATTGAAGAAACTGCCATCAATATACCTACCGTAAATGTTCAAATTCCTAAAGAATCTATTGAAAACAATAATGCTTTAGGTCTTTATTATATGTTTATTTCTGATACTGGTGATTTTGATTCTACCCCAGATTTTAGGGTGATGACTTTAAATGAAAACGGTTATTTAGAAACAAACTATAACTTAGACGGAGCTACCTATATCACATTTGGTTTTTCGAACCAAATTACAGAAGAACGTTCTATTTATTTTAATGGATCTGAGAGCTATATTGATATGCAAAACACCTTAGATCTTAATCCAAATGCTTTTACAATTTCGGCCTGGATAAATTCTAATTCGACATACACAGAAGAGGTTTCGATACTTTCTAAAAGAGATGCTGCTTTTACTCAAGGTTATGACTTAGTATTGACTCAAGCAAACAAAGTAAAAATTTCCTGGAAAAATGGTAGCAACCAGTCACTTACGTCTTACACAACGATTCCAAACGGAAAATGGCACCATATAGCTATTACATATAATGGTTCTAGAGTTTCTATCTACATTGATGGAGTATTAGATAATTCTGCAACCAGAACAGCTCCTGTAACAACAAACGCGTCATTTTTAATAGCAGCTGCTGGGAAAAATAATACTAAACAACACTTTAAAGGACACATAGATGAAGTACGCATTTGGCATACGGATTTAACCACAGAGCAGTTGCGTTTTATGATGAATCAAGAAATTATAAAAAATGCTGAAGGTGTAGTTGGTAAAGTATTACCAAATACTATTGCAAAAAACGAAATTAATGTGCTTCCTTGGTCTGACCTGGCTGGTTATTATCCGATGTCAGCATTCACATATTTAAATACTATTGACGCTTCTGGAAATGGTAATTATGGACAGCTAAAGCATATAACAACAGTAGATATAGAAACTGCACCACTTCCATATACTTCAAATCAAGATGGAGATTGGAATATGAATTCAACATGGAAAAATGGCGATTTACAATATACTCCTGGGTCTAAATCTATTGTAAATCCAGATATTACTATCGATTGGAACATAGTTAAAACTGCTCATAATTTAACCATGAATAATTCGTCATTGCCGACTTCAAATAACAACAACAGAACGATTCTTGGTTTATTCGTAGAAGCCAATAAACTAATAGTAACGGGTAAAAACTCTACTCAGACTGGTAATGGAATTACAATTTCACATTATTTGAATTTAACTGGAACCATAGATTTAGAAGGCGAATCACAATTAATTCAAACCCCAGAAAGTAATTTGAACGTTGAGCCTAACGGAAAAATTGAGCGTGATCAGCAAGGCACAGCAGATGTGTTTACCTATAATTATTGGTCATCGCCTGTGACAAAACAAAATTCATCAGTGAACAGTTTTAAGATTAGTGATGTCATGAAAGATGGAACGTCGGTCTCGGAGACATTACCTATTAATTTTTCATCTTCAGGATATAATGGAGCACCCACTAAACCTATTAGTATCGCAGATTATTGGATTTGGAAATATGCCAATCAACCCAGTCAAAACTATTCGTCTTGGCAACATATAAGAAGAACAGGTACGATTTTTCCAGGTGAAGGTTTTACAATGAAAGGACCAGGATTAGCAGCTGCTGAAACGCAACAGAATTATACGTTTTCTGGTAAACCAAATAACGGAGATATCAATTTAACATTAGCTCCTAATAATGAATATTTAGTCGGAAATCCATATCCTTCTGCTATCGATGCAAATATATTTATTAGAGATAACGGTCCAGATTTTCAAAATGAAAATACATTAAATCCTTCTTCGTCAATCAGCGGAACGCTTTATTTCTGGAAACACTACGGAGGTGATTCTCATATCTTAAAAGACTATGATGGTGGCTATGCAACTTATAATTTTTCAGGAGCTGTTGCTGCTGCAACTAAAGACAGTAACAATTTGAATTTTATTAATAATACATTATTATTTCAAAAACCTGGACGTTATATTCCAGTTGGACAAGGCTTTTTTGTTGTAGGTAAAAATGGAGGTACTATTAGTTTTAATAATGGTCAGCGGGTCTATAAAAAAGAAGATCAAAGCTCACCTTTTATGAGACATGTGGCTACTTCAACTTCACGAAAAAATAATGAAACTGAGGCCACAGATCAAAGAATGAAGTTTAGAATAGGATTTAATTCTGTAAACACAATTCATCGTCAATTGCTTTTAACCATAGATGAAAATACGACTTCTGGTGTAGATTGGGCATATGATGGAAAGTTAAATGAAACGCAAATAGATGACATGTTTTGGATGATAAATGATGAAGAATATATCATACAAGCAAGTAATGAGGCGGAAACTACAACAATATATCCTCTAGGTATAAGAACAGATTCGGACGGACTTAATGAAATATCCATAGATGCTTTAGAAAATGTACCTAACGACATCAATATTTATGTACATGATATTGAATTAAACCTTTACCACGACTTAAGAGAAAGTAATTATCAAATTTTCTTAAATGCTGGTGAATATCTAGATCGCTTTAAAATTACATTTAGCAATAAGGCAGATTCACTTGGTATAGATGACGAGATTAAAGATAGCATAGCAATACTTTACTCAAATGATATAGATAAAATTGTACTAATAAACCCAAACCAAATCGAAGTAAAATCAATTGTACTTTTTAACATGTTAGGGCAATCGGTTTACACTTATAACAATATAATACAAAGTGGTCATTCGGAATATAATGTTACCAATTTAAGTGCTGGAGCATACATTATAAAGCTTTTTACAGCCAACAACACCGTATTGACCAAGAAGATAGTGGTTGATTAATTTCAATTGTTTTTAGTTAGTGATTAGTAAAGTCTCAGTCTATTTATAGCTGAGGCTTTTCTTATTTTAATCATCATCTAATATGAATTCGTCAATTCGAGTGAATTTTACAATTGGAAATGAGTGAAACTTATATCGAGAATAAGAATTTTACCTAACATTGATTCTCGATACAATTTTTCGTACTTCAAAATCACTCGAACTTACGTTTATGATATTTTACTTTAAAATGGTAAAGACTATTTTAAAACTTCTAATAAGTCGTCAAACTCAATTTTTTGCTGCTCACCAGATTCCATGTTTTTTAGCGTAAAAACTTTAGCTTTCACTTCTTCTTCACCTAATAAAACGACATAAGGAATATGGCGACGATTCGCATAATTCATTTGCTTTTTCATCTTCGCATTATCTGGATACAACTCTGCTTTAATGCCTGCTTGCCTCAGCTTCGTCACAGCTTGTAAACCAGTCATAGCTTCAGTTTCTCCAAAATTAATAAACAACACTTTTGTGGAATCTGCTATGGTTGCAGGAAATAAATTCAATTCTTCTAGAACCAAATAAATTCTGTCTAAACCAAAGCTAATCCCTACTCCACTCGTATCTGGCTTACCAAAAATACTGGTCAGATCATCATAACGACCACCTCCTCCAATAGAGCCCATTTTTACGCCTTCTGGTGCAGAAACTTCGAAAATTGCACCTGTGTAGTAATTCAGTCCACGTGCTAAGGTTACATCGAGTTGTAATTTGGCCGTTTTTAATTCTAAGTTAGAAATAGCTGTATTTATAAATTCTAATTCTTCAATACCTTTTAGACCTATTTCTGAAGTACTTAGAATAGATTTTAGACTTTCTACCTGGCTTCCAAAATCGCCTTTTAAAGTAAATAATGGTTGTAGCTTAGAAATTCCTTCTTCAGAAATCCCTTTACTACGCATTTCTTCTTTTACCTTCTCCTCACCTATTTTATCGAGTTTATCTAATGCGACAGTAAAATCAATCAATTTATCTTGTGCACCAATGACTTCAGCAATGCCAGATAATATTTTACGGTTATTGATTTTTATAGTAACTCCTTCTAATTTTAAAGTCGAAAACACAGCATCATACAACTGTATAAATTCAACTTCTTGAAATAAAGATTTAGAACCTACAACATCGGCATCGCATTGGTAAAACTCTCTAAAACGTCCTTTTTGTGGACGGTCTGCACGCCAAACCGGTTGTATTTGATAGCGTTTAAACGGTAACTCAATATCGTTTTGATGTTGCACGACGTAACGCGCAAAAGGTACTGTGAGGTCGTAACGTAAAGCTTTTTCAGATATTTTTGAAGTAATAGTTACTTCGGACTTAGACTTATAAACTTCATCTGATATCTTTCTTAAATAATCGCCAGAGTTTAAAATCTTAAAAATCAAGCGATCTCCTTCATCCCCATATTTTCCCATTAAGGTATCCGAGTTTTCAAAGCTTGGTGTTTCAATTGGTTGAAACCCATAGAGCTGAAACTGTTCCTTTATCGTTTCCATGATATAAGAACGTTTTGCAACTTCTTCTGCATTAAAATCTCTTGTGCCTTTTGGTATGCTTGGTTTTTGTGCCATAATACTTCCTGCGAAGGCAGGAATCTCTATTTAGTGAAACTTAAATTTTCATTTCAAAAACACTTCGACTACGCTCAGTGTGACTTATGAGTATGAACGTTGAAGGTTCATACTCATAAGTCACAAAAATATTATAATTTTTAAAGGCTTTACTAAGTTATTTCATTTTTATAGTAACTTTATGCTGTTTAAGTAGTCTTATACGTAAAACAAGTCAACTAACTTTACATAGTATTATGTTTTCATTAGCTAGAGAGAATATTAAAATTGCTTTTGGTTCAATAAAAAGTCAATTGCTCCGAACCATTCTAACCGTTTTAATTATTGCCATTGGTATCATGGCATTGGTTGGTATTTTGAGTGGTGTTTCGGCTCTAGAAAACACTATTTCTGGTAGTTTCTCTTCTATGGGAGCAAATACCTTTAACTTTCAGCGTTATGAATTTACCGCCCGACGTCAAAGTGGTAGAGAACGCCAAAAAATTAATCCTGTAATCAACTATAGAAATGTAAAAGACTTTGAGGATAATTACGACTTCCCTTTTACAAAAGTTGCGGTCTCCTTTATGGGAACGTTTGCGGCAGAAGTAAAATATGAAAATCAAAAAACAGATCCTGAAGTTGCCGTCCTCGGCACCAACGAAAATTTTATTGAAAATTCTGGTTTGGAAGTTGAAAATGGTCGCGCATTAAATGTATTTGATATAGAAAATAGTAATGCCGTTACTGTGATTGGTAGCGATTTACAAAAAGCACTATTCCCAGAAGAAAATCCGGTAGATAAAACCATCAGTGTTAGAGGTTCTAAATTTAAAGTTATTGGTGTGCTTAAAGAGAAAGGATCTACGTTTGGTAACAATCAAGATTTGCGAATGATTATTCCAATCCAAAAAGCACGATCTATATTTACAAACCCTAATATCGATTATACACTCAGTGTTAAGGTAGATAAAAAAGATATGCTCGAAGGAGCTCAAGAAGATGCCATTTTAACGTTTAGAAATATTCGAAGCTTAAATCCTGTTGAGGATAATAATTTTGGCATAGAACGTAGTGATGATTTATTAAATCGCGCCGCAGAAAACACTAAGGTTTTATATATCGCAGCTTGGATCATAAGCATTATTACGATCTTTGGTTCTACTATTGCACTTATGAATATTATGTTGGTTTCGGTAACCGAACGTACAAGAGAAATAGGTGTACGTAAAGCTTTAGGTGCAAAAGCTAAAACCATTGCTTTTCAGTTCTTTATGGAAACCATAATTATCGGTCAGCTTGGCGGGATTATTGGAATTATCTTAGGAATTTTAATTGGCTGGGGAGTTTCAAAAGGTTTTGATTTGGACTTCTCTACACCTTGGGTTGCTATGATTTGGGCAACGAGTATTGCGTTTATTGTGGCTGTAATTTCTGGATTATATCCTGCTACTAAAGCTGCTAAGTTAGATCCTATCGAGTCTTTGCGTTATGAGTAAAATAAAATCTAAATAGTGTTTATGAAAAATTTTTTAATAAAACTTAATAATTTTTTTAGAAATTTATTACTTGATGATGTTGATAAGCCATACGATAAACCACTCCCTTATCATCGAAAATTTGGATCGAAAGAAAGGCAAAAAAATGACATCAAACAAAAAAGGTTAAATGAGCAAAAACAGCAATCTAATGGTTTTTAAGCTCCCTTTATCAAATTAACAAAATACTGAAACAATTCACCCTTAGTAATATTTGCACCTATCTGAATCATTTTAAAAATATCTAAATGTTTATCGTCTGAGTAGTCTTTTTTAGCATTAAAGAACTCAATACTATCAGACAACAAATTATCTCTTAACCACTGAAAACCTTCTTTTGTAGTAAAATCGATAGCTTCGTTTTCAATTTTTAAAGCGATTAATCGCATGTTTTTTTCATTACACTGAAATAAATGAATCTGTTGCGGAGAAATATGCTCTAAATACTCTACTTTACTCAACACTCCAAACCACACTAAATCACTGAACACATCGAGCTCCTGCTCTGCAGTCTCTGGTTTATTTTTTTTAATATCCTTCCACTCATCATCAGTAATCGACTGCGTTGCTAAAAAGTTGATGAATTCTTGGTGTAATTCTTCGAATTGTTCTTTTGTTAATCTTGTGTATTTCATGTTTCTTAAATTACTCTTAGATTATCTATTGATTACTCCAAAAGCCTCAAATGGCCTATCAGTTGCAAAAACATCTACACCTAAATCTTTCCATTTATTATAAAGATTATCTCCTCTAGCTTCTGCCTGTCTATCTAAGTTCCCAAGAGTACCTAACATACAGACAATATCATCTTTATGTATCCTCTTGTATAACGATTTATTAGATAATCTTGTTCCTGTAAAGGCTAGCATATTTTGAGTTGGAATTTCAGACGCTAATAATCGGTCGAATTCTTCATGGTTTCTAGCAGAAACAGAAATTAACAAATCTGGCGCCAATGTGTACGCTGATTTAGCTTGCTTTAAGTCATAAGTAATCACTATACTAATATCTTCAGCTTTTGCAGCTCTAACGGCATCAATGACATCTTTCTGGCTAACACTACGCTTTATATCTAAAGTAAGAATAACATTATTAGCCTTACACCATTTTAAAACCTCTGAAAACAAAGGAATTTTAAAAGCGGTCTCATTTCCATAATCATCTACTAAATTGAACTTTTTCAGTTCATCGTAAGTTAATTGATTTACCCTTCCACTGCCTGTAGTCGTTCTATCAATTGAATTATCATGAAGTAAGACCAACTGACCATCTTTAGTTTGCGCAATATCAATTTCGTAAATGGCAGCAATACTATCATTAACATATTTAATAGTTTCAAGACAGTTTTCTGGATAATGTACTAAACCTTTTCCACCTCTATGCACACTAATATTAGGATAGTTAGAATTTGAAGCTTTGAAAACCTCAATTAACTTAGAATCTGTAGTTGCAACAGTATCTGTAGAAATTTTAGAATCTTTACATCCTAAAAAAAGGATTAATAGTATGAAGAGAAGAGATTGTTTCATGAAGTTTTATATCAAATTTTGAAAAGATCCCGCAGAAAAAGCGGGATTAGCTCAACTAAATATTTTTTATACGACCGTTTGGTCTTTACAAAATGAGTTTTACTAAAAAAACCGCTTAGAAGACTAAACGGTTTTAAATTATTTTAAAAAAGAGATTAGGACTCAGCTATAACTTCGAAAGTTAAATCTTGAGTTACTGACCTGTGTAATCTAACAGCAGCTTCGTACTGACCTAAACGCTTAATATTACCACCACTGATAGAGATAAACTTCTTATCTACTTCGTGTCCTGCGTTTCTAAGTGCATTAGCTAAATCTATATTGGTAATAGAACCAAATAATTTATCTCCAGCAGTTGCACCTGTACCAGCTTTTGCAGTAATTTTAATATCTAATCCTTTTAAAGCTTCAGCAGTTTTTTCAGCATCAGCAATAATAGTTTTCTCTTTATAAGCTCTTTGCTTCAATGTTTCTGCTAATACTTTTTTAGCAGAAGCAGTAGCCATTACAGCTTGCCCTTGAGGAATTAAAAAATTTCTACCATAACCGTTCTTAACAGATACAATATCGTCTTTAAATCCTAAATTTTCAACGTCTTGTTTTAATATAAGTTCCATTGTTATGATATTTTATTTTAATAAATCAGCAACATATGGCATAAGTGCTAAATGTCTAGCTCTCTTTACAGCCACAGATACTTTTCTTTGATACTTTAAAGAAGTTCCTGTTAAACGTCTTGGTAATAGTTTTCCTTGCTCGTTAACAAAACCTAATAACCAGTCTGCATCTTTATAATCTACATACTTAATACCAGATTTTTTGAAACGGCAATACTTCTTAGTTTTAGAAGTTTCTATGTTTAAAGGAGTAAGATATCTAATTTCTCCGTCCTTTTTTCCTTTTGCTTGTTGTTCTATTGATGACATAATTACGCTTTTGCTTTTGCTTTAACTTTAAGTTTTTCTCTTCTTCTCTCAGCCCAAGCCACGGCGTGCTTGTCTAATTTTACAGTTAAGTAACGCATAAAACGCTCATCACGTCTAAACTCTACTTCTAAAGGTTCAATTGCTTCTCCAGCAACTGTGTACTCAAATAAGTGATAAAAACCACTTTTTTTGTTTTGGATTGGATACGCCAGCTTTTTTAAGCCCCAATCTTCCTTGGCAATCATCTTAGCACCTTTAGAAACGAGGAAATCCTCATATTTCTTAACTGTCTCCTTTATCTGATCTTCAGATAAAACGGGATTTAAGATGAAAACAGTTTCATAATGATTCATAATAAATTATTTTGTTTGTTATTAAAACGGGTGCAAAAATACATATTAATTCTAATTCTAGCAACGTTTTTGGGTGTAAAATTAAGTGTTAAAAATTAGATCAAAACATACGCTTTGTCGGTATTATTTGTTTTTTAACCGAATTTATCGTACTATTGTCGATATCTTAACCTAAAATGAATAATGTTATGACTTTAAACTGTGTAGTTGTTGATGATTCTGCGATTCAGCGCCTTTCCATAGTAAAGTTAATTGAGAATCATTCCTCACTTAACCTTATTGCGGAATACAGCAGTGCGTTAGAAACGAAAAACGGTCTTAATACACACAAAGTAGATCTTATCTTCTTAGATATAGAAATGCCAGTATTAAACGGTTTTGAACTCTTAGATGTACTCAACAACAAACCCCAAATTATTTTTGTTACAGGTAAAACGGAATATGCTTTTAAAGCATTTAATTACGATGCCACCGATTATCTTCAAAAACCAATCACGAAAGAACGATTTAACACAGCCGTTGAAAAAGCTATTGAGCAACACAAGCTTAAACTAGACTTTAACGAAACGGATGGTGAACATATTTTTGTGAAAAGTAACCTTAAAAAACGTAAAGTTTATATTAAGGATATTAAATGGATTGAAGCCCTTGGTGACTATGTAAAAGTAGTTACTGAAGAAAACAGCCTCGTGGTATTATCTACCATGAAAGCTTTTGAACAAGAGTTACCAGAAGGTAAATTTTTAAGAATTCACAAATCTTACATTGTGAATCTCGATAAAATTGACCGTTTTAACAGTAAAAATGTTGAAGTTGGTGCTTACGAAATTCCGTTGAGTCGAAATAAAAAGACACAATTGGTAGATGCTTTAAATAATATGTAGAAAAATTACATTTAAATTAAAGTCTCTCTCATTATAATTTTTAAATAAACCCGAGCTTATGCTTGGGTTTTTTTGCTTTACACTCCTAAGGTCCGCTCAAGGGGACATTCTAAAAAAGAAATCTTAGAACAATTGTCCCCTTGAGGAGACTTTAGGGGTGTTCTTTTAGTAATTATCCACATTCAAGATTACCCTGACTGCTCTAAAATCCTTAACAGCATTAAAACTATTTTCAATTTTCATAATAGCTTCTTTTGTTTTTGAAAGGGATTGCTTTTCCGGAATTTTTAATAAAATATTTTTTAAATACAGATTTCGTATTCTCGATACTGGTGGAAATTCTGGCCCTAAAACATTAGATTTAAATACTTGTCGCAACGATTTAGCATACCAATCTGCAGCTAAATTCACACGATTGTAATCCTTGTGCTTAAAGGTTATCTTAATCAATCTATAAATTGGTGGGTATTTATAGTTGTAACGATCATTCATTTGCTCAGCAAACATGTCTTTATATGAATTTGTCGACACCTGCTGTAAAATATTATGATGAGGGTTATAAGTCTGAATTATTACCTTCCCTCTTAAATCGGTACGTCCTGCTCTACCAGAAACTTGAGCCATGAGTTGATAACTGCGTTCGTGTGCTCTAAAATCAGGAAAGTTTAGCAAGTTATCAGCATTCATAATGCCGACGAGCTTAACATATCTAAAATCTAAGCCTTTGGTTAACATCTGTGTACCAACTAGAATATCGATTTCGCGTTGCTCAAAGCTATTTATTATTTTTTCGAAACCGTATTTTCCTCTCGTAGTATCTAAATCCATACGAGCCACTTTCTTTTCAGGAAATAACAGCCTTACCTCTTCTTCAATCTGTTCTGTTCCAAATCCTTTAGTGTCAAGGGTAGAATTACCACAAGCTTGACAACTTTTAAGCATTGCCGAATTATAACCACAATAATGACAACGCAGTTGATCTCTGTATTGATGATACGTTAAACTCACATCGCAATTAGGACATTGTGGCGAGGTTCCGCACGTTGTACACTCTATAATTGGCGAAAAACCCCTTCTATTCTGAAATAGTATAATTTGAAAACCTTGTTCTAAAGTTTCCGTTATTTCTTCGATAAGTCGATCACTAAAATGACCTTTCATGCGTTTACGTTTGTACTTATCGGCTAAATCGACTAATTCGATATCTGGCATCAATACATTATTGTAACGCGTATTTAATTCAACCAAACCATATTTTCCTTGGCTTGCATTATAATAGCTTTCCAAACTTGGCGTTGCAGAACCTAAAAGGGTTTTCGCTTTGTGCAAATTCGCTAGCACAATAGCTGCATCTCTAGCATGATAACGTGGTGCAGGATCAAATTGCTTGTAGGATTGCTCATGTTCTTCATCTACAATGATTAATCCTAAGTTTTTAAATGGTAATAATAATGAAGAGCGTGCACCTATAATTATCCGAGCTTTATCTGAATTGTTAAGCATATTATTCCACACTTCTACTCTCTCATTACCAGAGTATCTGCTATGAAACACGGCAACTTTTTCACCAAAATAATCCTGCAAACGTTGCACTAATTGGGTCGTTAATGCAATTTCTGGCAATAGATATAACACTTGTTTTCCTGACTCTAGTTGCTTTTGAATGAGTTGTACATAGATTTCTGTTTTTCCAGAAGAGGTAACTCCATGTAATAAAGTCACTGCCTTTTCTTTAAAGATTGTTTCAATTTTATCGAAAGCATTTTGCTGTGCATCATTTAAAACTTTTGCATCTATATCGCCATTTCCTTCAAATTGAATACGATCTGTTCTAATATGATACTCTTCGAGAATAGTTTTGTCAATTAATGCTTTAATTATTGCCGAAGAAGCACCACTACGCTCAACTAATTCTGAAACTTTTATAGGTTGCTTTGTTGAGGCTTCTAGTGTAAATAATGTTAGGATTACTTCACGCTGCTTTGTTGCTCTACTATTGAGCATTTCTAGTAATTCCTGAAGCTTTTCTTGAGATTTATGATTATCATGAAGCTTTACATAACGCACCAATTTTGGCTGATATTTCTCATATAACTCTTCTTGTAGGTTTAAAACTCCTTTTTCAACCAAGTCATTAATTACTGGCAATACGCGCTTCTTATCTAAAATAGAAACCACGTCATTTATTTTTAAAGACGACTGATGTTGTAAGGCTTCATAAATTAAAAACTCATCGTCTTTTAATTCAGAATCTTTAATTTCAATCTTTTCATTTTTAGAAATTATGGTTTCGCTTTCTAATAGAAAAGCATTTGGCATTGCTGCTCGCATCACTTCACCCAAACTACACATATAATATTGTGAAATCCATTCCCAATGTTGTAATTGGTGTTCTGTAATTACTGGAGTATCATCTAAAATCTGATGAATAGTTTTAGCATCGTATGCTGTTGGTGGATTATTGTGAATCTTATAAACCAATGCAGTGTATATTTTGCTTTTACCAAAGGGCACAGCCACTCTAATCCCTGGTTTTAGGAATTCAGATTCAGCTTTTGTAATATGATACGTAAAGGCTTTTTGAAGCGGAATTGGTAGTATGACGTCTATGAAATGCATTATGCGATCTCCTTTTTTGCCTTTGGATGCTTTTTTAAATATTGAAGCGACGCATTGAGCTCATATCCTAAGAGCAAAATATTAGAATTCAACCATAAATAAAATAAGAGAATTAATAAACCACCTATAGAGCCATAGAGTTTATTGTATTGCGAAAAATTATTTATGTAAATCCCAAATAAATAAGACGTTAGAATAATTAATAACGTGGTCAACAATGCACCAACTGAAAAGAATCTTGTGTTACGACCTTCTTTTGTACCAAAATAATAAAGTGTCGCGGTTGCCAAATACACCATCAGAACAAAAAACATATACTTTGCAAAAACGACCCATCCGACTCCAGAATTAGATTCGTTTAACACTTCATTATTAATACTTTTATATAAAGGCTCAATGATATAAATCTGAAAATACCCAAAGAAAGCAACCGTTAACAATACCAATATCGCCAAGATTACTGCGATACCTAAAGCGTATAAATACTGTTTAAAAACGTTTCTTGTTAACTGCTCATGATACGAATTTTCGAAACCAGAAAAAACGGCATTTACACCATTAGCCATTAAAAATATAGACAATAAGAAAACAGAAGATAATAAACCTGCACTCTCGCTTCCGCTTATGTTTTCAAAAATATTTGAGAAGAAAAATTCAGAAGTTTGTGGTGGTAAAAAATCATTTAAAAATAACTCGAACTCGGTTTGAAAATTATCAATTGGGATATATGGAATTAAAATAATTACAAACAACAGAAATGGAAAAATAGCTGTAAAAAAACTAAAAGCAATAGCACTTGCTCTTGTTGTAAGTGCACCTTTTACTATGCCTTTAATATACAACTCAATTAAATCATAAATAGATAAACCCTCAAATCCTGGTAACTTAATCTGCTTAAAAAAGCGAACCACTAAATTGAGTACAGGAATTTTATCTAATTTATCTTCTATGTGTTTAGACATACTAAACTGCCTTAAGGCTTAAATCCATATTATAAACTGAATGCGTTAGCGCACCAGACGAAATATAATCTACACCACATTCTGCGTATTTTCTAAGCGTATTTTCATTTATACCACCAGAAGATTCCGTTAAACACTGATCTCCAATCAACTTTACTGCTTTTCGTGTATCATCGTAATTAAAATTATCGATTAGAATTCTGTAAACACCTCCAGCCTCTAAAATTTCTTTAATTTCTTCTAGATTTCTGGCCTCTACTATAATTTTTAAGTCTCTATTTGTATCTTTTAAATATTGTTTAGTTAGATTAATAGCCTTTGCTACTCCACCTGCAAAATCGATATGGTTGTCTTTTAGCATTATCATATCATACAACGCAAATCTATGGTTTGTACCTCCACCAATTTTTACGGCCCATTTTTCTAAAGCCCTAATTCCTGGAGTGGTTTTGCGTGTGTCTAAAATTTTGGTTTCAGTGCCCTCTAATAAGTCAACAAACTGTCTAGTTTTTGTTGCAATAGCACTCATTCGCTGCATAGCATTTAGGACGAGTCGCTCAGCCTTTAAAATAGATTGAGATGCTCCTTCTACATAAAAAGCAATATCTCCATATTTTACTTTACTGCCATCTTCAATCAAAGTTTCAACTTTCATATCAATGTCAACATAGGTAAATACTTGCTTTGCAAATTCAATACCAGCAATTATGCCGTCGTCTTTAACTAACAGTTTTGCTTTTCCATGGGCTGAAGCAGGAATACATGCCAATGAGCTATGATCACCATCTCCTACGTCCTCTCTTATTGCATTTGCTATAATTCCTTCTATTTCTTTATCGAATTGTTCTTTTGAAATCATGTAAAATCTTATTTAATGTAAAAATAGGAATTGATTTCTGATTAACTAAACAGATTGTTACAACTTTTGCATTAGGTCGTCGAACATATAACCAATATTATATATCATGTCACTATTTGAGCAACTTCACAATAAAATTTATAATAAAAAGTTTTATGTCTTTTTTACATGGTTTACACGTGTGTTACTTGCTATAGCATTTTTACCTTCCGGTTTTATCAAAATTATGGGTAAAAGGTTTACTACTATTTCTGTGGAAGATCCTGTCGGGTTCTTTTTTGAAGCTATGTATCAAACAGGATGGTATTGGAATTTTTTAGGTCTGACACAATTAATAGTTGCTGGGCTTTTACTAATTCCTAGAACTACCTTTTTTGCCTCCTTACTTTACTTACCTATAATTATAAACATTTTTTTTATGGTAACTTCAATGCATTTCACAGGCACGCCTGTAGTTACGGGTTTGATGCTTCTTGCTAATATCTATCTAATTCTTTGGGATTACGAAAAGTTAAAGAGAATAGTCTATATTATTTTTCAAAAAGCTAGTGTAATGTCTTCAATATAAGATTGTAAATTTGTTCTATGACTATAAAACTCATCGCCATTGGCAAAACCGACAACAAAAATTTAATCGCTTTAATTGATGATTACACGAAACGATTGAGTCATTACATTCGATTTGAATTTGAAATCATCCCAGATCTAAAAAAAGTAAAACACCTTTCCGAAGCGCAACAAAAAGAAAAAGAAGGAGAACTGATTTTGGCTAAAACACAAAATTCTGATGTACTGATTCTTTTAGACGAGAACGGTAAACAACTAGATTCTGTAGGCTTTTCTTCTTATTTACAGAAGCATATGAATTCTGGGATTAAGACTCTAATCTTTGTAATTGGAGGCCCTTATGGGTTTTCAGATGCGATATATAAGAGAGCAAACGGCAAACTAGGTTTATCAAAAATGACGTTTTCTCACCAAATGGTTAGATTGTTCTTTATTGAACAATTGTACAGAGGGTTTACTATTCTTAGAAATGAACCATATCATCATCGCTAAAAACAATAAACCCTCTGATATTAAACGTCGAAACGCTTTTGGTATTAGTGTGTTTTATAAATTTCTTTTCTCTTTTTGAGTTGTCTTTCTAAATCTTTTATCGTCTCTCTTACAGCGACTTCATAATTTCCTTCGTTTGATGTGGCAAATAAACGCGGACCTGGAAGGCTTAGTTCTATGTCACATATCTTGCCTTTATCATGAAAATTATCATCGTGCTTAAACTTTACTGCTGCACTGATTAAAAACTCATACTTATTAAATAATTTATCTAACTTTTCTTCTGTGAAACTTGAAAGTGTCTCACTAACATCTGTATTTACGTACTGAATATTTACCGTCATACTCTATCTTTATAGTTTAAAATTTGTTTTCTCTAAGATAAACAAATTGGTAATTAAAATGACTGACTTAAATCATAAAATTGAATTAAAATTTCATAAATTCGATGAATCTTTTTCTCTAATAAATGCAACTCGTTTTCGCTACAAATAACCCAAACAAACTCAAAGAAGTTCAGGCCTTGGTACCCAATCATATTAAACTATTGAGCTTAGAAGACATCCTCTGTATCGAAGATGTTCCTGAAACACAAACAACTATAGAAGGCAATGCCATACAAAAAGCAGAATATATTAAAACTAACTATGGCTATGATTGCTTTGCAGATGACACAGGTTTAGAAGTTGAAGTTCTAAATGGTGAGCCTGGTGTGTATTCTGCACGTTATGCCGGTTCACAAAGAAATGCCGAGGATAATATGAATAAATTACTTTCTGAACTAAAACATAAAGATAATAGAAACGCTCAATTTAAAACCGTTATTGCTTTGCATCTTGATGGCAAGTTGCAAACCTTTACCGGAATCTGTAAAGGTGAAATCACTAAAGAAAAACAGGGAGAAAAAGGCTTCGGTTATGATCCAATTTTTAAAGCCGATGGGTATGAAAAAACCTTTGCTGAGATTAGTTTAGATGAAAAGAATAAAATTGGTCATCGCGGCAAAGCTGTAACTCAATTGGTTAATTTTTTAAATAATTTATCTACTTCTTAAAATCACGCTTAATCGTATAAATTAATTCTTCAAGTCCATTGATTTTAATATCATGCATCTGTATCATCATACGACCTAGCTTACCTTCTGGAAATCCTTTTTGTTTAAACCAAGTATAGTAATATTCTGGGATATCTACTAAGTATTGATTTTTGTATTTCCCAAAAGGCATTTTATAGTGTGCTAACTCTATGAGCGCTTCTTTACTACCTTCCAAATTCATTAAGACTTGTATTGTTCTAGGCTCGTAAGTTCTTTAGCTATAAAACTTTCCCATCGCTTCTGCATTTCAGTATTAATGGAATGACTGCTTTGCTCATCGTAACGCTTTTGGGTTTCATCTAAAGCTTCATTAATTGCAGTATGCAATCTTTTCATTTGCTCTTTAAGATTTTGATTTACTTTTAGTCGCTTTAATTGCTCTCTAAACTTACGAGCATATAACTCCGTAATATCAAAATGCAACTGCTCATGACTTAAAATATAGTCATTCCCTTTTTCTTCAAAATACCAGGATTTATTTGGATAAAAATGAGCTTCAACGGATGTTGAAAAATCTATAATTCGTCTACCAGATGTCTTTACCGAATAGCCAAAAGTAATGCCAGAAGCTGTTAAGGCCACAGCATCAGACTGTAAATTAGGGTCCGCTTTAAAATCTTCCCAAGTAAGCTTACGAGACTCATCCCATGTCATGGTTTCTTCATTAGAGTTGTTTCCAACAAAAAGAAGTAAAAGACAACATATGAGCGACTTTGTATACATATTGAAGACTATTAATTAGCTTTAACAATTCTTAAATTATCATATTTTACGATGTAAACGGCTTCATTTACATAGCCGCCAAATAATGATTTTTTGTATCTAAATTTGTTCTCTATATATTCCGTTTCTATCATATCACTAGAAGCTCCGTATAAGTCGTCTTCTGAAGCTAGACGCATTAACAAATCTAAAGTAAGATCAAATCCACGTGCAACATATTTACTAGGAGAAACGCCATATTCTTTGCGATAAGCTCTCACAAAACTATTAGACTTATATTCATCAAAATCTTTATTTACAGAAGGATAATGAAACTTGAGATTAGACAAATTATTATTATCAATATTCTTACCTTCAAAAGCTTTATTTTTATTTAAAGTCATTAAAACAATTTCAGTTCTTTTATCAATCTTAGCATTGAGCATACTAATTACACTTGATGCTAAAGAGTTATTATTTGTTTCTAAAAACACAATGGTTTTACCTGCTGGAAAAATATTTTCTATATCCTGTGGATAAATAAAAAACCCATCCTTTTCCTTCTGCTTTCTATTCATTCTTGAAAAGATAAGGTGCGAATTTGTAAACTCACTTTTTAAAGCTTCACTAGATGTACGATGTGATTGATCCGAAATAATAACTACTTTAGTTTTTAAACTATCAGCCTTTACAAAATCTATCATTGTTTTACGCAAAAGTTTATCTTCTGGTACAGTTTGAAACACATTACTATAAACGTCCTTAGGCTTATTCATTGCTGCTATAACAGGTACATTATATCTTCTCAACGTCTTGGCAACACGATCAAAACTTGTGCCATCCATAGGTCCAATCACAGCGTCATAATCTGAAAAATCATTATCATCTAATAACTTTCCCGTAGCTGAGATTTTATTTCGAGTATCTAAAACCTTTAAATCTGTTGAAATTCCCAGTTGCTTAGCAGAATCTAATGCCATCATTACACCAACATGAAAATCTAAAACTATTGATAAGCGCTTATTATTTTTAATTCTATCTTTTGTTTCTTCGGTGGCATCCACATCAATTTTATCTAATTGATATGGCATCATCAACGCTAATTTTTTAGTTTCAAAATTCTTTAGACTGCCTTTTAAATTTGTGGTTTCTACATTCCCCAAACTACCTGCAACATTAGTACCAGAAGGTACTTTTAAAACCATTCCTGCTTTTAAACCTGTTTCTTTTAATTCAGGATTTAGTTCTTCTAATTGCTCCTGGGTTAACCCTAGCTTTACTTTTAATCTGTAAAATCCTTCTTTTGGTAAAACCTCATAATAACTGTATGTCGCTTCTATTGGTTTTTCATCATCAACTTCAACATTAGGTACGTTGAGTTCATCACCTGGTTGAATGACTTCATTCATTTGCGGATTTAATCCTTCAAGCTCAGCAACCGTAATTCCAAATTTATATGCAATTCTCCATTTACCTTCTTTAGGCTGAACTCTATACTTTTTTACTGTGTTACTTAATGTTTGTTTAGAAATAACGGTTCTGTATTTAGGTATTTGTATTCTATCCCCTTTTTTAAGGTTTTCTGAATACAAAAATCGATTTGCTTTCTTAATTTCTTCCTCGGTAACACTGTATTGCTTTGATAATCCGTATAAGGTTTCCTTACGCTTTACTTTGTGTTTCTTGTAACCAATTAACTCACGCGACTCTTCCTCAATAGGTTCATTCTTAATTTTAGAATTCGGAATAATTAAAACCGTATTGGGTTGAAACTTGCGTTTTGCATCAGGATTTAATGCATAGATATCAAAAGGTGTTACCAAATACTTTTTTGCAATGCTTTCAATGGTTTCACCAGCTTCAACTTTATGCTCAACGTACTTTTGTGCGCTAAGACTAATTGTAAAAGCAATTAATATGATGGTTAAAAAATTCTTCATGTATTTTAATTTACTGCTAACTTTAATTTCTCACTGTTTACTCTGACTCAACACTGTAAATGTTTACTCCCATTCTATAGTGGCAGGTGGCTTTGAGCTTATGTCATAAACCACTCTATTTACACCTTTTACTTTATTTATAATTTCATTTGAGGTTTTTTGCAAAAACTCATATGGTAAATTCACCCAATCTGCAGTCATACCATCTGTACTTTCCACAGCTCGTAAAGCTACGCATTTTTCATAAGTTCGCTCATCACCCATTACTCCCACGCTATTCACAGGCAATAACATAGCTCCTGCCTGCCAAACTTTATCATACAAATTCCAAGACCGTAGGTTATTTATAAAAATAGCATCTACCTCTTGCAAAATGCGCACTTTCTCAGCGGTTATATCACCGAGAATGCGAATTCCTAATCCAGGTCCTGGAAAAGGATGTCGTCCTAATAGTTGACTATCCATATTCATAGAAGCACCAACGCGTCTTACCTCATCCTTAAATAACGCTTTAAGTGGTTCAACCACTTTCAACTTCATAAAGTCTGGTAATCCACCAACATTATGATGACTCTTAATCGTTGCACTTGGTCCACCTGTCGCTGAAACACTTTCAATAACATCTGGATAAATAGTCCCTTGCGCCAACCATTTTACATCTTTTATACGATGTGCTTCATCGTCAAAAACTTCAATAAACACGCGACCAATTGCTTTTCTTTTCAGCTCTGGGTCACTCAATCCTTCTAAGGCTTCCAAAAAGCGTGCCGAAGCATCTACACCTTTAACGTTTAATCCCATACCTTCGTATTGATGCAATACATCTTCGAACTCATTTTTTCTTAAAAGTCCGTTATTTACGAAGATACAGTAGAGATTTTTCCCAATAGCTTTGTGCAATAACATGGCGGCTACAGAACTATCTACTCCACCTGAAAGACCAAGAACCACTTTATCATTTCCAAGCTTATTCTTTAAATCATCAACGGTTTCTTCAACAAAAGATTGTGGAGTCCAGTCTTGTTCTACCTCTGCTATCTTTATTAAAAAATTATGTAAAAGCTGGTGACCATCAGTAGAATGGTACACTTCTGGATGAAACTGAATGGCATAAGTAGCTTCTCCATCAATCTTAAAAGCAGCATTCTCAACATCGTCAGTACTTGCTAAAAGCACTCCACCTGTTGGTAATTGCTTTATGGTATCACTATGGCTCATCCATACTTGACTCCCTTCATGGATATTTTCGAAGAAATCTTCATCAGATTTAATAAATCCTAAGTTGGCTCTACCATACTCACGTGTATTGGATTCAGCAACCTCTCCACCAGAAAAATGTGCCAGATATTGAGCTCCATAGCATACGGCGAGCATTGGTTTTTTACCTCGTATTTGAGATAAATCTATATGTAATGCATCTTCTGAGCGCACAGAAACTGGACTACCAGATAATATAACCGCTTTAAAACTTTCTGAATCTGAAGGAATTTTATTGAAAGGATGGATTTCGCAATAGATATTTAATTCTCTGACGCGACGCGCAATAAGCTGTGTGTATTGCGATCCGAAATCTAAAATAAGGACTTTGTTGTGTTGCATGTGCAAAAATAATCATAGATTTTAGATTGACGATTGACTATCTGCGATTTTTTGAATAGTTTTTAACAGTTTTAAATTAGGTGAGAAATCATATTATATTATGATGTACCCCTTTTGTCCTACCCATAAAATAGAGCTCTAAGTTTTATAATAGTATCTTTATATTTCATAAAAATTCGTGTTATGAAAACTTTTATTAAACTTGGGTTTATAGCTATTCTAATTACGACATCAATACATAGTCAACAGTCTCAAAAATTAGATAGTTTACTCCAGACTATCAAAAATCAGGCTAATGATACTTTAAAAGTAAAAAACCTGCAGGAGGTATTTAAATCGTATCTCTATAATAATCCTAAGTTAGCACTAGAATATGCTGAAAAAGGACTTAAACTTTCTAAAAAACTTAATTACAAAAAAGGTATTGCACGTAATTACTATAATCTTGGTGTTTATTACAGTAACACAAGGCAGAAAGATTCAACACTAACTAATTATAACAAAGCTGCAGGTATTTATGAAGAATTAAAATCATCTGAAGGTAAAATATTAGTAAATAGCGGATTAGCTATTTTTGAATTGGATCGTGGAAATTTTGATAAAGCCCTGAGTATTACTGACGAGCTCATAACTATGCTTACTACAACCGTTAGTGATTCTTCTGCATTAGCCCATGCCTACGGTTTTAAAGGTTCTGTAAATATTCAAAAAGGAAATTATCAAATTGCCCTAAATCAAATTCTAAAACAGGTAAAAATCTTAGAAAAACTTAATAATCCAATAATGCTTGCAGATGCTTATAACAATCTTGCAGGTGTTGAACTTACTAATGAAAATTTTGAATCGTCCATAGATTATAACTTAAAGGCACTACCCATATATAAAGCACAAAATGATACCTTTTACCAGGCTGCTGTATATAATGATTTGGGAATGGCCTATTACAGTATGGGTGATTTTGAAAATGCTGAGACTAATTTAAATCGCAGTCTACAACTCTCACAGCAGCTAAACAATATTAATTTAGAGGCCACTGTCCTTGCAAATTTAGGTAATACATACACTAAAAAAGGGGATTACAATAAGGCTCTAGAGTTTGGGACTCAAAGTCTAGAACTTGTCCAAAATATTGGAAGAAAAAATAAAATTGTTGAGAGTTTAAACGGTCTTGGCATGACCTATAGTGCAATGGGTAAAGAAGATAAAGCATTGGAATATTACGATAAGGTCGTTGTTTTATCGGATACTATTGGAAACAAGTTTTTTCTTAGTCTGGGCTATAAAGAAAGGGCAACATCGTACGCACTTCTAAATAATTACAAATTTGCTTACGATAATCTTAAACAACACCTAATTATTAAAGATTCTATTTATAATGATACCAAATCACAACAGATAGGAGAGCTCAGAACAATTTATGACACCGAAAAAAAGGAGCAGCAAATTCAATTTCAAAAAAATGAAATTGAATTATTAAGCACAAAAAATAAGGTGAATAATCTACAAAGACTTATATTAGGGCTTGGTTTTGCCATAGCCTTAATTACTGCATATGCTTATTACCAGAGAAATAAACGAAACAAATTGGCAAAAGAAAAGGCCGAAGTGGATTTAGAATTTAAAACCAAAGAATTAACAACACATGCCTTACATCTTGCCAAAAAAAACGAGGTACTTAATGACTTAAAACAGAAAGCTAAAGTGCTAAAGCAAGATGCCAATGCAGATCCTGGCTATCAAATGCTTATACAAACCATAAATTTTGACCTTCAAGACGACGCCAACTGGAAAAACTTTAGCAAGTATTTTGAAGAAGTTCATAAAGGTTTCAACGAGAAAGCCCAAAAACAATTCCCCAACATTACCAAAAATGATTTACGTCTAATGGCACTATTAAAAATGAATCTATCCTCAAAAGAAATTGCCAATATTCTAAATATTTCTCATGCAGGCATTAAAAAAGCAAGACAGCGTCTTCGTAAAAAAATGGAGATAGATTCCAACACCTCTTTAGAGGCGACTGTGATAGCTATTTAACTAAAAAAACACACGGATTAAACCAACCGAAACACCTGTAATTACAGGTGTTTTTTAATGTATCCCTTTTGTATCCCTTCCTTTTTTTGATACTGATAATCACTCATCTATGTTTGTCATGTCATTAAGTTGACACAACCGTTTTTGTGGTGTCTTGTTCAAAAGGGCTGCAGACCTTCTTTGAGCAAGTCGCACAAAACGATAAACACAAACCACAAAAATTAGTTATTATGAATTTTATTAAAAACATCAGACTGAATTGGGCCCTATATACATTACTAGCTTTAACTGCAATAAATTGTAGTAAAGACGATAGCAATAGTTCACCTGAGGAAGAACAGCAAACAGAATTAATTGAATCTGGTGGTGTTAGCCCAGAAGATTTTGAAACCTATGAAGGTGATATTGGTTTTATTCTAAATACCAGAAACATCGCAAAAAAAGGATACCAACCAACGCAAGCGATAATCAATGTAACCGCCACTACTGGAGATTATTCCCAAACCATAACCCTAGATGAGTTCTCTTTTCTAGGTCAGATTAAATTATCAAAAGAAAATTTATCAGATGAGGCTGAAGCTGAATTAGCCGAAGGAGTAGGACTTTCAGTAACTATTCTCGATGAAAATGATACAGAAATTATATCACAAAACTTTTCCGGAATTGTATTTAATAGTCAAAATCCACCAAAATCTTTAAACGTAGCTACCTTGGAAGAAACCGAATTAAACCAAACTATTAACTTGGCTCAAGACACACCTTATTACGTGCAAGAAGTTAACAATGAATTACTTCCTATAGCAAGTGCCTTAAGAGTTAATAGCAATCCTGGATTTGATGATATTCTCACTGTTTCATCGGGTGCTACGTTTAATGGTATAGATACAGAACCTGATATGATTTTCAATTTTGTTCCTTTTGAGGGCGAATTCAATACTTATGCCATAAAACTGAAAGCATATGGACAGTTTGTTGGAGTAAGCAATGAATCCCATAGACATGTAAAAATGTTCGGTTTCAACAATTTTGATGATGTGTTAAACGCATCAACAGTAGAAAACTATAAATTCATCATTGAAAAAATATCAGAAGGAAAATACATTATTAAATCAAAGCTTACCGGACATAGTTTCAAAACCATAAGTGGTGTTGGCATTGCGGCAGGAACTATTGGAACAGAGCGCTATTTTAGAATTATATCTAACACGTGGAACTGGGAAGTCCAAGAATTAGGTGTTACTTCACTTACACCAATTTTGGCGAAACCAACAACCTCTTTTGGTGCTAACAGTACCTTAACCAACTGTGGAAATGGTACCTTATCACAAACTATTGGGACAGACGAGTCAGAAACAACCACTAATACATTAGGTTGGGAAGAAAGTTTTTCAATCACAGGCAGCGTCAGTTCTAGCTATTCTGCAACGGTAGGAACCGAGTTTGAAGCTGGTTTTTTTGGTACATCGGCTACGTATAATGCAGAAGTAAGTACTACACAAGAGATAAGTGCAAGCATGACTTCAGACAATACTACATTTAGTGAAGAAATAAATGAAACAACGGAGACTTTATTTTTTGAACGTACAGTAACCGTACCATCAGGTAGCGCCTCTTTAGTATATGACGTCGCACAAACTTATGACAACACCATCGTACAATTTGTACAGCGAATTAGATTAACGGCCACAGATGAAAATGGCTCAATATCTGGCGAAGAATTACAATCGCAACTTCAATTTAGCAGATTCAATGGTGTGGTAACAGATGTACAGGATAGTTATATCGATATTTCAATTAAAGGTTTTATGGAACTAGGCAGGTTTTTTGAAGCTCAAAGTAGTGTTGAAGATGTACCTGTTAACTGCAATTAATACTATCTAAACTAAAGGATGAATTTTGAAACTCATCCTTTTTTTCTTTGAATCATTAAAACAAAATATGATGAAACTTTATAAAAACAGACTAAATTTAATACAGAAAAAAGCTTCCTTGAAAAGAGAAATCAGTGTATCTACCGTATTCTTTTTAATGAGCTTAGCGATACACGGGCTATCCTTTACGGTAGACGGTATCACATACAACCAATACGGCAATATTAGTAACAACGTCGTAGAGGTTATGTCTGGATGTATGGAAACAGTTACCATACCAGAAACTGTTGTCTACAATAGCAACACTTATTATGTTAACCGTATTGCTTCAGATGCCTTTTTATCTTGTAATAACCTAGTGAATCTTAACCTCCCCAATTCATTACTAACAATAGAAAGCCATGCCTTTGAAGCATGTGATAATTTAGTAAACATTACTATTCCAGATTCGGTAATATTGATAGAATATCAAGCTTTCGCATATTGTACCAGTTTAACAAATATCACTTTTTCTGATTCACCTATATCATTTGGCTCATCAATTTTTAGAGGTTGTACAGGTCTAACCTCGGTAAGTTTACCTAATACTTTTACGTCCATTCCAAGTGCTTTCTTCTATGATTGCACTAGTCTATCATCAGTGACCCTCCCAGAGACCATAACATCAATTAATCCAAGTGCTTTTCGTAACTGTAGCAGCCTAACTTCAATAGTTATACCAGAATCAGTTATGAATATTGGATTAAGCACATTTAGTGGTTGTTCTAGTTTAATATCAATCAACATTCCAGATGGAGTAGCTACAATTGAAGATGGTTTGTTTTTTGGATGTTCTTCTCTTCTGTCAATTTCATTACCTGAAACTATAACTTCTATAGGCAATAGTGCGTTTAGGGGAAACCAAGCATTGACATCAATTAATATTCCTGAAAGTGTAAATTCAATTGGAACTTCTGCTTTCTATTTTTGCACAAGTTTAGCAAATATTGCAATTCCAGAAAATGTAACTATTATTAATGAATATACATTCTTTAGATGCTCTAGCATTGATCAGTTTAATATTCCTGAAACTGTTACCGCAATTAGCAATAATGCGTTTGGTCAATGCTATGGATTAACAGACTTTAATGTAAATTGGGATAGTCCTATATCGATAAGTTCCAATGTGTTTTTTCAAACAGCGATTGAAAATATAACCTTAAATGTACCTCTAGGTTTGGTTTCAACTTACGAAGCAGCTTCTGTTTGGATGGATTTTAATCCTATTACAGATGCTACATTAAACACATCAGAAGTTGCTAGCCTTAACAACGTTAATCTGTTTCCAAACCCAGCAACAGACTACATAAGTATTACAAACTTAAATACTCAAGATAATTATACAATCTATGATGTTTTAGGCAAAAAAGTAAACTCTGGTCAACTTTTAATAGACTCTAAAATTTCTGTTGCTCAGCTAGAAAAAGGAATTTATTTCTTAAAACTAGAAAACTATAAAACACTTCGATTCCTAAAAAATTAAAGTTGTGTTAGTCTTAAAAAAGCAAACCTTTCGGTTTGCTTTTTTTGTTTGTCCGCTTTTTGTCCGTACTCAAAATTTAAACCTGAAAGAAGAATTAGTATCTTTAAGCTATCCAACTACAATCACTTGTAAAATGATACAAAAGTATCTTATCTTATTTGCTTTTATTTTTGCGTCAGACTATACAACTTGGGCTCAGAGCCAAGAAAAAATAGATAGTCTTTTGAATGTTTACAAAAATCAAAAGCAAGATTCTTCTAAGGTAAAAAGTGCACATACCATCTACGATGCCTATTACGAATCTAACCCAAAAATAGCTTTAGAGTATTCTCATGAAGCCCTTAAACTTGCAAAAAAAATAGACTACACTTCAGGACTCGCCAAATCTTACCATCATAAAGGGAGATATTTTATGATAACACGTAAGATAGATTCTTCAAGGTATTACTTTACAGAATCTCTTAATCTATATAATAGCTTAAATGATAAACATGAAGCAGGCTTACTTACATATGATATGATACAATTATTATATGTAACTGCTAATTATAAAAAAGCTTTAGAAAAGATTTCTGAAAATTTAGAAACGTATAGCAAGCCTATTCCAGACTCAATTATAATGATGAAACTACATCTTATAAGCGCTAAAGTTTACATGAGGTTAACAGAATATGATAAAGGGTTTGAGTCCGCTCTTAAGGCACTAAAAATTGCCGAAGCATTACAATTACCTAATGAAAAAATAAAAGTAAAAAGCGCATTAGCTTCACTCTATCATTATACAAATAATAAAGAAAAGTCAATAGAGATAAAAAAAGAGTTACTTATTTATTACAAAAAGCAAAACAATAAAAGAAAAATAGGATTAACTTTAAATGATTTAGGTAATTCTAATTATGTGATTGAAAACTATGACATTGCACTAAAATACTTAAACGAAAGCTTAGGATATTCTCAAGAAGTTAAAAATCATAGCCTTATAGGCATAACGTTATTTAATATAGGTAAGACCTATGTGAGGCTTGGACAAACTCAAAAGGGAATTGATTACTTAAAAAAATCTATTGATTATTCTAAAACTATTTCTCACCATCCACTTTCAGAATCTTGGGCCTTAAAAAAATTAGCAGATGTTTACACTGAAGAATTAAACCAACCAGAACGCGCAATTCCAATGTTAGATCGCGCTATAATTATAGCTGATTCGGTTGGCAACAAAGATGATCTATATCAATCGTATAGAGATCGCTCTCAAGCTTATGCAGCTTTAGGTTTACACGATAAGGCTTTGAAAGACCATATAATCTTCAAGAGTATAAATGATTCTGTCTATAATATCGAAAAGTCCAAAGACATTGAAAGACTAAAAACAGAATTTGAAACTAAAGAAAAAGAACAGCAGATCGCTTTTCAAAAAAACGAAATTGACCTCCTAGAACAAAAAGCCAAAATTAGTAAGCTTCAAAAATTATTACTAGGTGTTGGTCTAGGATTAGCCTTAATTGCTATTGGCTTTGGTTTTTATGGTTTTAGACAAAGAATAAAACGTAATAAGGTCGAAAAAGAAAAACTAGACAATGAACTGGCCTTTAAGAAAAAGGAATTAACCACCCATGCGCTGCATCTTGCAAAGAAAAATGAAGTACTCGAAAACCTAAAGCAACAAGCTGAAGAATTAAAATCTGAACAAAGTATTGGTGGCTACCAACATCTTATAAGAACCATAGACTTTGACCTGCAAGACGACAATAATTGGGAGAATTTTAGTAATTATTTTCAACAAGTGCATAAAGATTTTAATTCCAAGATAAAAGAACAATATCCAAAAATTTCAGCATCAGAATTACGATTCCTATCACTCGTGAAAATGAATCTATCTTCTAAAGAGATCGCTTCTATCCTTAACATCTCTAATGAAGGTATTAAAAAAGCAAGGTATCGTGTCCGTAAAAAATTAGGACTCGATCCTAACGAATCTCTAGAAGACCTTATATTCTCTATATAAAAAGTAGCTTAGTAAAGTCAGTCCGCTTTTAGTCCGTACACATTTTAGGGTCGTCCGACTTTTGTACGTACAACTTATTTCACTGAATACCAAACAGATAATACATTTGAATTGTCATTAGTTTGACATACCAGTTTTGTGGTGTCTTGCGCTAGTTTGGGCTGCAGACCTTTTTAAAGCGCAAGGGCACACAAAACAAGTTTAATCACAAAACACTTTTAATCATGAGACATTTAAAAAAAGTAAGTATTCTTATGTTATGCATTATATGCCTTGCATGTAGTAAAGACGACGGATCTAATAATGGTGAAAATAATGAAGACGTTATCGCTTTAGGCGGAGAATTTCCTTCGTTTCCACAATCTAAATCGGTAACACCTAGTGAACCTGTTGAAGCTGAACCAGAAAATCCAGTAGCTGATGATGGAACAATTACACGTTACAATTGCGAAAGAGTTACTTTGAGCATTACTGATGGTAATCCTCAGTTCCCTATGTTTAATCCAAATGCAGATGTTATTTATCCAGGTAATCTCATACAGGGTGCGACAAGAAACAACGCAACACCTTCTATTATACCTGTTGGTAGAGCTGATGGCACTATTTCTTACAACTTAAACAATGGTAATCTACAATCCTTCTTCGATGTAGATGAAGTTAAGAAGAGTTCTATACAAAATGCTATGAATCGAATCATCAGCGGCGCTGAAATGGCAGGTAGTGTAATACCTAGCAATTTTAATCTAGAAATTACTCAAGTAGAATCAGAAGAAGCACTGGCTTATGAAATGGGCTTAAACGTTGAAACGTTTACAACTAGTGCTTCAGCGAATTTGTCATTCTCACAAAACACTACATACAACAGAACATTAGTAAAATTAACACAGCAATATTATACAATGAGTTTTGATATACCAACTAATGGTTTAGATGGATTTTTTGCAGAGTCTGTGACACCACAAGATTTAGAGCCTCATGTTGGACCAAACAATCCGGCTGCGTTTATTTCTTCGGTAACTTATGGTCGCATTTTTTATATGCTCATAGAGTCTTCATCTACACGTCAAGAGATGCACGCACAATTAGAAGCTGCCTATGACTCCTTTGGAGCTGCTAGCGTTTCTGGTTCCTTAGATGTTAATGCCATGCAAGAATTAGAAGAATTAAACATTAAAGTTGTTGCTTATGGTGGTAACGCTTCTACGACGCCATTAACTGGACCTGCCAATATAAATGAGTTAGCAGACCAATTGCAAGAAAGTACAGATATTAAAGCTGGTTTACCTTTATCGTATACGTTGCGAAGTGTAGAAAATCCTGCCATAGTTGTAGGCACTAATATTTCTACAGAATATGATATTGTACAATGTGAATTACTTGGTGAACTACCGCCAAATCAATATATGGGATTAGTAGATCTTTTTGAAGACGGAATTGGAGCACTAGCAAGTGTGTCTGGTAGTGATGTTTTGGTTTTTAATAAAGCTGGTGATAAATATGCTTGGTACAATGGTAATCTTCCTGGTGTATTTATGGAAAATGATGCGAGAAAAATATATGACTTAAATGATACTAACGGCCCAATAGGAGCTATTGAATTCTCAAGCGTTGGAGCCGCTGCCCAAGTTTTAGATGGTACTGGTGGATATGCTATATATATATTTAATGGTGATGGCACTCAATTTCAATCTTTAGTTATAAATACTAGTCTCATACCAGGCAACGCTTTACCACCTGGACCAATAGGAACCTATTCAACTGGAGGAAACGTTTCTACTCATGTTTGGAGTGTAAATAATACGTTTGGCAATACTGGTCAGCTTATAATGGGTAATGGTTTTGGAGCTGCTGTTAATGTTGGTCATCCGAATGTGGTCTACTTTGAAAGAGATGGTACTGAATACCAACAGCACGATAGTTCTAACGGCGGTTCTTTTGGCTCTCTAACCAATTCAATAAATTGGTATAACAATCAACCAAGAGTTGGAGGTCCATTATTTAGTAAAGTTGATGCTGCCACGAAATATAGAATCGGTAATACAGGTAATACCGTAAAATATATTTTTATTGATGATACTGGTGATTTTCTATACGAGTGGATATCTGGTGGGACAGATAATTTTAGAGGCCCTTGGGCAATTAATTAATTATAATTTTGAGTAAGTCAATAAAAAAGCAAGCTATATGGCTTGCTTTTTTATTAAATTTCTAGAAATTATTTAATCAAAACCTTTTGTGTTTTACTTCCACTATCATTAAACACTTTTACAAAATAAACACCACTTCCAATCCTTGAAATATCGATAGTATTTAATTGCTTATGATGATTCATAGTTTTATTCAAAACCAATCTTCCTTGAATATCATATAAATTCATCTCCGAGTTAGCATCGAGCTCTCCTTTAATATTTAATAATTTTAGATTATCAGTGGTATATATTTTCAAATAGTCTATATCATTATCATTTACCGATAAGACTGATGATGTCACACGAAGATAGAAACGACCTGTACCGCTTAAATTGATATTTGGAGTAAGTATGTAATCAATAGAATTTAATAAGGTAACGGTATTAGTTACATTATCTTCTATATAAACCTCAACATCTACTGGTAAAGTACTTTCACTTATACTAAAAGTAATTTGCTCTCCTTGATTAGCATTAACACCCAATGGAATTATTGTATTTGTTAGATCAGAAGGATTTAAAGCTTGTAAGACTATTGGTAGTCCTGTATTATCTTGTACTAAATGCGAATAAAGAGCAAAATCAGGTGCTGTATTACCCAAAATTTTACCATCAAACCCAGGGTCTAAACCTTGACTTGCGTTCTCATTAAAATAGAATTCGGTAGTATAATTATTGTTTACAGAACTTGCGGTAAGTTTTAAGAAGGTTAATTCATTTGCATTACGACCAGCTATAAAATCATCATTAGTACCTTTTATTCGCATTGATGGATGAAAAACAATATCATAATCATTTACATAAGTATCATTTGCCGCAACAAAGAACCCTTGTCCAGGAGTCATTAAAGTACTCTCAGAGACATTTGCTAATGTAATAATACTCCACTTGTTAGAAGTGCCGTAACCTGCGTATCCATATATACCTGTACCATCTTCCAAAATACTTAAATTGGTTGTAACAGGATTTGTAGTATCATCGATAACATAATTTAAAAATAAATCCATATCAAGATATGATGGGTAAGGATTTCCAATTAAGTTCCATTCGGGGTAGACCGTTCCTACATCTTCAATATTTACGCTAATTTCTCCAGTTGGTACATTACCTGTAAAAGTTAAATAGGTGCCTGAAACCGTTCCAGCTCTATAACCTTTGCCACTAATTAATGGCCATTCAACATCATCAGTATAAATTACATAATCATCAACATTTTTATCAAAAGGTCCAAACAGATACGCTCTTGGGTTATCATTACCATCATTCAATATTTTTGTTGAGTTGGCGTCAGAGAGTAAGAACTCTGTCCAAATTTCTCCCGAAAGTGGCGGTGAAATCAAATCATTTCCACCAGTATTAGCATTAACGTAGCGCTCATATTTTACAGTTCCTTCAATCGTCCCATCTACAATTAAATTAGAATAGGATTGCGATGTTGACTTTAAAATTGTTGTACTAGTTGTTAATGTTACACCTGTATTTATAGTTACTGCTGCACCAGCATTGATAGTTAAATTATCACAACTTGTATTACTTGAAATGACAGCTTCACCTGTATCTACCATTATAGAATCATTTGCATAAGCAACACCATTAGGATCGCTCGGAAGCCAGCCATTATCATAAGTATAAGTTATACCTTCTATAGTGCCATCACATCCTATTAACTCAATTTCTGCTATTTGTGTCAGCGCTATATCTCCTTTATTTTTGGTAATTTCCAATCGATACGTTTTATAAGAAGTTACATTGGCAAACTTAAAATCTCTTGATTGATAACGCTCAGTAAACTCCTCTCCTGTCCAACTCGCTAATTCAGTGAAATTCCCGTCATTAGATCCCAGTATTCTAAAATCTTCAGGATCTCTGCCTGGCACGTCATTAGCACTCGTAATTACTAATTTATTTACAAATTGAGGGTTTTCAAATTCAATAGAAATATAACTAGGATCAACCTCACTCGGAGTTCCTGTATTATCTAACCACTTACTGAAATCACTTGAAGTATTCTTGTTATCAAAGGCTTTAAATCTATTTTCCACTTCGTTGATTTCACCTCTTGCAAGAATGGTTCCTGAACCCACTGGGTCGGTATGATCTACAATTGTTCCGTTACAATCATTATTAATTACTGTTATCTCTGCAGAATCTGCAAATGCACCTTCAACAGTAGTTGCAGTAATAATTACAACACCTTCAGATATGCCTGTAACATTGCCTGAAAAATCAACTATTGCAATTGATTCATCACTCGAAGTCCATATAACATCTTGTTGACTAGCATCATTAGGTAAAATAGTAGCTGATAACGCCACAAATTCATTTGTAAAAACCGCATCAGACTCTGGTGATACATTTACACCAGTGACTGGAACATATAGTAAGTCTGTAAAAGTCCATTTAAAAAAGTCAGAACCATCATTAACATAGGTTTTTATGCTCCCTCCATTAATTGTTGAATTGCCTTCTATTCCTAGATAAAGTCCATTTGATACACTTCTTATAGCAAACTGGTCATTGCCAAGATATTCAAAGGTAAACAACTGGGCAACTGTTCCATTTTCATCATATTGTATGACGTTAGTTCCTGGAGTCTGTCCTTGCCCTTGTACATCTACATTTTTATTGCTGTGAACTGCTTTAATCGTATATTCATTATTTCCTTGAGGTGTCACAATAAACTGTTGATTAGCGCCAGCAACATAGGCCCATTGATGTACATCCGCTAAATTTTCTTGGGATACACCAGCTATGTCCATTGCTAAACCGCTTCCTGCATTGGTTATAACGTAAGTTGAAGCATTTATAGTAGGATCCTCATAATTAGGATCGAGTTGATTTATCCATTCTTCAATAAGATCTATACCCAGCTGATCAGCCTCATTTTTAGCAATTGGCGGCATGGCTATACTAGGATCAACACTTTCATTTCTATGAAAAAGAATAGATTTAGACGCATCACCGCCTACAACAATTCTTTCTCCAGGAATCCCTAGAGGAGTATTTGTACCTGCAAACATAAGCCCTGTTTGAACTAAACTGTTAGATAGTCTCAAATCAAATTGTGCTCTATCTCCAGTCCCTCCGGGTCTATGACAATAAGCACAGTTATTATCGAGATATGATCTTGCTTTTTCATCTAAACTAGCCGTATGATCATCGATAGCCTTATGGGTCTGATAACCTTGTACTGTAGTATCATCAATGGATTCATCTAAAATACCCAAATAACTTAAGGTCACAAGCTGATTTGCTGTAAGTGACGTCACTGGATAAAACATATCGGAATTCAAATTCCTTGTTCTAGGACCTATGGTTCCGCCAGTTGCTGGGTTATGACAAGCGATACAGTCTTGCGTACCTGGATATGTCCAAGTTTGGTTCCGCGTAGATCCTGATGCTGTAGTAATTTGAATATCTTCCTCTAAACCTGAATCTAACAGTACAGCATCCGTTTGAGCAGCATTCCATTTATAAGTTAAAAAATAAAAATTACCTGAACTTGCCCTAACGGAAAATCTTGTTTCTAGACGTTGGGTTAAACTAGGATTGAGCTCATCAATAGGCAATTCAAAATGTTTAATAAGCACTGAACCCACAGGAAATTCCCAATCTCCATTTTCAGAAAATATAATTTTTTCCTGAGGTGTATCGTAAGTACCATCGTTTGGGATAACCATCCAACGTTGTTTCTCTGCTCCATCAGACCAAAACGATTCCACTAAATCATAAGGTATAACACCAGAGTTTGGAGTTAAGGTCTGTAAATCTGAAAAAGCACCGGTTTCCGAAAGTAATTGTGGAGCATCATCTAATGGAGAAACATTCGTTGGTACCAACTTGTATAAAAAGACATTGTTTCCTTGACTTAATAAATAAAGTTCATCTTCTTCATCTTCGCCAAAACCAATAATATTAGTAGGTGAAAAAGAGGTTAAAAGATCATAATCTCCAGTATTTACATCAACAGACCAAATCTCTTCTCCAATACCATAATCTGCACAAATATATTTACCGTAAAAATTTGGCAAATCTGAACCACGATATACATAACCTCCTATGATGGCATTAGCTTCTGAACGCGGAAATTCAACCAAAGGCCCTTCATGAGGCATATTGTTATACATCCCAGCATCATCTCCACCACAATCAGCACCTGGTCCTGAGCCATTTCCCTCAAAAACAGGCCATCCATAATTTTTACCTGCTTCTATGACATTAACTTCCTCATGCAGACCACCACCAATCTCTCCAATATAAAAAGTACCAGTAAGCTCATCCTTAGTCATTCTATGAGGATTTCTATGACCAAGCGTATAATATTCTTCGAAATTAGAACCTGTAGGACTCAAAAATGGGTTATCATTTGGTATACCATAACCAACACCAGATATTTCATCAAGCGATAAATATCCGCCCGCTACTTCTGCTGCTGACCAATTTCCATTTCCATTATTCAATAATTTAACGGGAGTATGACTTTTAGACGGGTCCTCATCTACATCTAACCTTAAGACACCACCATCTAAATTAGTAGTTATATTCTGTGATTTGGTATAAGCCGACTGCTCACCTGTAGTTAAATACAAAAAGCCATCATTACCAAAATCCATAGATCCTCCGCGATGCGTAGAACTAAACATACGCATTTTAAGCATAGTTAATTCTGAACCTGGAACAACTGCATAGGTCGTTGGATTTACTTCGTAACGTCTTAAATAAAGAAAACCTCCCCAATAATCCTCTCGGTAACAACCAAAACCACTTAAGAATGCATCAGGATAGTCTCTGCCCTGATCATCTTTTGATGTATAATAGGTATAAAAGTAATTTTTTCCTGATGTGCCAAATTCTGGATGAATGGCCAATCCTAAAAATCCTCCATCCCAAACCACTCCTACTTCATTAGATAAATCTGCTACAAGATTTTTTGTAGTTACAGTTTCATCATTCTCAAACCAATAAATTTCTCCATTTCGTTGACCAACAATCAACACATTGCTATTAGGAACATGCGTAAATGTTAGAGGTGAATCGAATGTAAGATTAGGAAATGCCGGTCGATATGGTTCTGCCGATGCAGTTACATCTGGAAAATTTCCATTTAAGAATGTTCCTATTGGCTCTGCTTGGGTAAGACCTGGTCCTAAGAAATATGGAGCCGCGCCTATAATAGCAAAAATTGAAACACAAAGAAGTATAAGTATTGGCTTGTTCTTTTTACGAGAAAAATACATTAAGTAAATTATTGATTAATAGCACTACAAATTAAAGCGCTAAAACACCAAATCTATCTTTATTAAGGTAAACTCCTCTTTTAATCGATAACCATCTCTTTAAGAGATCAATAGAGGTTTTTATTTTGAATATAATAAAAATTCTAAATTGTTAAGATTGTAAAATCCCCTTTTAATGGTTCTAAAGCTTTCATCAGCTCTGGAATTAATTGATTCCCAAATTCTAAATACAATTCGGAAAAATTAGTGTTCCGTTCTTGTAAACTCTGACCTGGAAACAATTGCTCTTGCAATTCTGTACAACGACTAATTTGATCTGCTAATTTTTTCTTTTGAGCTTTTAGTAAACGTTTTTCAAGATGTTTTAAGCCTTTTATTTGCTTAGCTTTTTGAGCTTTTACAGCACCCAAAAACGATTTGTCGGTTTGCTCTGCAAGTTGTTGCAAGTCTTTAAACTGTTGTTCTAAATGCTTAATCTGCTCTGAAAAATCAACATCTATATTTGATATTTTTCTAACCTTTTTATTAATGAATGAATTTCTATCTAAAAACAAATCTTTATTAGAAATATTTAATTTTTCTAGCTTCTGTGATTGCTTAGTCGTTTTCACCAAAGCAGAATTACGCAACAATAACATTGGAAAAGTAACCTGTTGTGCTTCAAAATTAGATTTTAATTGTAACCAATAAATCATCTCTCCGCCTCCACCTATGTAGCAAAGGTTTGGTAAAACAACTTCTTGGTATAAAGGTCGCATAATAACATTTGGTGAAAAACGCTCTGGATGCAAATTTAGGTGCTCTATAATTTCACTTTTATTCCAAGTTATATCAGTATTGTTGACTTTGAATACATCGTTTTTAAAAACTATACGCTCTCGCAAACCTTTATCAATGTAAAAGAAATTTATCTCTCTAGGATTTACTTGAATTTTCAATCCTAAATCTTGTAGCGTTTTATTAGTATTAGAAACATGCTTGAAAGCCGTTTGATCAAAAAGTTCTTCTTTAATATTAGGAATGAATAAACGCTTTAAATCAGCATGATCTGAATCTAAAATCACTAAACCATGCTCTCCAAATAATTCGTTAGCCAAATAGCGCGTAGCATCAGCTAAATTATTATGATTTAAATACGCTTCTTCAAACCATTTTTTTAATTGTTTTGCATTTCTTCCGAGACCTAATTCAGCAGATACAACTTCAAAAACATTTTCTAAACCTTCAGTATTAAAATGACCAACAGCTCCATTTTGATTAGAATTCCATTGAATCTTCTTACCTTTAAAATTAAAATAATTGATTTCTTCAAAATCATGATCCTCTGATGCCATCCAATAGATTGGCACAAAATTGTAATTTGGATATTTCTCCTTTAATTGTTTGGTAAGATTTATAGTAGAGATAATCTTATAAAGAAAATACAAAGGCCCAGTGAATAAGTTTAATTGGTGACCTGTTGTAATAGTGAAGGTCTTATTATCTCCTAGGGTTTCTATATTTTCACTAGTCGCTTCAGAAGTGTTTAAATCTTTATATTGTTCTTTTAAGGTTTCAACTAAAACAGTTCTCGACTCCGCTCGAACGGACAATGCTTTATCCTCTATCTGAGCTTTAAAATTATCTAAAGTTGGAAATCGATTGTACAAAAATTCTAACTCTGGTTTTTGGTCTAGATAATCACAAATAAAGTCTGAGAAGTAATGGGTTTCTCTAAACGGAATACAGTCGGTTGGCATATAGTAATCTAAATTATGGTATAAATATAATGTACTTCTGTTTTTTAACTGCTAATTTTTAGTTAATTCAGTTTCACTGATTATCTTTACTAGCTTTCAACCAAAAAAAAATATTAAATGCAAAAATTAGTTTTACTTCTTTTGGTCGCTTTTGGCAGCCATACCTTTACATCGGCTCAAAACATTCAATCTCCAAGTGACTTTTTAGGATACGAAATCGGCACACAATTTAGTCGTCATCATCAAGTGGTCGATTATTTTAAATCTGTCGCAAATACATTACCAAATCAGGTAAAACTTGAAGAATACGGCAAAACTAATGAGCGCAGATCATTGTACTTAGCTTATGTTTCTAGTGAAGAAAACATAAAAAGCTTAGAAACCATTCGCGAAAATAATCTAAAAAACACAGGATTATTGGAAGGAACTCCAACGTCTACTGATGTGGCTATTGTATGGTTGAGTTATAATGTACATGGCAATGAGGCGTCTAGCACAGAGGCTTCAATGTTAACCTTATTTAAATTATTAACGGAACAAAAAGACCTACTAAAAAACACGGTAGTGATTATAGATCCTTGTATTAATCCAGATGGCAGAGATCGCTACGTCAATTGGTATAACGAAACGGCAAGCCAACCTTACGATATTGATCGAAAAGCTAGTGAACACAACGAACCTTGGCCAGGTGGAAGACCAAACCATTATCTTTTTGATCTCAACAGAGATTGGGCTTGGGCTACACAAGTGGAAACACAAAAACGTTTGGAGGTATATAATAAATGGATGCCACATATTCATGTCGATTTTCATGAACAAGGTATCAATGAACCTTATTATTTTGCTCCAGCTGCAGAACCCTTTCATGAAATTATTAGTGATTGGCAGCGCGATTTCCAGACACAAATAGGAAAAAATCATGCTAAATATTTTGATGCCGAAGGTTGGTTATTCTTTACCAGAGAACGTTTCGATTTATTTTATCCAAGTTACGGAGATACCTATCCAACATATATGGGAGCGATCGGTATGACCTACGAACAAGGTGGTCATGGTATGGCCGGTTTAGGAATTTTGAATGACGAAGGCCATGTTTTAACGTTAGTAGAACGCTTAACGCATCATACCACAACAGGAATTTCGACCGTTGAAATCGCTTCAAAAAACGCTTCAAAATTGAATACTGAATTTGCTAAGTTTTTCAATAATTCAAACTTAAAATATAAGAGTTATGTTGTTTCTGGTAATACAGACAAACTAAATAGTTTAAAGGAACTATTAAACAAGCACGACATAGCTTTTGAAAACCCAAACAATTCTAAAATCTCAGGCTACAATTACCAAACTGGTAAACAAAGTAATATAAATGTTTCTAGTGACGCCTTAGTCGTTCACACCAATCAACCAAAAGGCAAAATGGTAAAAGTGTTGTTTGAACCAAATGCCAAACTCACCGATTCTTTAACTTATGATATTACAGCTTGGTCTGTACCGTATGCTTATGGTTTAGATGCTATTGCTAGCACAAGTAAAGTGAGTAGCAGTAAACTATTTGAGCGCATAGAACTTAACGTAATATATGATGCCTATGGCTATGTAAGTAAATGGAATTCAATAAATGACGCCAAGTTCTTAGCCGATGTATTACAGCATAAATTCAAAGTTAGATTTACAGAAAAACCATTCACTTCTAATGGCACCAAATTTGAACGTGGCTCTCTAATAATAACGAAAGGCGATAATACACATATCGATAAATTTGTTTCAAAATTAAATACCATTGCCCAAAAGCATTCAAAAGCCTTAACACAAATTAATACAGGATTTTCGGAAATATATCCAGATATAGGATCACCAGATATTAAGTTAATCAATCAACAAAAAGTAGCTGTGCTTTCTGGAGAAGGTACGTCATCACTGAGCTATGGTGAAATATGGCATTTCTTTGAAAAACAATTGCACTATCCTTTAACATCGATAAACACGGATAATTTAAGCAGAACCAACTTAGATAAATTCAATGTGTTAATTATACCTAGTGGTTATTACGGAAGCGTTTTGGATGAAAGCAATATGACAAAACTGAAAGATTGGGTGCGTGCAGGTGGAAAAGTCATTGCCATTGATGGAGCCTTAAGAAGTTTTGCTGGTAAAGATGGTTTTAGTCTTAAATATAAATCCTCGAAAGATTCTGAAGGGGAAGAAATGAATGATAACTTAACTCCTTATGCAGATCGTGAGCGTGAATATACCAACAACCTTATTACTGGTGCTATTTTTAAAACTAAAGTAGATAGCACGCACCCTATGGCATTTGGTTATGGTGAGGACTATTTTACTTTAAAACTAGGAAGTTCTGCCTACGGTTTATTAGAAAACGGTTATAATGTTGCACATTTAGATAACACCAAAGTCTATTCTGGTTTTGCAGGTAAAGATGCACTCAAAAACTTAGATCAAACTCTAATATTTGGTGAAGAACCAATGGGAAGCGGAAGCTTTATTTATATGGTAGATAACACCTTATTTAGAAGTTTTTGGGAAAATGGAAAACTGTTTTTAGTTAACTCTATTTTCTTTGTGAATAATAACGCATTCGAATTATAATACAACATTCATCAATCAAACACATATTTATGAGAATTTTTAGAAGAGGAATTTTAAGTCTATTTGTTTTTTTTACAATCGCGTCTTGTGAACAGAACGAAACCAAAACATCTGAAACAGAATTTAAAGTTGATTTTGAAAAATTCACTTTAGACAATGGTTTACAAGTTATTCTTCATGTCGATAAATCCGATCCTGTTGCAGCTGTAGCTTTAACTGCTCATGTTGGTTCTGCCAGAGAAAAAGAAGGCAGAACGGGTTTTGCGCATTTATTTGAACACTTATTATTCCTAGAGTCAGAAAACCTAGGCAAAGGTGGCTTAGACCAAATGAGTGCTCGTATTGGTGGCTCTGGTGCTAATGGTTCTACTAGTAGAGACAGAACGAACTACTTTCAAACGGTACCAAAAGATGCATTAGAGAAAATGATTTGGGCAGAGGCAGATAAACTCGGTTACTTTATCAATACCGTTACTGAACCTGTTTTAGCCAAAGAAAAACAAGTGGTTAAAAACGAAAAACGTCAACGTGTCGATAATCAACCTTATGGTCATAACTCAGCAGTAATTAATAGCAATTTGTATCCAAAAGGTCATCCTTACAGTTGGGAAGTCATCGGATCTTTAGAGGATTTACAAAATGCAACTTTAGAAGATGTTAAGGAATTTTTTAAACGTTGGTATGTACCAAATAATGTCACTTTAACTATTGCCGGAGATATTGATGTAGAACAAACTAAAACTTGGGTAAAAAAGTATTTTGATGAGATTCCTAGAGGTGAAGATATTTTGGAAATTGAAAAACAACCTGTGACACTAAAAAGCTCGAAACGCTTATTTTATGAAGACAATTTTGCACGTGCGCCAAGGCTTACTATGACTTGGCCTACTGTTTATCAATACCACCCAGATTCTTATGCGCTTAATGTACTATCCCAATATTTAAGTCAAGGTAAAAAAGCACCATTGTATAAAGTTTTGGTTGAAAACCAGCAATTAACAAGCAATGTAAGAATGCGTCAAAATTCATCTGAAATTGCTGGGCAACTTATGCTCAGCGTAACTGCTTTTAACCAAAAAGATTTAAATATTGTTGCAGCTGCTATAAATGATGCTTTTAAAGATTTTGAATTAAAAGGCATTTCAGAAAAAGATTTAAATAGAATTAAAGCCGGACAAGAAACTAATTTCTATCAAGGACTTTCAAGTGTTTTAGGTAAAGGATTTCAGTTGGCTCAATATGAAATTTTTGCAGGCGATCCAGGATTTATAAATCAAGATGTAAAAAATATTTTGGCGGTTACACCAGAAGATGTTATGCGTGTTTATAATACATACATTAAAGATAAAAACCATATCGCAACCAGTTTTGTACCAAAAGGACAAATGAATTTAGTATTAGAAAATTCGGAATTAGCTAGTGTGGTTGAAGAAAAGATTATTGAGGGAGCAGAAGAAAGTTTTGACCCAAGCATTACAGCGACTTACGAAAAAACAGCAAGTAGTTTTGACAGAAGTATAGAGCCAGCATATGGAGAAAGTCCAGAATTGAACATTCCAGAAGTATGGAAAAAAGAACTAGATTCTGGTATAAAAGTATTTGGTATTGAAAATTCGGAAGTACCACTGGTTCAATTTCAAATGCAAATATTAGGTGGTTTGTTACTAGAGGACAAAGACAAAGTCGGTGTTTCTAATCTATTGGCTGATCTTATGACCAAAGGCACAAAAAACAAAACGCCAGAAGAACTCGAAAATGCTATTGAAAGTTTGGGAGCTAATATTAATGCTTCCGCAACAGATGAAAGCATTGTAATTTCTGGCACAACCTTATCGAAACATTTTGATGCCACTATGGCTTTGGTTTCAGAAATTCTATTAGAACCAAGATGGGACGAAAAAGAATTCGATTTGATAAAACAAAGCACTATTAGTAGTATTCAACGTAGCAAAGCCAGCCCAAACAGTATTGCTTCAAATGAATTTTCAAAATTACTTTATGGAGATAATAACATTCTAGCATATAATAATAATGGTACTGAAGCTTCAGTAGAAAGCATTTCTATGGTGGATTTACAGAACTATTACACTACTAATCTTACACCAAAATTAACTAACATACACGTAGTTGGTGCCATTTCTGAAGCTAAGGTTATTAAGGCTTTAGAAACAATTAACACTAAATGGGAAGTAAAAGATGTAACTCTACCAGAATTGGCATTACCATTATATCCTGAAAGCTCAACAGTGTACTTCTATGATGTGCCTGGTGCAAAACAATCTGTTATTCGTTTTGGCTATCCTGCTCTCAAAGCAACGAACAAAGATTATTACGCTACTACAGTAATGAACTACAGATTAGGTGGAGGTAGTTTTGCCTCCCAATTAACCCAGCAATTACGTGAAGGTAAAGGCTACACTTATGGTATTCGTTCTGGTTTCTCGGGCTCATCAAATAAAGGTGAATTTATCATCAGTAGTGGAATTAGAACCAACGTAACATACGAAGCTACAAGTTTAATAAAGCAAATTTTAGAGGATTATGGTGATAATTATTCTGAAGAAGATTTAGAAATTACCAAAGGCTTTACCATTAAAAGTACAGCTAGAGCTTTTGAAACGCTTAGAGCAAAACTCAATATGTTGAGTAATATTAGCAATTACGGATTGACAGATGATTATGCAAAACAACGTGAAACTATTGTGAAAACAATGACTGTAGAAGATGTTAAAATGTTGGTTGAAAATTACATTAAACCCAATCAGATGATTTATTTAATCGTCGGCGATGCAGAAACACAATTGGATAAGTTAGAAAGATTAGGATTTGGGAAACCGATTTTATTGAATAAAGAAGAAGATATTAAGAAATAATATAAAATCTATGCTGAATGACATCCATCCAAAATTACCAATGCGCAATAAAGCTATAACCAAGGATTATTATATAAATCAATTGGGATTTAAAGAATTAGGTGATGAAGATTATGAAGCTTATTTAATGGTAAAAAAGGACAATATTGAAATTCATTTTTTCTTATTTAAGGACTTAAATCCAAAAGAAAATTATGGGCAGGTTTATATTAGGCCTGATAACATAGATCAATTATACCAAGAGCTGCTAGATAAAAATATAGCCATTCACCCAAACGGAAAATTAGAGATAAAACCTTGGGGACAAAAAGAATTTGCGTTGCTAGATCCTGATACTAATTTATTGACTTTTGGGCAAAGTATATTATAAAAGTTAGTTTTATTACCTTTAAGTACTAACAATACAATCATAATCATGAAATTAGGAGCATTTTCTGTAAGCCTGGCTGTAAAAGACATTAAGGCATCAAAAGCATTTTACGAGACTTTAGGATTTTCGGTTTTCGCTGGAGACCTAGAAAAAAATTATCTCATTATGAAAAATGAATCATCTCTCGTTGGTTTGTTTCAAGGGATGTTCGAAAACAATATCCTTACATTTAATCCAGGCTGGGACCAAGATGCCAATACGCTTGAAAATTTTGATGATGTACGTGACATTCAAAAGCATTTAAAATCAAAAGATATTGCGTTTGCAAGCGAGATTGACGAAACTTCCGATTCTGGTCCAGCTAGTTTTGTGGTTTTAGATCCAGACGGAAATGCTATACTAGTCGACCAACATATCTAAAACATCTATTATGAATTGGGATGTTGGACTAAAAATATATGATGATATAACCGAAGCTTGTAAAGGGTTTGAGCGTAAAGGCAAGAACATGATTTACACCTCTTCTAATGGTTATATGTTTACATTATTTAATAAAGCTGCCGAAATTGGTATTCGTTTACCAAAAGATGAATCTGCTAAATTTATGGAGACATATAATACTGGTTTTTACTATTCATATGGCGCAAAAATGAAGGATTATGTTTTAGTACCAGAATCACTTTGGACTGATAAAAAATTAATGGTTAGTTATTTTGAACAAAGTTTTGACTATGTAAATAGTTTGCCTCCGAAGTAAAAAAATATGGACGCATTACAAACCATGATTAATAATATGGCAAAAGTCTTATATCGTATTTATGTTATAGAATTATCTAAACGTGTATTCACAGAGAATGCAAAATTTAGAAATGCGAACCCACAGTTTAATGGTGTATTAGAATGTCTCTATGTAGGCATGACAAGTAAAACTCCAAAAGAACGTTTTATGCAACACAAAACTGGTCATAGAACTAAAAAGGGCTATAAAATTTCTTCGAATATTGTAAAAAAATATGGCTTGTATTTACGTCCTAGTCTTTATAATCATATTGATCCATTTTTTACCAGAGATGAGGCTATAATTGCTGAGGAGCAAATTGCATTAGAATTACGAAGAGCACGCTATGCAGTTTGGTATAACTAACTTACTAAGAACTTCTTTAAAGTTTCTTCGTAAATTGCTTCGTACATTGGTACTATATTATGCAAGTCGAATTTCTTAGACTGTACTTTTGCATTCGTTTTAAAACGATTTAATGTATCAATATCGGATAGAATCTTTATTGCATTTTTAGACATATCCTCAACAGCATTTACATCACTTAAATACCCAGAATATCCATCTTCATTAACCTCTGGAATTCCACCAGTATTTGTTGAAATTACAGGTACACTACTTGCCATTGCCTCAAGTGCTGCTAGACCAAAACTTTCTGTCTGAGATGGTAACAGAAACAAATCACTAAAGCATAGGATTCTATCTATTTCATTACTGTTACCGAAGAAAATAACTTTGTCTTGTATACCAAGTTCTTCTACTAGTAGTTCAGCACCTTCTTTCTCTGGTCCTTCACCTACCAACATTAATTTTGCTGGTAATTCTTTTTGAATGTTATAGAAAATCTTTATGACGTCTGGTATTTGCTTCACTTCCCTCATATTACTTATATGAGTGATAATACGTTCGTTATCATCAGCCATCATTCCGCGTTGGCAATCTGTAAAGTTCTTTAAGTGTTTTTCTAAATCAATAAAATTAGGTACCACATAAATATCTTTCTTAATATCAAATAAACGCATCGTATCTTTCTTCAAACTTTCTGAAACCGATGTTACTGCATCAGATTTATTGATACTAAAAGTTACTGCTGGTTTATAAAATGGATGACTACCTACTAAAGTGATATCTGTACCGTGTAGTGTCGTAACAATAGGAACAATAATGCCTTCGTCTAGAAGCATTTGCTGCGCCATGTAAGCTGCATAAGCATGGGGAATGGCGTAGTGTACATGTAATAATTGAATATCATGTAACTTAACCATATCGACTAATTTACTAGATAAAGCTAATTCATAAGGTTGATAATGAAATAATGGATATTCTGGTACATGGACTTCATGAAAGTGCACATTGCTGCTCAACAGTTCTAATCTTACTGGTTGGCTATATGTTATAAAATGAATTTCGTGACCACGTTTTGAAAGTTCTAAGCCTAACTCTGTAGCTACTACTCCACTACCACCAAATGTCGGGTAACAAACAATTCCTATTTTCATGCAAACGTTTTAAGAATTTAAAGTTAAATAAAGTTATAAGGGTCTAAAGTTAAAAATTGTCTAAAGTTTTAGTTGTATTAGTCAGAAGTTGTTCTTATTACTTACAATTTTTAAATACAAACTTATTCAATAATTGCTTCGTAAATCAAACGCTGAATTTCGGTTCTAATATTTTCTCTTAGTAGTAAATTTTTACCAGCCTGAGGATAGGTTCGGTTAGCTAAGAAAATATAGACAATCTCTTCTTCAGGATCTGCCCAAGCGTAAGTTCCTGTGAAGCCAGAATGCCCAAAACTTGTCATTGATAAACAACCACAGGTGGGTCCTTCTTCGCCTAATTGTGGTTTATCAAAACCTATTCCTCTTCTATTATCAGCATGGCAGTAATGGCATTTGGTAAATTTATCTAAGGTTTTAGCTTTAAAATAGCGTTTACCACCATAAAAGCCTTTTTGTAAATACATCTGCATTATTTTGGCTACGTCATTAGCATTACTAAACACACCTGCATGTCCACCGATTCCGCCCTGCATTGCTGCTCCCATATCGTGTACATAACCATGTATTTTTTTGTAGCGATAATAATTATCAACTTCCGTAGGAACAATATCTTTAAGACTGAATTTTCGTCGAGGATTATATGTCGTATAATTTGCACCTAAAGATTTATAAAAACGATCTTGGGTGATTTCATCTAAAGATTTGTCATAAAATCCTTCAAGATAATTTTTAAGAATATAATATGGTAAATCACTATAGCGATAGCGCAGGCTTGATAACAGCTCACTTTCAATTATTGTTTTTTGAATGGAGTCTTTATAATCATTTCGCATAAAAAGTGTATTCGTCACTTCTACATCAAAGCCTTTACTTCGCTTTTTTCTATAATATTTTGGGTCCGGCTTTTTTGTTACAGTATCTAAAGTGGAATAGTAAAATGGAATCCATGGTTTTAATTGCGCATAATGTGATAACATTTTTTTGAGCGTCACATTCTTTTTGTTTGATGATTTATACTCAGCAAGTAAATTACCTAATTTAGAATCTAGAGATACTGATCCTTGTTGTTCTAATTCCATTAATATGGGAAGCGTAGCCAATATTTTTGTTAGTGAAGCGAGATCATATATGTCGTCTGAATCTACTTTATTTTTTTTAGAATATGTATGATAACCAAAATTCTTATTATATATCACTTTTCCTTTTCTTGCCACTAATAACTGAATACCAGGAGTCATTTTATTTTTTATCGCGTGATTAGCAATAGAATCTATTCTGCTGAGTCTTTGAGAGTCCATTCCAACGCGCTCTGGTAAACCATAACTTAAGTTTAATAATGCATTGTAAGTTTCTCCAGCTCCAACTGGGAAAAATTTACCAGTACTCACTGGTAATTTACCTTTTGCACCGATAGCACCAAAAATAAGTTGCGCAGATTTTTCTTGAGCTATCCTACTATTTTGATAGCTCATTACTATGCCTTCAATATTTTCAATAGATAACAAATCGTTTAATGCATAAGGCATAGCAAATACATCCAAAATCACAGTATTAGTTCTTGCAATTTCATATAACCAAGCCATTTCCTTTTGTGAAAATCTGAATTTCTTCCAAGGGTCATCATTAGATTTATGAAATCCTACAACCACGGTATTATAATTCTGAAGTTTGGCAATAACTCCATCAAGCTTATCGGCTTTTATTTGGTGTACTTTGGTGTATTTTTTTAATTCATCTAAAAACGCTGAGCCTTTAGAATCACCAAGTGCTACATAAGCTATTTTTTTTGTTTCTATATCGCGAAGAGGTAATACTGAATTCGTGTTTTTTACAACTGTAATTGCACTTTCCATAAGCTGTTCATACAATACATCATCTTCAATTCTGTTAAGTTCTTTAGACAAATTGTACAGTCCTACAGGAGAATAATCGTGTAATCCCACCTTGTATTTAGCCATTAATATCTTCTTAACTGAATGTGCCAAACGCCCTTCAGTAATCTCCCCTTTATTGTATGCATCTAGGATTTTTTTAGTTCCGATTCTAACATCTTCAGACATTAGGAGCACATCATTTCCTGCTAAAAATGCAGCTAAATCTATAGCTCCAGTTTCGTTAAAATTTGCCGCACCTTTCATAGTTAAGGCATCTGTAAATATTAAGCCTTTAAAACCAAGAGAATCTTTTAGAATATCGGTAACAATATGCTTAGAAAGCGAAGATGGTAAACCAGATTTTTTTTCTAAACTAGGCACGTTTAAATGGGCAACCATAACACTTGATAGACCTTCTTTTATTAGCTCCTTATATGGATATAGCTCAATAGAATCTATACGTTTTGCACTAAAATTTATTGTTGGCAATTTATAATGAGAATCGTCTTCTGTATCTCCATGACCGGGAAAATGTTTTGCATTAGCCAATGTACCAGCACTTTGCATACCTTTCATAAACGCCAAACCTTTTTCAGTAACGTTATCTCTATCTTCTCCAAAAGAACGGTTACCAATAATTGGATTTTTAGGATTGGTATTAATATCTACAGCAGGTGCAAAATTAAAATGCACACCTAATCGCTTGCAATGCTCGCCTATTAACCTTCCAGTTACTTCTACTAATTTATTATCTGAAATGGCTCCAAGTGTCATATTCCAAGGAAACGCATAAGTAGAATCTAAACGCATACTCAAACCCCATTCCGCATCCATACCAACCAGAAGTGGAATTTTGGAAGCTGCTTGTAATTTGTTGTTTAATTTAGCCTGTCGATACGGTCCGCCATTTGAATAAATGACTCCTCCGATATGTTGCTTTTTGATAAGGTCTACAACTTTATTATTAATAGCATCACTATTCTCGGACATGACCTGCACCATGTATAGCTGTCCTATACGCTCTTCAACTGACATAGAGTTGTATAAACTATCAACCCATTTTTGCTGTTGTATAGGGTCTCGAGACTGTAAGGGATTATTGATTTGCTCTTGCGCACAGTTAAATTGAAAACAAGAGCATATAAGGATAAGGGACAAATAGCGCATTGATAATCTTTTATTGTTTATAGGTTCTTTAATATGAACTAATATTATGCCAAAATAGCATAATTAATAAGAAGTTAAAAGACTTTATGATACTTTTATAAACCGCTTAATTAACAGTTTTAGTAAACATAAAAAGAGTTTAAACTAAATCTATATGACGATCGTGGTATCCTAACAAATATAAAACGCCATCCAAGCCAATACTAGAAATAGAACTTTGGGCATTATCCTTTACCTTAGGTTTTGCATGGTAAGCAATACCTAAGCCAGCAAGATTTAACATTTGTAAATCATTAGCACCATCACCAACAGCGATTGTCTGACCTATATCAATTCCCATATTCTTGGCGAGCAATTTGAGATATTCGGCTTTTTTGTTGCCATCTACAATTTCTCCTAAATAGCCACCTGTTAGAGTGCCATTTGTAATTTCTAATTGATTAGCATATACAAAATCGATATCAAGTTTTTCTTGAAGATAATGTCCAAAATAAGTAAAGCCACCAGAAAGAATTGCTGTTTTATAGCCGTAATAATGAAGTGTATCAATTAATCGTTTTGCACCTTTGGTAATGGGAAGGTTTTCTGCAACATCTTGTAATACCTCTTCGCTTAACCCTTCCAAAAGCTTCATTCGCTTTTTAAAACTTTCTTTAAAATCAATTTCGCCTTGCATCGCAGATTCAGTTATGGCTCTTACTGCTTCACCTACTCCTGCCCTTTCTGCCAGTTCATCAATAACCTCAGTTTGAATTAAAGTAGAATCCATATCGAAACAAACCAAACGTCTGTTGCGTCTAAACATACTATCTTCTTGAAAAGCAATATCAACATCCAGCTCCTTTGATATTTCCATAAATTTAGAAGTAAACTCGGTTTTATCACCTAATTTTCCTCTTATGGATAGTTGAATTGAAGCTCTAGGATAGTCTTCCTTTTTAATCAATGATGTACGACCGGTTAGGCGCTTAATCGAATCAATATTTAGACTCTTTTCTGAAATCACTTTGGTTACTTCAGAAATTTGCTCTGCACTGAGTCTTTCGCCTAATATGGTAACGATGTAGCGATCTTTACCTTGTAGATTAACCCATTTCTCATAGTCTTCGCCAGAAATCGGTGTAAACTTAGCCACTATACCTAGCTCGTAGGCTTTAAATAGTAAATCCTTTAAAACAGCTGCGGATTTTTTTCCGGATTTAATTTCAAATAATATACCTAGTGATAAAGTATCATGAATATTTGCTTGCCCAATATCTAGCACCTTGGCATCATATTCTGACAATACGCTTGTAAGACCAGAAGTTAGGCCTGGTTTATCTTGTCCAGAAATATTTAGTAAGAAAATGTCTGTTGCCACTTATTAAATTTTATGGTTATAGGTTGAAAAATAGGTTCTTCCATTTGAAACGGAAATTTTTTGATGAAATATCACTTAATAAATCTACTATGCCAACTTTCGCTTGCAGGCACTTCCCAATTTTCATTAAATTCTGCGATATTAGTGACTAAATTATTAAATACAATGGTCTTTTTTGAAACCGCTTTTTGCTGTGCCATCTTTTTAAAATCAATCAGAGGCTTATAAGCAATAAACTCGCCTTGCTTATAAGACACATTCATTTTATCCATTAAATCCACTTGGTATTGTTTCTCTAATTGTTGAATAAAATGAACCGAAGCATCTATAGAACAACCTGTGGCATTATTTAAGCTTTGGTTTAAAGCAATAACTATAAAACGCTTATAAACAATTTTATAGCCAGATTCTAAATCTTTTCCATGAGCAGTCCAAGCTTCAATAAACGTATTAAGCTGTTCCTTAAGTTGTTCTATTTCTGCATCAGAAAATGAACGATTAGCTTGATAAATCCAAACTCTAGATTCTTGGGGTAACGTATCAAAATCCACTAGCATATTATAGCGCTTCTAACTTAGTAATTACTTTTTTTGTAATATATTGCTTTTCACTTAAATCGAATAACTCTACCTCTTTAAATGAAATCATAAATGATTGTCCAAAATTAGATTTCTTAAGCAATTCATAGCCTTCAAACTTTTCTGTTATTAAGAAAATATGGTTTTTCTCAAAATCATCCTTAGTTTCAATATACGATATAGCATCATTATTCATAGATAATAATTCAACTTCTATAGTAAGTTTATCATCATCAGAGCTTTTAAATCCTATAATATCTTCCTCTTCGTCATCGATAAAATCTACCAATTCTTCGGAGGAAAAAATAGATAAAAATTCATCTCCACATTTGGTAGCCATTACTAAGCCTACTTCCTCACCAATCTTTTCAAAATTTGCAGTTTTTTGTTCGCTGAAATATTTAGACTTTGATTTATGGTTATTATAGCTTTTTATTAAACAAAGGCCTAATGCCATTTGCTTTTCGTCCATAGTAGCCGATGTCTTTATTTTTTTCTTAGTAATACATTCGCAAGTGTCTTCTGCCATAAGATCAATAACCTCTTCTTTTGATTTTTTTTGAGCGTTAAGGTTTAATCCTATTAGCAAGACTAGAGCGATAATAACTTTATTCATTATACTATTATTAAGCGTTTGCAATTAATTCAGCAATATCCATTACTGATATTTCATTTTCTTTTTCTTTGGCTTTTATACCATCTGTCATCATAGTATTGCAGTAAGGACAACCCGTAGCGATAATTTCGGGATTTGTTTCTAAGGCATCTTGGGTTCTAAGCACGTTAATGTCCATATCTCCTTTTTCTGGTTCCTTAAACATCTGTGCGCCTCCTGCTCCACAGCATAATGCTGTTTGCTTGTGACGTTTCATTTCTATTAATGTGGCATTGGTTTTACTTAAAACATCTCTAGGTGCATCATATTCATTATTGGCTCTACCTAAATAGCAAGGATCATGAAATGTAATCCGTTTCCCCTTATAAGTATTGCCTTCTATAGTTAAGCGATCAGAACTCATTAGTTCTTTTATATATTGTGTATGGTGAATAACATCGTAATTTCCACCTAAACTTGGATATTCATTTTTCAGACAATTGAATGAATGCGGATCACAAGTTACAATGCGTTTTATTTCATAGGCGTTAAGCACTTCAATATTCATAACAGCTTGCATCTGGAATAAAAACTCGTTTCCAGCACGCTTAGCTAAATCACCAGTAGCACTTTCTTCGGTTCCTAATACTGCAAAATCTACATTAGCTTTATTCAAAATCTTCACAAAAGCTTTTGTAATTTTTTTAGCTCTATCATCATAGCTTCCAGCAGAACCAACCCAAAATAAAATTTCTGGTTGTTTCCCTTCTGCCATAAACTCCGCCATTGTTGGCACTTTTAGTTGTCCGCTCATACTTATAATTATTATTAAAGAAACAAATTAAAACCAGCAATAAAGCCAATTTTACTATCTATATATTTAAAATCAAAATCATTATTTTCGTCTGGCTTAGTAGTTATTGATAAATAATTAATACCTAAATCTATGGAGATATTTGAATTTATAAAAAAAGCAACCCCTCCATTAAATCCATAAGAAAATGTATTTGATTTGATTTTACCATACTCGGTATTACCTGTTTCAAAATCAACTAAAAATGAATCAGAATTATTTATTCCGAATCCTACATTTCCTTGTAGAAAAGGCTTAATGTTTGATTCAGAAAAATAATAACGTATAAAAGTAATAGCAGAAACTGAAGTGGATTTAATTTCAAATGGATATGTTTCAAAGCCATTAGAAGACTCGCTCTTACGCTTACTAAAACTAACTGGCACTTGCAATCCAATTGCTAATTTATCTATTATGAAGTATCCTAAAGAGGGTCCAAAAGAAAGCCTTAAAACTGTATCATCACCTTGATTTTCATTATTAGGTTTTACAGAACTTTTACTAGAAGAAAACGATAAGTCTGAAGATCCACCGATAATTAAATTTCCTTTCTCGGTCTGAGAATAACCAATCGAGAACATTAATGTTAATGTTACAAATAAAACAATGGTTTTTGTAGTGTTTTTCATCTAAACCTGTTCTTAATTCAGTTTAATATGTTTATTATTCGTCTTTCCAATTTAAACGGTCCATTTGGTTATAAGGCCAAGGTGCTCCATTGTTCTCTATATTGGTCATCATATTATTTAATTCCATCGGTGCAGCACTTTGCTCCATTACTAAATAACGACGCATATCTAAGATAATTGATAAAGGATTAATACTCACAGGACATTCTTCTACACAGGCATTACAAGTGGTACAAGCCCACAATTCTTCATTTAGGATATAATCACCAAGAAGTTGCTTACCATCATCTTTAAATTCACCGTTATTTGCATCTATATTTTTTCCAACTTCCTCCAAGCGATCCCTTGTATCCATCATTATCTTACGAGGAGATAGCTTTTTACCAGTTAGATTTGCAGGACAAGCAGAGGTGCAACGTCCACACTCTGTGCATGTATATGCATTTAGCAACTGAATTTGATCCAAATCCATAACATCGCTAGCACCAAACTTTGCTGGTACTTCATCATCTGCAGTTTCTGCTGGTGCAGTGTAAGGATCTGCATCTGGATCCATCATAAGCTTTACTTCGTTAGTAACGGCTTCAAGATTATTGACTTTCCCTTTTGGTTCAACACTGCCATAATAAGTGTTTGGAAACGCTAAAAGAATATGTAAATGCTTAGAGAAATATAAATAGTTTAAGAAAATAAGAATCCCAACAATATGCAACCACCAAGCTGTGCGCTCAATCATATGTAATGTTTCTGGTGCAACCTCACTAAACCATGGTGCTATAAACTGTGTTACAATATTACCATAATTAAGATCTTGAAATGAAGTATCTGTTGCGTTCATTAGCAAAAACAAACACATTAATACAACTTCGAAATATAAAATGATATTACCATCGCTTTTTGGCCAACCCTTCATTTCTGAGCTTAAGAAACGTTTTATTTTAATAATATTTCTTCTTAACCAAAAAACAACTACAGAAATTAATACTAAAACCGCTAAAATTTCGAACGCATCGATTAAATATCCATAAACCGCTACAGGTAATATTTCTAAACCTATACGATGTGTACCAAATAAACCATCAATAATAATCTCTAAAACTTCAATATTTATGATGATAAAACCAACATAAACTATAATATGAAGAAAACCAGCAATTGGACGCTTTACCATTTTGCTTTGTCCTAGTGCAATGCGTGCCATGTTTTTCCAACGTTGCGCTTTATTATCGCTAGCATCAACTTCTCGTCCCAGTTTAATATTTCGGATGAGTTTTCTAATATTTTTGGCAAAGTAGCCGACGCCAAGGAAAAGAATTATGGCAAAAATTATATTTGGTAAATATTGCATGAAAAGTGGCTCTAATTATTTTTTAATTGCTCTTGAGTTGGTTCCTCATAAGGAATCTCCTTTTTTGATAAAATACGTCTATATCTTGCAGGATGCAGCTTTATATCTAATAACAACAATTGAAACTCTTTTGAAGCTTTATCTAAATTTTCATAAAGTGACTCATCTTTGAGTAGTTTACCAATAGTACCTTCACCATTATCTATGCTAGATAACATGCTTTGCATACTAACTAAGGTCTTATTTAAATCTTCAACAGTTTTAGAAAGTCCTGCATTTTTTAATTCCGCAGATAATTCACTTAAATCCTTACTGGTTTTGTCAAAGTTATCTAGAATAGAAGATACTTTTTCGTCATTTGCCGTTATGACACCTTGTATAGAATAGGATAAATCTTTAAATGATTTTAAAGTAGTATTTAACTCAGATATTGCGCTTTTTAAGCCTCGATCAGATTCGTCTACTAACAAAGCATTTAAGCTATTTACCAATGTATCTGTAGAACGTAGAGTGCCATCTAAACCTGCCGTCACTTTAGGCAAGTCATCTTCTATCGTTGACATTAAACCTTGTTTAATCTCAGAATTAATAAAATCACCAGGCTTAGCCAATTGTCCATCATTAGCATCTATAATTTCTATCGCATTACCACCCAATGGACCAGTTGGATATAACCTTACTTTACTATTCTTTGAGAATACAAGCTTGGGGTTTACAGAAAACTCAACACGAGTTTTACCTGTTTCAAAATCGTATGCAATATCTTCTATTTTACCTATCTTATTTCCTTTAATAGTAACTGGTGAAGAAGGAGTTAAAGAATTATAGTCAAACTCAGTGTAGTAGGTTTCTTTGTCAGAAAACAAGTCTTGTCCATTAAGAAATGAAAATAAATATATAAAAAGAGCAATACCAGATAATACTAAGACTGCTGTTTTAACTTCTCTTGAAACTTTCAAATGGTTTATCTTTGGTTAGAAACAAAATTAGCAATAAATATATGAATAATGATTCTAATTAGAAGCAGTTTTCGACTTAGAAGCCGTTTTAGCCTTAGGAGTGGATTTCAACACTTGGTCTAAGTCAATTTTTTCTCCAGCTTTGATGGCTATAATAAAAGCATCCGAATAGCCATTGGATTTAGCAGTACTTTGTAGCTTTTTAATTTTGTTATAATCTGAAGTTTTTCCACTAAAATACTTGTACATGTTCCCTTCCTTTTGCCTTGTAATATCGCTTAGCCCCTTAAAGTTATAAGACTTTGCTTCTAATTCTTTATAACTTGCAGCTATTTGGACTTTGAAAGTTACACCTTCATAAATCATTGTCTCGCTGCTATTCGCTGTGATAGCTTCATTTTCAGAGCCAACAATATGGTTACCAACATTAAGATCTAGTTCTTTTTTATAAGCGATTATAGCATCTTTAATAGAAGCTGCCATTTTTGATTGTCCACTTTTAGTATTTAGATAAGCTCCTTCTCTTTTGTTTGTTAAAAAACCTACTTCTACCAAAACACTTGGCATATAAGTATTACGAATTACTAATAAACTCGCTTGCTTTAAACCTCTGCTCTTGCGTTTAGCTTTACCGATAAAATTATCTTCTATTTTACGCGCTAAGATTATGCTTTGCTCAACATACACTTCTTGCTCAATACCAATAGCAATAGTTGATTCTGGTGAACTAGGATCAAATCCTGCGTAATTCTCTTCGTAATTATCTTCTAAAAATATAACCTCATTTTCGCGTTTGGCAACATCAAAATTACGCGCTGTATTTTTTTCGCCTAATACAAAGGTTTCGGTACCACTTGCTTGAGAGTTATGTGCATTACAATGAATAGACACAAACAAGTCTGCATCTGCTTTATTCGCTATATTAGCGCGCTCATAGAGTTCAACAAACACATCAGTTTTCCTTGTGTAAATAACTTTTATATCAGGATTTTTCTCTAATGCTTTCCCAACTTCTAATGTTACTTTGAGTGCGATATTCTTCTCACTATGCCCATTTCCAACATTACCAGAATCACCACCTCCATGACCAGCATCTAATACCACAACAAATTTATCGTCTTGTGCATGCAGAGGTGCATAAGATGTTAAAGAAGTGATAAATGTAACAACTAAGAATACTAATATATATTTAGGCTTCGTTTGCATATTTAATTTAACGGTTTATTGGCTTGACTTATTACATATTCCACAAGTAAAACGGTATTTTTAATCTTTATTATATTAGTAAACTAATCATAAAAAATATCTGTACTTTTGGCGTTTCAAAAACCGAGCCATACTTTTACAAAAATACATTTAAAAGGATTGCGTACAAATAGTCTATACATACTTTTTGCCTTGAGTTTTACAGTGTTTATCAACACTTTTAGCTTCGCACAAGAAATACAAAAAAAGAAGCCACCAATTCCTGCTGAGAAAGTGAAAGATTCTACAAGTATTCCTGCTGATTTAATTTTAAACAAACCTTTAAATACGAAGCAGGTTGATTCTACTAAACAAGATTCTTTAAAACAAAATGAATTTTTATCGGATATTGTAAAATATAGAGCAGCAGACTATGTGTCAATAAATCAAAAAAAACAGAAAATATTCTTATACAATGAAGCTGAAGTCTTATATGAAGACATGGAAATTAAAGCAGGTATCATTGTTATTGATTACAGTAAAAACTTAGTCTATGCTGGTCGTTTAAAAGATTCCACAGGATATTCTCAAAGACCAGTTTTTACGCAAGGTTCAAATGTTATTGAACCAGACTCTATCGTTTTTAATACAGATTCTAAAAAAGCACTAGTTTTTAATACGCGTACGGAACAGCAGGGCTTTAATGTGTATTCACCCAAAACGAAAAAAGAGAACGACTCTACTTATTTTATGGCAGATGCTCGTTTTACTACGGCCGAAGATGAAGATGATCCAGAATACCAATTTATAACCTCTAAGATGAAATTTGTTCCTGGGAAGAAAATGGTCGTCGGCCCAACCTATATGGAAATCTATGGCGTGCCTACACCAATTGCATTGCCATTTGCCTTTTTTCCTATGACTCAAACACAAACTTCTGGGATTATCATTCCAACTTTTGGAGAAGATACTGGTAATGATAGAGGTTATTTTTTACAAAATGGAGGTTATTATTTTGCCATAAGTGATTATATAGATTTAGCAGTACTTGGAGATTATTACACAAATGGTAGTTATGGTCTACGTTTAGAAAGTAATTATGCAAAACGCTATAAGTTTAGAGGGAATTTAGGTTTTAGATATGAAAACTTGTTAACCAGCGAACGTGGTTTTCCTGACTTTTCTAAAAGTACAATCTATAATATTAGGTGGTCGCATAGTCAAGATTCTAAAGCTAGTCCTAGTTCTCGATTCTCTGCTTCGGTTAACCTAGGAAGTAGTCAATATTACCAACAATCTGTTAACCAGATTAATCAGGCCAATTTTTTAAATAACACTTTGGCTTCTTCAGTGTCTTATTCAACATCATTTCAGGGAGAACCACAAGTTAATTTAAGTCTTTCTGCTACGCATTCGCAAAATACCAATACAGAAGCCATTAATTTAACCTTGCCTACAATGCAAGCGTCTATGAGCAGAGTCTTTCCTTTTGCACCAAAAACAGGAACTAAAAAAGGAGCTATTCAAAATATTAATTTTCAGGTCAATACCAGAGGTGAATATCGTATTAATACAACAGACTCACTATTTGGAAAAAGCGAAATGTTTGAAGATGCTGTAGCAGGTATGCGACACAGTATTCCTTTAACAACAAACTTTAAGGTGTTTGATTATTTTAGCGTGAGTACAAGTGCCAATTTTGAAGAAACCTGGACACTTAAGACTGTCAATAGATCATGGAACCAAGCAGAACAACAAGAAATAGAAATTAACCAAAACGGATTTGATCGTTTTCTTACCTATAATTTAGGCGCTAGTGTTGGTACAACTGTTTATGGTATGTATGACTTCACAGGTGAAGGAAAAGACCCAAAGATACAAGCTATTAGACATGTCATTAGACCATCAATAAGCTATTCTATAAATCCTGCTTTTGATCAGTATTACGAAACTTATGATGTTATTGATGCAGATGGTACAACGACTGACCAAGTTGAATATACTCGTTTTGAAAATTCATTGTTCGGAAGACCTGGCAATCAATATTCTAGTAGTTTAGGGATATCTGTGGGTAATAACATTGAAGCCAAAATACGCTCAAAGGATTCTACAAATACGGAACCTGAAAAGGTATTCTTACTCAACAATTTAAATTTTTCGACAGCTTATAATTTAGCTGCGGATTCTCTAAACTGGAGTCCTGTGCGTGTTTCAGGTGGAACACAAATTTTGGATAAAAAAATGAGTATAAATTTTGCAATGACCCTCAATCCTTATGCTTTAGATAGTAATAATAATGTTATTAATACTTTTAATATTGATAATGGTGGTAGTTTATTTCGTTTAACGTCAGCCAATATTAATATGAGCTATACACTGAGTAATGATAGTTTTTCTGGCGAAGAATCGGATGACGATAAAGCTTCTGCCCAAGAAGCTGCGCGTTCTGGCGGACGAACCGATGGACTTTTTGGTAAAACTCAAGATTTTGCAGATAAACGGCTTTCAGATAAAAAGAAAGGTAAGGAAGATGAAGAGAATAATGATTTTTATAATTACAAAATGCCGTGGTCTATTCGATTTGCATACGCTGCCAATTATACCAACACACGTAGACAGAACCAAATATCCTCACATTCTCTGATGTTCTCAGGTGATGTAGAATTATCACCACGTTGGAGTGTTGGAGCATCATCTGGTTATGACTTTTTAAATCAAGGATTTACGTATACCCAATTACGCTTTGAACGTGATTTATTGAGTTGGCGTATGAATTTTACCTGGATACCTTTTAGCGCTCGTTCATCATGGAATTTCTTCATTGGTATTAAATCTAACATCCTGAAAGATTTAAAATACGATCAACGTCGCCAGCCAGATCAGCGTGTTGGGAATTAACGTCATTGCGAGGACGAAGGACGTGGCAAATGCGCAGCATTCATGAATACCTTTAAAAAACAATATAAGAGTAATGAATAATCCGTTTATTAAAAACTACTGTTTCATGGAGTAGTTTCTTCAGGTCTGAATCAATAAATTATCTTAAATTTGAACTATAGTTCAACCATTAATAAGATTCCTGCCTTCGCAGGAAATAAACATGAAAAAAATAATAAACACCACAAAAGCTCCTGCACCAATAGGACCTTACAATCAAGCCGTTTTAGTAGGTAACACCTTATACACTTCCGGACAAATTGCATTGCATCCTGAAACCATGGAATTGATTATAGACGATATTAAAACCGAAACCAAGCAAGTGATGGAAAACATGAAAGCGGTTTTAGCGGCAGCTGAAATGACATTTGAAAATGTTTTTAAAACATCAATTTTCATTAGTGACATGAATAACTTCTCACAAATAAATGAAGTCTATGGGGAGTATTTTGATGAAGCTACTGCTCCAGCCAGAGAAACCGTAGAAGTTGCCAACTTACCAAAGTTTGTTAATGTTGAGATTAGTATGCTTGCGGTGAAATAAAAAATAGCGACTAGCATTAAACAAGTCGCTATTAGTAATTAACAATTAATCAATCAACTCTAAAACTAATTGTTTTTTATGCATCTTATGCCTGATCCTATTCTTATTGAGTTATCACCATATAACATATTTGAGTCATTCCAAAGCTGTACCAAAACTCTTGTTCTAGAGCCTATAGCTATAGAAGTATTAACGTCGGTAGTTCCCCAGGTACAAATGCCTTGTCCAAGTGTTGGTCCTCCAAATGCATTGATATATCCATTAGGCAAACCTTTAAACCCTATAGCGTCTGTACCATTTCCAGAAGAAGGCAACCAACCAGTAGACGACTTTAATGCCGTTGCAACACTATTTTCAAAACCGTTATTAGATAAATAGTTTTCTAAGATTTCAAAATCAGCTTGAGAAGGGATACGCCAGCCTTCTGGAGCTAATTTCCCACTTTCTATTGCCCAATGATTATACATGGCGCCATAGACATCAAAAGGTAATTCTTCATCTACCATATTACTAAGATCACTAGTGTCTGCCCATTGATATTGTGGTATTTCTCCAGGTAAATCTCCCCAATCCATACCAAATTCATGAAGTGTAATTGGAGTACCATCATTAAAGCTAGTCACCTTTAAGTTTTCTAGCATCCATGTTTGGTTGCCAACAACTATGGTATTATACACGTTACCATCGATATCTGTAACCGTAGTTGGTTCTTGTTGTAAATTATCATCATTATCACTAGAGCATTGCACTATTGATAGTGCAAATAAGCATAGACCTGTAAATTTGAGTATTTTTTTCATTTGAGATTAGCGAACTTGTTTTTATATATAACAACTCATAATTTATTTCTCCTGAAAGTTAGAATAGGTATAAACAAAATAGTGGCTTGCTTTCACAAACCACTATCACTAACTAAAAATCTAAATCAACCTTAAAACTTATTTCTTTTTCATAGCAATTTTTTCAAGGCTGCAATAAAACCTAAGACGGTTAAGTTCATATAGATTTTAAAGCCATAATTATGGCTTCTGTATATATAACAACTGAATACTTAATTCTCCTCAATGAAAACTTAATTATTTTAAAAATTGTGATGGTAATCTTGTGAATGAGAGTTTCACCTAGCGTGTTTGAGTATGTTTAGGAACTCAGTTAGCATAAGAAAACACATAGAATCTTCTGAGTACACACAATCTGGCTATGAATTATACACTTCTAAAGTTTATAATTCATTAAATTTAGATTATAAACAGACTTCACTTGAAAAGTTATCGATGACTTGAGCATTTGCAGTTCTTACAGCAGACATCAAGGAAACAAATGTTTGTCGTGCGTCATCAATCTTTTCTTGATTTTTAATACCATCTTGTAATCCTTCATTCAATTGAGTGACAAAAGCAGTACCAATCATTACTATAGTTCTCCAAAGTGATTTTGCCTCATCAAATGTAATATTACGGCAGAATTTAATTGAAAATTTATTCGGTATTCGACGATTTAATATGTTTTCTAAACAGTCCGAAATGGCAGTAGCAAATAATATAATAGAACCACGACTTCTCAGGAAATTTAATAGTTTTTCTTGTTCAAGCAATAATTCAGTTTCTGAATTGATTAATTCTAATTTTAATTCTTCAATAGTTTTAACAAGAGCGTAACTTATAAAAATATTATGTGCTGTTGTTTGATCATTGAAAAACATTGAATACAATCTATCAGAATCCCAGATTTTACTTTTGAAGTTATAAGCAATACCTGGATGACCATGAAATGCAGCAAGTACTTGGCCAGCTGTAATTGAGGGCAGAATATTTGGATTCCTTTTTATAATATCGATAGCACCACCCCTTCTAGATGTATAAACTAATTGAGGAATATCATAAAACTGTTGTGTTATACGTTTTTGGTGTTGGTCATTACTTCTGAAATCCGGTGCATTAATTTTGTTTTGATTATTGTTATACTTAACAATTGATGCGACTGTGTCTGCATTATCACATTTTATAAGTCTTATCGGGACTTTCATATTCACGTTTGGGGCATCTGCTAATGATCCGATTGCACCAGTGGTTTGAGCACCATTTACTATTGATAGACCATTTATGACAAGTTTCTTTGAGTCAAAGTCATAAGCATAACCATTGACCAATGCAGTTATTCCGTTGTTGTATACAAAAAAATTCTTTGGACTTTCATTAGCCGTTCTTTTTATGCCGTTGTTGATGTTTGAGTCAGATTTCCTACTTCCTAAATAATCTCTTACATTAGCTGAAAATAAAAGGGTTTTATGATCTTGGTATAATTGATAAAGGGTTGTTCCTGGAATTGATGTTGAAAATGAAGTCCAATCGTCACCAGAATTTTCAAATCCTTCACATTCATCTATCTGAATTGAATCAGTCATGAGAATTGGAATAGTCAATCCTTGATACCATTCCTCCAGAGTCTCTAATCCAACTTCGAGAGAATGTGATTCGATTTGATATTCTCCATAATTATCATGTAGGATGGAGGATAATGTGTGTTCAACTGTGATTAATTCTTGATTGACATTTTCCGATTCTGGCAGGTTGTGCGAGTACCAAGCAGTTATTTTTTTTATTTCTCCGTCTTCAATTTTTTGTCTGAGCTCACGAGCGGCGCTTTTGATACGTTCAGGTAAATCAGCGAGATCTCTAGTCAAAAGCCAAGTAACAGCAGTATTTAAATCACTAGCTTTATTAGCAGGTGCTTCTGTTCTATCACGATTTGATAAAAATCCTTGAGCAATAACCGCTTCCTGTAACTCTAAATCAATGTACACTAAATCTGTTTTCTTGTCATCGGAACCATCAACTAAACTATCGGCTGCTACTTCGTCTATATCTTCAATAGAGTATTTCAATTGCAAAGAATAAAGTAATAATGAATTATCAGTGTATTTATTCAAATCTGTTCGATTTGAGTAATTAGCAAAAAAATTATATTCTTCTTGTTTCATGTTTTACAAATTAAGTCCAACTTTAGTGATATACGTTCGCTTCAATAACTTTTATAAAAACGTTAAGCGAAATTAGCTTTAAAATCGTAAAATATCAATACGTAGAACTACGTATTTTTCTATGAAAGTTGTTTATTTTTAGCCAAAACTTTTAAAATTTAATAGTTTTTTTCTTTTTTTAGCTCACCTGAAGGATAATAATATTTCCAAAGACCTTCTCTTTTACCGTTATCACTTTGCCCAGTTTTCTTTAAATAATATTCACAAGATTTACGGTCATAAGCGAAATCTTCAAAGTATGTCTTAAAAGTTATATGCTTACCAGATGTAAGAAACTCATCTAAATTTGACGCTGTTGTTTCAACCAATGTAGTTATAGATTGAGAAATTAGATTACCCTCAGAATCATGATATGTATTAGTTAAACTTGTTCCCCAATCATCATAAACAGTAGTAGTTTTTGTTCCATTTTTATAATATCTAATGTGTTTACCAACATTTAGTTTATAATAAAAATCACCATGTCTGTAATATTTTATAAGTCCGCATCTCTTAATTTTTCCGTTTTTAAAATTATCATTTATCATTGTTGAATCAAACAAAATTAAACCGTCCATTAACTTTAAATAATTTTCACCTTGTTGACTAAGGACACTTTGAAATGAACAAATAAAAAAGAATACAAACAATAATTTCATATGACTATTATAAAAAGATAAAGTGTTGAAAATATAGTAAATGTTTCAATATTTTTGCAATTCTTATGCCAAAGCTCAAAAAATCAGAATTAAAAGACTTTTTAGACGAAAAAGTCAATCTCTATAACAACCCTAAATTTATTGAGAGCGATCCTATACAAATACCACATCAATTCTCTAAAAAAGAGGATATAGAAATTGCTGGTTTCTTAACCGCAACTATTGCTTGGGGAAATCGTAAAAGTATTATTAATAATGCTAATGAAATGATAGAGTTGCTAGACCACTCCCCTTTTGAGTTTGTGACCCAACACCAAGACACAGACTTAGACCGTTTTGAAGGTTTTGTACATCGTACTTTTAATAGCGATGACTTAAAGCAGTTTACTAAAAGTCTGCACCATATATATAAAGCCCATAATGGCTTAGAAGCTGTATTTGCAAAATATGCTGAAACGGATTCACTTCAGCAAAGTATACATCAATTTAAAACAACCTTTTTTGAAATACCACATTTAGAGCGGACCAAAAAACATGTGAGTGATCCACTAAAAAATTCAGCAGCAAAGCGTATTAATATGTTTCTGCGTTGGATGGTGCGTAACGATAATAATGGCGTGGACTTTGGTATTTGGCAAAGCCTCTCTCCTGCTCAACTCAGTTGCCCTTTAGATGTGCATTCTGGTAATGTAGCACGTAAACTTGGATTGCTTAAACGCAAACAAAATGATGGTAAAGCATTAGCCGAGTTAGATAAAGCTCTAAGACGACTAGACCCAAAAGATCCTGTGAAGTACGATTTTGCTTTGTTTAGTTTGGGTGTTTTTGAGGGCTTTTAAATTTCTTATCTTTAAAATCTGTAGTTGACAATGTTAATTAACCAAAAAAGCAAATGATAAAAGGATTATACGAAACGCATCTATTTGTAGAAGACCTTGAACGTTCTATAGATTTTTACGCCAATGTATTGGGTTTAGAACTTTGCCGCACGCGTGATGATAGGCGAACGGCTTTTTTTTGGATAGGTGAACCGAAACAACAAATGCTTGGTTTATGGGAAAAGCCAAAGGACAAAATAGATATTAGACATTTTGCATTTCAATGTGAACCTGATTGGATACTGAATGAATCCGTTAATTTTTTAAAAGAAAAGAGATTAAATTTCTGGAACTTTTTAAACGATGGAACTGAACGCCCAATGGTATTTGCCTGGATGCCAGCTATAGCTATCTATTTTAGCGATCCAGATGGACATGATTTAGAATTTATAGGTTTATTAGAAGGAGAATCTAGTCCAACAAAGCTTGTACTTTCTTATGAGGAATGGAAGGCTTTAGAAACTAAAGACAATTAAAAACTACCTAAACAATTATATATGAAATTTCGTTTTACAGTATTATTTCTCGCTTGCTTTGCAGTCGGTTTTTCGCAAGATTTAAAGATTCCTGTTGACACCACTATTGTCAATAATAACTCTGTTACGATAAAGGGCAAACAAATCAATTATAAAGCTGAGACTGGCTTTCAACCGGTTTGGGATGCTGATGGCAAAATGATAGCGTCTTTATACTACACGTATTACAAACGCACAAACGATAGTAAAGGGAATAATAGACCTATCATCTATTCATTTAATGGTGGACCAGGTTCTGCTTCCGTTTGGATGCATATTGCTTACACAGGTCCTAAAATTTTAAAGATTGATGATGAAGGATATCCTGTGCAGCCTTATGGTGTAAAGGACAATCCAAATTCTATCTTAGATGTTGCAGATATCGTATTTATAAACCCTGTAAACACAGGCTACTCTCGTAAAGTTGCTGATAAAGATGGTAAAATGCCAGACGACAAACACTTCTTTGGAGTGAATGCAGATGTAAAATATTTAGCTGGCTGGATGAATACCTTTACAACACGTCATAACCGTTGGGAATCGCCAAAGTATATTATCGGAGAAAGTTATGGTGGCACACGCGTTATGGGATTGTCCTTGGAACTACAAAATAGCCAATGGATGTATCTTAATGGTGTGATTATGGTATCACCTGCAGATTATAAAGTACTGCGTGTTGGTGGACCATTAGCATCGAGCTTAAATTTACCATATTATACAGCGGCAGCGTGGTACCATAAGGTATTGCCTCAAGCACTTCAGAATAAAGACTTATTAGAAATTTTACCAGAAGCAGAACGGTTTGCTGTAAATGACTTAATGCCAGCACTCGCAAAAGGTGGCTTCATCGGTGAAACAGAAAAGAATGCTATTGCTAAGCAGATGAGTTACTATTCAGGTCTATCAGAAGAAGTTATTTTACAACAAAATTTAGATGTTCCTAATCGTTTCTTTTGGAAGGAATTACTAAGAGACAAAACCGGAGAAACCATAGGTCGTTTAGACTCGAGATACATTGGTGTTGATAAGGTTGAAACTGGCACAAGTCCAGATTATAGTGCTGAATTAACGTCTTGGTTACATTCATTTACTCCAGCCATTAATTATTATATTCAGAATGAACTTGGTTTTAAAACTGATGTAAAGTATAATGTGTTTGGTAATGTTGGCAATTGGGATAGAACTAATGATAATACCAGAGAAAACCTTAGGCAAGCAATGGCACAGAATCCATATCTTAAAGTATTGACACAATCTGGATATTATGATGGAGCAACAACATATTTCTCAGCGAAATACTCGCAATGGCAAATTGATCCTAGTGGAAAACTAAAAGATCGTTTCTCTTTTAAAGGTTATAGAAGTGGTCATATGATGTACTTACGAAATGAGGATCTTATTAAAGCTAATGATGATTTGAGAGATTTTATTGAAAGCTCATTGTCAAAAGGAAAATCGGCTAAATATTAAAAGGTGTTAGAAATTATTGGTGAAACAATTTTTTACGTTGTATTAAACTTTATTGGAGGAAGCGTACGTTGGATTTTCGGAACTATCTGGCAGACTATATTTAATACTCCCAAACACTCTTACAAAGAATATATTTATGGACCAGATAAGCCTAATCATTATGATTCTGCTCACGGTTGTATAAATATCGTTATAGCAATTGGATTAATTATTGTGCTGGTAGTTATTTTTACATAAAAAAAGCTTCCGTAAAGGAAGCCTTAAATTCTATAAATTTATATTTTAACCTTTCAACCAAGCTGCTCTCAATGCTTTCTGAGCTTCTGTAGCATTAGGATCTTCCATTAAAGATACACTTGTCGCATAAGCCTTGGTTAATGTAGTCTTAATAGCAACTGGCTCACCATTACGTTCCAAATCCATAGTAATTTCCTGACCTTCTGTCCAGCTAAACATACCTGTGATAACTTGTTGTGCATTAGCTAACGTTAAATCCGCACCATTCACTTTTAAAATAATATCATCTGCTTGTACATCTTGAGAAGCCCAAAATGAGTTCTTTAATACCATAGGTGAAAATTTAATTAATCCTCTTTCTTGGTCAGCATCAAAAATAACATTTTGACCACCAGCAAAAATATAATTGGTTTCAACTTCCGTTTCTCCCTTAACCAATCCAACCATTTCAAAAAAATCATTGTAGTTAATAGGCACATCACCTTCAACATGTGTTTTTAAGAATTCACCAACACTTGGATAGGTCATTTCTGTAATCTCTACAATAATATTATCATCTACAAATGGCTTTTCTTTACCATATTTTGCAGATAGCTCTTTCATTAAGGATAACATACTTCTGTTACCATCACTTTCTTTTCGCATTAAAATATCGATACACATACCTATTAAGGCACCTTTCATGTATACATTATAATAGTTTGAAGCATATGGCTCTTCTAAGACATTTTCACTCATAATAGTGAAGCTCATGGCGTCATCCATACGTCTAGAAGTATCGATTTTTGACTGCATGGTATTATAAAATGTAGCATTATCAACTAAACCTTCATATACTTGAAAGTGCTGCGCAAAATATTCCGTTACACCTTCATACATCCATAAGTGCTTAGAGAATGTAGGTTTATTATAATCGAAATAATGAACATCTTCAGAATGCACAGATAATGGCGTTACGATATGAAAAAACTCATGCGCTACCACATCGATTATTGATGCTGCCAAACCTTCTTTACTAGATGATTCTGGTAAAACGACTACAGTAGATGTATGATGTTCCAAAGCTCCCATACCTTTTGGAGCTGTCTCAGAACCATCAGATAAGTAAAGGTAGATATCATAACGTGGTGTACTATTTACATCGCCTAAGTATTCTTTCTGTGCTTGCATCATCTTATACACTGTCTCTTTCTGACTTGCTGCAGTATGTACTTTATTTGGTGAATATACACTTAGTACTATCTTAATATCACCAACCATAAATTCTTCAACATCTAATTTCCCATACATCATTGGGTTGTCGGTAATGTCGAAATAGCGCTGTGCAAAATAACTGCTAGTAATCGTTGTACCATCCGCACTAGATTTCATACCCTTATCTTCTAAAGCAGAAGTTCTAACAAAAGCAGCTGGCGCAGTGACATCTAAAGCGTACTGATTATTCTTTAATGAATCGAAATAACCAATAAAGCCATGAAGATTTAAGACATAGTTATCCTCTTCTATATTAGTACCTGCTGGCGAGAAAGGGTTGTCTCCACCTATTCCACCTGTAGATTCAATATCAAAAGTATCGTTAACATTATACTGAAGCTTATCTAATTTAGTCGCATCTGCAATAGTCCATGTATTTGTGTCAGCTTTAATGACAGCCAATTCATTGCCATCATAATCTAAGGCTTTAAAATCTTCAATATACTTTCCGAAGTCACTAACAGAATATGTTCCCTGCACTACTCTCGGTAATCTATACGTAACACTTTCAGTAGTGAAACGACCAGGATTTATAGTCACTGGCACTTTATCATCTACAACCGCAGTTAAATCTAGTGCAGTTTCAATTGGGTTGCTTACTGCTAAATCATCTACTTTTGGTTTTGCCGATCCACAACCGACTAAAATTACGCTTAAGCCAAGGATGGCAATATAATTCTTCATGTTTGAAATTTTATTTTTTTACTTGTCGCACAAATCTACAATCTGTTACTATTATAAACCTAAAGGTTTTGTTAAATTCGCAACATGTCTCAACCTCTAGTTAGCATTTTGGTTCCTTTTAAAAATACAGAAGCTTACATTTCTGATTGTTTGGAGTCTATATTAAAACAAACCTGCACCAATTGGGAAGCTATATTTGTTGATGATGGTTCTGAGGATTCATCTTTTGCTATTGTTGAAAATTTTAGCAAAAAAGACCAGCGAATTAAACCTCTTAAAAACAAAGGTCAAGGTATTATAAATGCACTTCAAACAGCCTATAATTATTGCAAAGGTGACTATATAACCAGAATGGATAGTGATGATATGATGACTCCAATTCGGTTAGAAGTAATGCTGAAAAGCCTTGAAAAACATGGTAAAAAGCATCTCGCCGTTGGTCAAGTAAATTACTTCAGAGCAGATGGACTTAGTGATGGCTTTGCCAAATATGAAAAATGGTTAAATAAACTCACCAAAACCGGAGCCAACTATTCTGAAATTTATAAAGAATGTGTTATCCCATCACCTTGTTGGATGCTATTTAGAGAAGATTTTGAAGCTTGTGATGGTTTTAACCCAAATCGATACCCAGAAGATTATGATTTAGCATTTCGATTTTATAAAGCTGGTTACACTTGTATTCCTTGCGATGAAATCCTACTCCAGTGGCGCGACTACAGCACAAGAACCTCGAGAACTCATGAGCATTATGCAGAAAATTCTTTTCTAGATCTTAAAGTTGATTATTTTTTAGAGCTGAACTATGATGCATCCAGACCTTTAGCTATTTGGGGAGCTGGTGCTAAAGGAAAAAAACTCGCTAAATTACTTCTAAAAAACAATATTCCATTCTTCTGGATATGCGATAATCCAAAGAAAATAGGAAAGCATATTTATGGGGAAGAGCTTTTAAATTTTGATTATCTAGCAGAACTAAATCATCCGCAAAGTATTGTTACAGTTGCAAATGAAGATGCCCAAAAAGAAATCAAAGCCTATTTTGAGACTCAAAAGATGAAATCTATGGTTGATTATTTCTTTTTCTGTTAAAATTCTCAAAAGCGAAATGCAGTTATCGCTTTGCATTTTCTATATTTGACCTATTAAGACAAATCAAAAAAGTCTTTAAATAACAAGGAATGCAGTTTAAAAATCCCGAATTACTTTACGCTTTATTTTTTCTGGTCATTCCCATCCTTATTCATTTATTTCAGCTACGTCGTTTTCAGAAAGTTCAGTTTACTAATGTAAAGTTTTTAAAGTCTGTAAAACTTCAGACTCGAAAAAGTTCACAGCTCAAAAAATGGTTGACCTTACTTACTAGAATGCTACTTTTAGCTTGTGCTATTTTGGCATTTGCGCAACCATTTATTCCAAATACTGAAGATTTTAATGAAGCCCAAGAAACGGTCATATACTTAGATAATTCCTTTAGTATGCAAGCCAAAGGAACTAATGGTACGTTATTGAACGAAGCGATTCAAGATATCATTAACACCTTATCAGAAGATGAATCCATTAGCTTATTTACAAATGATGATACTTATAAAAATACAACAGTAAAGGCTTTAAAGAATGATCTTATTCAGTTAACCAACTCGCCTACTCAGCTTAACTATGATGCTGCATATTTAAAAGGCAGACAGTTGTTTTCTAATGACGACTCCGCAACAAAGAATTTGGTCTTAGTATCCGATTTTCAACAAAATAGTAATCCATTAAGTTTTGAAGAGGATAATAATGTTCAACTAAAATTAGTGCAACTAAAATCTAATCTAGTTTCAAATATTAGTATAGATAGCCTTTACATTTCTAATACCACTGCTGAAACTCTTGATATTAATGTAGTGCTTTCTAATCAATCGATACCAATAGACAATGTTTCTATTTCTTTATTTAATGAAGATGTTTTATTAGCAAAAAGTGCCATAAGCATTAATAATAAAGAAGAAACCACATTTACAATTTCGAATAATACCATTATAAACGGAAAACTCGTTATAGACGATGCGAGCTTACAATACGATAATTCATTCTATTTTAATATTAATTCGAAACCAAAAATTAAGGTTTTAGCTATAAATGGAAGCGCAGATGATTCATACTTAAAACGTATTTATACAGATGATGAATTTGACTTTAAAAGTTTCAAATTAGAGGCTTTAAATTTTAATTTAATTCCAGATCAAAACCTCATAATTCTAAATGAACTCGATGTTATTTCAAATGCTCTAAATGCAGCAATTGATACTTTTAAAAAAGATGGAGGAATTATATTAATAATTCCTTCAACAAAAGTAGACTTAAATTCTTATAATCAATTATTTAATAAAAATTTAATTTCTAATTTTAATGCAGTAAATACTAATGAAAAACGCATTACTAGTATTAACTATAATCATCCACTTTTGGCCAATGCATTTTATTCTAAAGTCAGCAATTTTCAATACCCAAAAGTTGATATGTCTTATCGTTTTTCTTCAAGTGCAAATAGTGTTTTATCCTATGAAGATGGCTCCCCTTTTTTAGTAGGAAACACTAATTCATATGCCTTTTCTTCAGCATTAAATACAAGTAATTCAAACTTCAAAAATTCACAACTTATTGTGCCGGTTTTATACAATATGGGACTTCAGAGTTTAAAGCTCTCTAAACTATATTATACAGTCAGTGAGCCAAACTCAATAGCAATTAGTGCAGTTATTGGTCAGGATGATATTCTAACCTTAACTTCAGAGGATACTTCAGTAATTCCGTTGCAAAAAACTTATAGTAAATCTGTGGTTATTGAAACCAATGAATTCCCTAATAAAGCTGGTATTTTTAATGTGAAAAATAAAGGTGTTTCTATTCAAAACCTAAGCTTTAATTACAACAGAGATGAGAGTGAACTCAGGTATTATGACTTAAATCAATTAGAAAACACAACTATTGACTCTAGCCTAGATGCAACCATTAATACTATAAAAAGTAACACAAATGTTAATGCGCTATGGAAATGGTTTGTTATTTTTGCACTAGTATTTTTAATTATTGAAATACTGCTACTAAAATATCTTAAATGAACGCACTCATAAAATCTGCAACCATCGTTGATTCTAAAAGTGATTTTCACAATGAAACGGTTGATATTTTAATTGAAAAAGGTCGTATTTCTAAGATCTCTAAACGAATTTCTAATCCCAAAAATTACAAGGAAATAAAACTAGACAATTTGCATGTTTCGCAAGGTTGGTTTGACAGTAGTGTGTCTTTTGGCGAACCTGGTTATGAAGAACGCGAAACGATAAGTAATGGCTTAAAAACTGCAGCACGTTCTGGTTTTACTGCTGTTGCGTTAAATGCCAATTCTAATCCAGTAATTGATAGCTATGCGGATATTACATTTGTGAAGTCTAAATCTAATGATAACGCCGTTAAACTCTATCCTATTGGTGCATTAACACAAGGTAGTAAAGGAGAAGATTTAGCTGAGTTATTTGATATGACTAATGCTGGAGCAGTCGCGTTTTACGATTATCAGAAACCTATCTCCAACCCTAACCTGATGAAGATTGCAATGCAATATGCAAGCAATTTTGATGGTTTGGTTTGTTCATTTCCGCAGGAGTCTAAGATATCAGGACTTGGTGTTGCTAACGAGCATATTAATAGTACCAAACTGGGATTGAAAGGAAATCCGGCTTTAGCAGAAGAATTGCAAGTCGCTCGAGATTTATTTTTGTTAGAATACGCAGAAGGTAAACTTCATATTCCAACAATATCAACTTCAAAATCTGTTGAATTGATTAGAGCAGCAAAAGCAAAGAAACTGAATGTTACCTGTAGCGTTGCTATACATAATTTAGTTTTTACAGATGATGTTTTGCAAGAATTCGACACCAATTTTAAAGTCCTTCCACCACTAAGAACACAAACTGATTGTAATGCCTTGATTGAAGGTCTTAAAGATGGCACTATCGATATGGTAACCACGGACCATAATCCTATTGATATTGAAGATAAAAAAATAGAATTCGATTATGCTAAATACGGAACTATTGGATTAGAATCTGCCTTTGGAGCATTACAAAATATATTTACCACCAAAAAAACAATAAGCCTTTTAACTCAAGGAAAATCTCGATTCGGAATTTCTGAATCTATAATAAAGATTGGCGAAGAAGCTAATTTAAGTCTATTTAATCCAGATAAAGATTATAAATTTAATACTACTCATATTTCTTCCCGATCTAAGAATAGCGCTTTTTTAGATCAATCACTCAAAGGTGAAACCTACGGTATTATTGCTAACAATAAAATTGTTTTAAAATAATGGCAGGTAGCGAAATAAAAGATGGCAAGCTATGGGCTACTATCAGTTATATAACACCTATTGGTTTATTGATTGCAATTTCTATGAATCTTGAAAAAAAGAACCCTTACGTGTTTTTTCACGCTAGGCAAATGATTGGGTTAATAATACTTGTCATATTTTCTAATATCTGCGAGAAATATGTGAACTCATGGTTTGGCACAGCACTATGGTTTATAACTTTTATTGGTTGGCTTTATAGTTTATTCTTCGCTATCAAAGGTGAATACAAACTCTTACCTTTTTTAGGACACTACTTTCAAGATTGGTTTAAAAACTTGAAATAATATACATTATGACATCAAACCTATATTATATCAAAAGACCTTCCACATTAAAAGAAAATGCTCCGCTGCTAATTATGTGTCATGGTTATGGCAGTGATGAAAATGATTTATTTTCATTCGCCTCAGAATTACCAGAAGAATTATTCATTATTTCATTGAGAGCACCATATGCTATGCAACCTTATGGTAATGCTTGGTACGCTATTAATTTTGATGCAGAAAAAGGCAAATGGAGTGATGATGAACAAGCAAAGCAGTCCGTAGACTTTATTTCAGAATTTATCGATTATGCATGTAAAACATATGCTGTTAACCCTGATAGTTTAACACTTTTAGGTTTTAGTCAAGGTACTATTTTGAGCTATGCTGTAGCACTCACCTATCCCAAAAAAGTAAGAAATGTCGTGGCTTTAAGTGGCTATATAAATGAAGCTATTATACCAGATTCTATTGAAGAAAAAGATGTAGCGCATTTAAACTTTTTCTGTTCGCATGGCACAGTAGATCAGGTTATTCCTGTGGATTGGGCAAGAAAAACACCAGTATTTCTAAACGCTCTAGATGTAAACCATGTTTACAAAGAATATCCTGTTGGACATGGAGTTGCGCCACAGAATTTTTATGATTTAAAGGATTGGTTGAAACAGTATATTTAATAGTTAATCTTCTGATATAATAAATGCTCAGCCAATTTGTACTTTAAATTGTTATCTTCATCAATAGAATAAGTAACAAATATTTCTCCCCAATATTCTCCATCTGTAAAGTTTGCTAAAATCCATTTGTGATTAACAATTCTAATTTTATTGATTAGCAATTTAGAATCTGTTAAAGATACGTAGGGCACTATTGGATGATCATCACCTTCGTAATTATTCATATTATAAAGCCCTTCTGTGATTGCTGTTATTAATTCATCTGCATTATAACCTTGAGCAATAAAATAATCTAAGGCATTATCATTACGATCAATATTAAAGTAGTTAAGATCAAAATTTTCCTCTTCTAAATCAGCAATAGATTTTTCGTCTTCAGCAATTTTAGACTTAAACGTTTTTATATCTTCTTCGTACTTATCTATAATGTTTTTAGAATTGACATATTGAAAAACAATTAACAACACTGAAAAAATAAACAAGTACATAAAAATTCTACTCTTCATATCTATATAGTAATTTGTAAGTTATCGTATGCTAAAAAAACGTTGTCTGGTAAGTTTTGTTGTACCTCGTCATGAAATCCTAAAAGATGACTAATATGGGTTAAATAAGTACGTTTGGGCTTTACACGTTCAATAAATTGAAGCGCTTCCTTTAAATTGAAATGTGATATATGTGAATCTATTCTTAACGCATTCACTACTAAAACTTCTAAGTTTTGAAGCTTTTCGACTTCGTCATCTGCAATTGTTTTCATGTCAGTGAGATACGCAAAATCTTTAAATCGATAGCCAAATACCTGAAGCTTGTAGTGCAACCCTTCTACCGGAATTACATTAAGGTTTCCCGCTAAAAAGGCTTCATTCTTCACTTCAATTTTGGTAACACTTGGGACACCAGGATATTTCTTTTTAGTCGTAAAAATATAGTCGAAACGTTTCTCTAAAGCTTTAAAAACGCGTTGATGCGCATATAAAGGAATATCACCTTGTTTGAAGAAAAAGGGTCTTATATCATCCAAACCCATCGTATGGTCTGCGTGCTCATGTGTAAAAATAATACCGTCAATTTTTGACACTTTGGCCCTCAGCATTTGCTGTCTAAAATCTGGTCCACAGTCCACTACAAAGGTATAATTATCCCATTCCACTAAAACAGACACACGAAGTCTTTTGTCTTTAGGATTTTCACTTAAACACACAGGGTGTGTACTTCCAATTATGGGGATTCCTTGTGATGTACCAGTTCCTAAAAACGTAATTTTCAACAGACTTTCTATTTAAAACAAAAATAAACTTATTTTTTTGTTTGCAACAGTAAAATAGTACCTTTGCGCTAAAGCTATAAACCCAAGCTCTATGAAGGACATAACGTATACTGGCGACTCGGAATTTGAAAATATTCCATCATTAAAAGATAAAGCTTTACGTATTAACTTAAATGCTGATATCTATGGTACCTTTTCCGAAATTGGTGCAGGACAAGAAACTGTTCGCCAATTCTTCAGAGCTGGTGGAGCTTCAGGAACCATAGCTAAAGCCATGTCTGCTTACGATAAGGATTTTAGTGATGCTATTTATGGTATAGAAGATGATAAACGCTATGTCACCGAAGCAAGACTCCGCAAAATGTTGAACCACGAAATTGGTTTAATGGAGCAACGTATTACTAGAGAAAATAATCCTAATAAGATATTTTTTACCTATGCTAATACAGTCGCTACTATAGATTTTGCAAAAAAATATAAAGGGCACGGTTGGGTCGGCATAAAATTTCAGGTAAGCCCTGATGGTGAGTACAATGACATCATATTACATATAAGATTTAAAGAAACAGATGCGCGTTTACAACAAGAAACGCTTGGTAAATTAGGTACAAACTTAATTTACGGGGCTTTTTACAAATACAACCAACCACGTAAATTATTACGATACCTATACGATCATTTAGACCAAGATCAGTTAGAAATTGATACTATTAATTTTTCAGGCCCAGTTTTTAAAGATGTTGATAACAGATTAATGAGTTTGCAACTGGTTAAAAACGGCATGACAGACGCAGTAATGTTTGCACCAGACGGTAATAATGTGTTGCCTGCTCGTGTACTTTACAAAAAGAATATTTTAACACTTAGAGGTAGTTTTAGACCAGTTACCAAAGTAAATATGGACATGTTTGAGAAGTCTTACGAAATGTTCGTTAAAGAAAATAAAGTTGAGAAAGAAAAAACTCAAGTTATTTTTGAAATTACGCTATCAAACTTAAGGGCTGAAGGAAAAATTGATGAGCAAGATTTTATGGATCGTGCTAAACTCTTGTGTTCTTTAGGGCAAACGGTTTTGATATCGAACTTCCAAGAGTATTATAAATTAGTAGAATACTTCTCTCAATACTCTAAAGCACGTATGGGATTAGCTATGGGAGTAAACAATCTTGTAGATATTTTTGATGAGAAATATTACCGTCATTTAAGTGGTGGGATTTTGGAAGCCTTCGGGAAACTATTTTACAAGGATCTACGTGTTTACCTCTATCCTATGCAAAATGAAGATGGAAGCTTAACTACAAGTGAAAATCTTAAAGTACATCCACGAATGAAAGAACTCTACAAATTCTTTAAATACAACGGTAAAGTTGTTGACATTGGAGACTTTGATGCCTCTAACCTATCTGTATTCTCTAGAAGGGTTCTAAAAATGATTGCCAATGGCGATGAAGGATGGGAAGAAATGCTACCAGAAGGTGTTGCAAGACTAATTAAAGAGAAGAGTTTATTTGGTTGTGAATCTGAAGAGGTTATGCATAAATAATTCAGTATTCGGAACTCAAAATTAAAAAAGCGACGAATTAAATTCGTCGCTTTTTTAATTTATATGAAGTTATTACTCTGTCAAGATCTGATCTGTATGTGCTTTTGTCTTAACCTTTGTAATGACATCTTCCAAAACGCCATTCTCATCGATAACAAAAGTAGTTCTATGAATACCATCGTATTCCTTTCCCATAAATTTCTTTGGTCCCCAAACTCCAAAAGCTTCAATTACAGCTTTATCTTCGTCTGCTAACAATGGATATTGAAAGCCATATTTATTTTTGAAATTAGATTGACGCTTAGCACTATCTGCACTAACCCCTAAGAGTTCATAGCCTTGCGCTTTAAAACGATCATAATTATCATTAAGATTACAAGCCTCTACGGTACACCCAGGTGTACTGGCTTTTGGATAAAAGAATACTACCAATTTTTTTCCTTTATAATCAGATAAAGAAATTGTATTCCCTTGTTCATCTTTAGCTGCAAATTCTGGTGCTTTATCTCCTGTTTTTAAGTGTGTCATAATTCCTTAATTTTGTTTTTGTAAAAATACGATGAATGACTAAACAAGAAAAGGTAGATTTTGTTATAAATACGTTAAATGAACTCTATCCAACAATACCAATTCCTTTAGAACATAAAGATCCTTACACCTTATTAATCGCTGTTTTAATGTCTGCGCAAAGTACAGACGTTCGTGTTAATCAAATCACACCTTTGTTATTTGAACGTGCTGATAACCCCTACGATATGATAAAGCTTAGTGTTGATGAGATTAGAGAAATCATTAAACCTGTAGGTTTATCGCCAATGAAAAGTAAAGGAATTCATGGTTTATCACATATTTTAATTGATAAGCATAATGGAAAAGTTCCAAAGACCTATGAAGAGCTAGAAGAATTGCCTGCCGTAGGTCACAAAACTGCTGCTGTAGTTTTATCCCAAGCATTTGGTATTCCTGCATTTCCTGTAGACACGCATATCCATCGCTTAATGTATCGCTGGAATTTAACAAACGGAAAAAACGTAGTACAGACCGAAAAAGATGCTAAACGCTTATTTCCTGAAGACCTCTGGAATGATTTACACCTTCAAATCATTTGGTATGGTAGAGAATATTCACCTGCACGTGGATGGGATTTAGACAAAGATATCATTACAAAAACTATTGGTAGAAAATCGGTTTTAGATGATTATTATAAAAAGAAGAAATAAAAGCATTAATACAGTTCAGCTGTCACATCGAGCAATGTCGAGATGATATGAGATAAATTAGATTCTCGACTACGCTCTAAATGACAGTAATTTTAGTCATTAGTTGGTATAATTCTTGATGCGTAATAGCAAACCATCAATCAATGAAAAAAATTATATTAATTCTACTCTCAATTACTGCAACATCTTGTATTCCCACTAGAGTTGCACCAAGATTCAGCGGTCATAAAGTAATGCAAGCCAAAAAGTTTAAAAGAAAATTACCACGAGAGACCGCATTTATATTTAAAGATTTAAAAAATGAAGGCGAAATATATAAGTACTTCAATACCAAATTTCAACTCAATGACATAGATGTTGGTTATAATACACCTTTTGAAATAGATCATAATACGTATTACATTACTTACAGAGAAACAGACATTGAAGATAAGAAACTTAACCTTTTAGGATTTTTAACTGATGTGACCTTAGATAAAAATGGAATTGATCCAATTTTTGATGATAATGGTTATGTTTTCAGAAAAGGACATTGGTATATCTTATTAACTGTTTATGATGAAGACCTTAAAAATTGTTTAATAGATGGTCATCCAAAGCGCTCAATAATTCTTGAATACCTTAAAAACTTAAAAAAAGAATACCTAAGTACCCAAAATTACGAGGAGCTTCTATTTGCAAAAAAATCCTGATGTTTGCGACATCAGGATTTTTTCTTCAACTTAATTTAGAAGTGCTTCAAACTTCAATTTATTATAATTTATAACACTTAAAGCCTTTGAATAATTCAAAAGGAAACTTATCGTTTCGTCTTTTGGTTTTAGGTTATCTTTTTTTGGGGAAGCATTAGAGTAAATTTTTGCCATATTAACAATTTATGATTTATATATGACAATAACGTACTAGAAAACACTTTATTGTATTAGTTTGTTAAAACTATATTATTTTGATCTATAACCTTACGCATATTAATTAATGCATACCGCATTCTTCCCAATGCTGTATTGATACTTACACCAGTACGTTCAGAGATTTCTTTAAAGCTCATATCTTGATACATACGCATCACTAAAACTTGTTTCTGGTCCTCAGGTAGCTCTTCTATAATACGACGTACGTCAGATTCTACCTGATTTTTTATTAAGCTTTTTTCAGCATTTAAACTAGAATCGCTAAGTACAGAAAATATACTAAATTCACCAGTATTACTGAACTTAGGCATACGACTATTTCTCCTAAAATGGTCAATAACTAAATTATGAGCAATTCGCATTACCCAAGGTAAAAATTTACCTTCTTCATTGTACTTCCCTCTCTTCAAAGTTCTGATGACTTTAATAAAAGTATCCTGAAATACGTCTTCAGTAATATCTCTATCATAAACTTTAGAATAAATAAAACTATAGATTTTTTGTTTGTGTCTTTGGATTAAAATCGAGAGTGCATTCTCGTCTCCTTTAATGTAGTTGCTAACCAACTCTGCGTCTTGGATAAGTTCTTTTTTCATAATATTACTCTTAGTAGTAAGAAGTGATCTTCTTAACAAGGGGTTAAAATTTTCTAAAGTAATATTATGATATACGCAATTCTGTTTTAAATGATTATGTGGTAAATATAACAACAATCATTCCGAAAAAACAAAAAAAAATGGGAAAATTTAACATTTTATCGGATAAAGTGTTCCTTTTATAGATGAAATAGTTATAGTATCTTTGCAAACTTAGACATCCAAAATAACCCATGAATACTACTGTTTTAAACGTAAATCCAAAGGAAAATATCATTATTAAAGGTGCAAAATTGCATAATCTAAAAAATATTGATGTTGTTATACCTAGAAATCAATTAGTAGTAATTACGGGTTTATCTGGTTCTGGTAAGTCTAGCTTAGCTTTCGATACGCTCTATGCCGAAGGCCAAAGGCGCTATGTAGAAAGCCTTTCGAGTTATGCACGTCAATTTTTGGGGAGACTTAATAAGCCTAAAGTTGATTATATAAAGGGTATTGCTCCAGCAATTGCAATTGAACAAAAAGTAAATTCTACCAATCCGCGATCTACAGTTGGCACAACCACTGAAATTTATGATTATCTAAAATTATTATTTGCAAGAATTGGAAAGACCTACTCTCCTATTTCTGATAATGAAGTTAAAAAGCATACAGTTACAGATGTCATTAAATACATTTCAAAATTTGAGGAAGGCTCGAAACTGCTACTATTATCTCCTATTGTTTTAGAAGAAGGCAGAACTATTGAGAACAAATTGCAAACTCTACAACAACAAGGTTACGCTCGTATAAAAGTTAAAGACGAAGTTTTAAGAATTGATGACGCTATAAAAACAAAAATTAAATCAGATAAGAATCTATGTCTTGTTGTCGATAGAATTGTGTTTAAAAATGATGAAGATTTTCTCAATCGCCTAGCTGATGCAATAGGTACAGCATTCTACGAAGGTGTTGGTACTTGTATAGTTGAATCGCTTTCAGACAAAAAACAAATCACTTTCAATAATAAATTTGAATTAGATGGTATGTCGTTTCTTGAACCTAACTCACATTTATTCAGCTTTAATAATCCTTATGGAGCTTGTCCAAAATGCGAAGGTTATGGTGATGTTATTGGTATTGATAACGATTTGGTAATTCCCAATACTGCTTTATCAGTCTATGAAAATGCAATTTTTCCTTGGAGAGGAGAAAGTATGAGTTGGTATAGAGATCAGTTGGTCAACAACTCCCATAAATTCGATTTTCCAATTCATAAACCCTATTTTGAATTGAGTGATGCGCACAAGGCATTAATTTGGAAAGGCAATCAATACTTTGAAGGCTTAGACAGTTTCTTTGCTGAATTAGAATCTAAAGCTTATAAAATTCAGAATCGCGTGATGTTATCGCGCTATCGTGGCAAAACAAAATGTAATGTCTGCAAAGGGAAGCGTTTGCGAGAAGAAGCTAGTTATGTTAAAATTAATGATGCTACCATTACAGATTTAGTGGATTTACCATTAGATGAATTGAAAACATTCTTTAGCAAATTGAAACTGAACGCATACGATACAAAAATTGCAAAGCGACTACTGACTGAAATCAATACAAGACTAGAGTTCTTATCTAATGTTGGATTAAATTACTTAACACTAAATAGAAAATCTAACACTTTATCTGGTGGAGAAAGTCAGCGTATCAACTTAGCAACATCATTAGGCAGTAGCTTGGTTGGATCAATGTATATATTAGATGAACCAAGTATTGGCTTACATCCAAAGGATACAGAGCGGTTGATTGATGTTTTAAAATCACTTAGAGATTTAGGAAATACAGTTATTGTTGTAGAGCACGATGAAGATATAATGAAAGCGGCAGATTCTATTATTGACATCGGACCAGAAGCTGGCACTTTTGGAGGTGAAGTTGTTGCTGTAGGTGATTTTAAAGATATTCTTGTTTCAGATACTTTGACAGCAAAATATCTTAATGGTCAACTAGAAATTGAAGTGCCAAAAAAACGAAGGACCTCAAAATATCAAATTGAAATCCTTGGTGCTCGAGAAAATAATCTAAAAAATATTGATGTTACCTTTCCATTAGAAATGCTAACAGTAATTACCGGAGTCTCAGGTAGTGGAAAAAGTACTCTGGTAAAAAAGATTCTATATCCTGCTATACAAAAGAAATTAACTGGTTTTAGTGATAAAATTGGTCAGGTTACTGAAATGAAAGGTAATCATAGTATTGTTCAGCATGTAGAGTTTGTAGATCAGAATCCAATAGGACGTTCGTCGCGTTCTAATCCTGTGACATACATTAAGGCTTATGATGATATTAGAGCTTTATTCTCATCTCAAAAGTTAAGCAAAATAAGAAACTATGCTGCCAAGCATTTTAGCTTTAATGTTGATGGTGGACGTTGTGAAACCTGCAAAGGAGAAGGAGAAGTTACTATTGAAATGCAATTTATGGCAGATGTGCATTTAACCTGTGATACTTGTGGTGGCAAACGTTTTAAGAAAGAGGTTTTAGAAGTAAAATTTGAAGGTAAATCCATTGACGATATTTTAAATATGACGATTGATGATGCCATCGATTTCTTTACAACCTATAAGCAAGCCAAGATTCAAGGAAAATTACAACCACTGCAAGATGTTGGTTTAGGTTATGTGACTTTAGGTCAGTCCTCTTCTACTCTTTCTGGTGGTGAAGCGCAACGTATTAAGTTGGCCACATTTTTAGGAAAAGGCAGTAAGAGCAATAATGCCTTATTCATTTTTGATGAACCAACAACAGGATTACATTTTCATGATATAAAGAAGTTGTTGAAATCATTTCAGGCTTTAATCTCAAAAGGGCATTCGATTATAGTTATTGAACACAACATTGACCTCATAAAATGTGCTGATTATATTATTGATTTAGGGCCTGAAGGCGGAAAACATGGCGGGCAATTAGTCGCAGCTGGAACTCCAGAAGAGATTGTAAAGCATAAGGATTCAGTCACTGGTAAATATCTTCAAGAAAAGTTATAATCTTTATTTAGGCTAATAAAACCAAAAAGAGATTACTAATAAAAGTACTGCTGATACAACTACAGTTATAAAAAACATAAAGCTTATAATACTAGATTTTATAAAACTTATAAGCCAATGTCTCTGATAAAACTTGTGTACTGCTACAAGAAAATAAATAAAAGTAGACATTACAATCAACCAATCTATCCAATCAGGAATATCTATAAATCGGTTAATACCGAATACAATACTCAGTAAGGTAAATAGAAATGAAAAAAAGTAGAATCCAAATACTAAATGATGTGAATAACGTCCTCTTTTATAAAAAAACAACTTCAAAAGCAAAGCAAATATTGGCAATAGAACAAATAGAGCAATAGGTATAGTATCATAAAATGCTCTCAATACATTTCCACCATCTCGGTTTTTATAAAATTTGAGTAATTGTGGATATAATTTCTTCATAAGCCAATTATCATCCTCTTCCATTCCCATGGACTTATAAATAACCGCATCTTCAGCACCGCTTTCTATTAGTGAATCTATTTTCTTTTCATCGAAACCAAAGGAAATATTGTTCTTTTTAGGTAAATTTTGCATTGAAGTGATAGAATCAATGTCTTTATCACTCATACCAGTTAAAAACTGGTTTTTCTCTAATGCATTACGAATCGTCATTCTTTCAATAGAATCTTTACGCTTTAATGCTATAGAATCTATTTCTTCTTCTACTAAATCTGTACTTAGTGTTTTCTTTAACTCATTATTTAATGTTTCGGTTTGGTCTCTAACAGTAAAAGAAAATATAAAAAAGAATACTACGGAAATAAATAAATACATCTGAGCTGGATGTAGATACAATAAGCGCTTTCCTTTAATAAATTCCTTCGCCAAGTAACCAGGCTTAAACATTAATGGAAAAAAGCTTTTTAAAAACCGAGCATCAAAGGAAAAGTAATTACTTATGGTATTATAAAACAGTACACCTATAGTTAATTCATCATTAGTTTTCTGCCCACAATTTGGACAAAATTTAAAACCTTCTTCGTATGGCTCTTCACAATTTTGACAATTAACTTGGTTGGTACTCATAATTGATAGTTAGTTCCGATAACAATCGGAAGGCTTAAAAATAATGAAATTTATAATAGTATTAGTTGCAAATCATAAGATTGAATTCAATAATTACTACATATTTCAATTTTAAAAACACCTCAAAATTCTGTTTGTCAATGCTTTACATATCTTGGCACGTTAATTGGAAATCTACAAACAATAGTGTAAGCCTATAAGTCCTAAACGAGTTAGTGACTAGGCAAATCTAAAAACCTATAAATTATGAAAAGACAAGTACTTTTTTTGGCAGCGATGTTACTAGGATTAACATCAGTCACGGCAACAACAGCAGGAAATGCTGTTTCCAATGGGGAAGATTTAAACACTACACGCAATCGTTATGCACAACCTATTTTGTTTGTAGAGCGTGGTGTAGAATTCTTAATCTTTGCTGATGGTAGCTTCGATTTTAATACCGACATATTTTCCACGGTACCAGACGACGACAATTATTACTACAGACGTTCTAGAACAAAAACAAGATCTAGAAGAAATACTAATAGAACTCATGGAGCACCCGGCACAACCTATAATAACAGAGAGCGAGGTGTCATAGTAACTCATGATAGACTTGGTCGTGTAAGACGCGTCGGAAATGTATTCATGAATTACGATAGAAATGGTCGACTTAAAAGAGCAGGTTCTGTATATATAACATACAGAAGAGGTCTATTAAAACAAGTTGGTGGATTACGTATTTTATACAACAGATATGGTGAGGTCATAGGCACAAGAGGTTTTGTTAATCACAGCAATCAATCTTGTGGTATATGTGGAATCTCAGGATGTTCAGTAGATCATTTTGACGGTCATTCTCAACATAACGATTGGGATGATGATTGGGATGATGATTGGGACGATAATGACGATTACTACTATTATAAAAAGAATGGTAAAGTAAAGAAGCGCAAAAAACTCAAAAAACATAAATACTAATTTCTCGTTTTAGCCTAACTAAATATTGAGATCCTAGAATCCCGAATGCTTTCCCCAAAGTTTCGGGATTCTTATTTTAAATAATAACTTTTTATTAATTGTAAAACTTATTTGCTTTTACTGAAAATCAAGTAGTTACATTTTTTGGCACGCTGTTTGTTTTATAGTTTGTAATTAATATTAAAACCCAGAAATTATGAAACGGATACTATTTTTATTTGCAGGCTTAGTAGCTTTAAGCACTACCGCATTCGCAACTACCACGACAACATCAGAGGCTGAAGCTTCAATCAATAACTACGTGAGAGGTTATGGTAATTCTTTCATATTTACTGAAGCTGGTATCGAATTTTCGGTATATGCTGATGGTCAATTCGATTTTTACATGCCTAATTATGGACCAGACGTAAGCGTTGGTTTAGATACACCAGGTTTCTCTTTGAGCTTTAACTCTGGATATAACTATAACCCATATGTACAGTATGATAGCTTTGGAGCGATTATTCAAGTTGAAAACACACCTATTTACTACGATTTCTATGGTCGTGTAAACCAAATAGGAAACATATTTATCAACTATAACTCTCGTGGTAGAATTACTCGATTGGGTGGATTAAATGTATATTACAGAAACAATGTGTTCTGGAGGTACGACGGGTTTATCAATACCTTTAATAGAGCTTATGTTTATAGACCATGGCACAGATTTTATGCAGTACCTGCAGTGAACTTCTGTATACTTAATGTAAATCCTTACAGACAGTTTTACACACCAGTTAGGCATATATATTACAGACCATATACTAACAATGTTAGACATTATAACATAGGAAGACGCGGTGATAGTCGAATCGGAAGACGTAACGCTTCAGCAAGAATTAGTAATAGGTACGCACAAAAGCCTAGAAACAAGAGAGAACGCAGTATTAGAACTCGTGTACAACGTAACAATGCTACAATAGCAACTACAAGAGCTACACGTACAAGAGAAAGTAACGCAAGTACAACAAGAACAACTCGTAGTACTAATACAAGAACGAGAACAAGTACAAGACGTACTTCTGATAAGGTAACACCTACGCGTTCTACAAGAGCTACAACTCCGACTAGAACTACTAGAGGTACAAGAAGCACTAAAGCAACTACTAGAACTAATACTAGAGTTTCTACACCAAGTAGAACAAACCGTTCAAGTAATGCAACACGTACAAGAAATACTAGAGAAAATGTGACCAGAACACCAAGTTCTGTGTCTAATAAAATGAAGAGATCAAGAAACACTTCGGTTAGAAAACCAAATGCAACTAAATCTCGTACATATAATAGAACAACGTCGCAGAATAAGAAAGTACGCAGTACTGTTCAAAATAAAAGAAAATCATCGTCTATAAAGACAAGATCTAATACAAGTAGAAAGAGTAATCAAAGTTCTACAAGATCTAGCTCAAGACGATCTAGAGGATAAAATAAAGATTTTTTTTGGTTGGTTAGTAGAAATCCCGCATGATGTATGCCTCAGAGCACCTTGCGGGATTTCTCATTTTTATGCTGAACTTGTTTCAGCATTTTACATTTAAGCATTAACAGAGATTGTGAAACTAGTTAAGAATGACAAGTATTGATGCTAATAAATAAAAGACAAATTTCTACCTCAAACGTAAGTACTTCCTAATCTGACTAGAGATATCTTCGGAAACATTCAATTTATAAATTATGCCAAAATACAATACACCTATTATAGCAGATTTTAGAATAATATTGATAATAGGATGAAATGGAAATTCCCAAAAGTAAAAACCAATTGACAATACAATAAGTGCCACAACAATCTTTAGAGAAGCTAATGTAAAAGGCTGCATATTAAACTTCATCTTCACAAAAGCTATTTTAATTGTATTATAAATAAACACAGCTAAAAACGTTGCAAATGCAGAACCTTCAATGCCGTAAATAGGAATAAAAACTGCATTCAATACAATGGCCATAATAGCCAACAAAACACCAAATAATAGCACCATTTTATAGTAATCGCTGTTAAATAAAATAGCGTTGTTATTTCCTAAACTGTTATCGTATAACTTTGCCAGACTTACTATGAGAACGACAAAAAGTCCACCAGTAAATTCATTGGGAAGAATTTCATAGAGTTGATTAATATTCAAAATAATTAAAAGAAATATAAAACCGCTAATCACTAACAAACTCATTGAGCTACGCTTGTACAAGTCTTCCAACGATGTAATATCATTTTCATTGAGATATTTTGCTGTTAAAGGCATCATTATTTGATGCATGGCACGTTGTGGTACAGCAATAACCGTTGCTATAAAAATGGCAACACTGTAATAAGCAACTTGTTCAATATCCGGTAACATTAAACCAATCATAAACTTATCAATATCGAGAATAAGCATAGCAACCGAACCCGCAACAATCATTAAACTCGAATACTTTAAAATCGAAGAAATATTCTTGATGTTTTCAAACTTTAGCCTAGGAAATCTAATAGAATAAGCATACAATTTCATAATCAGCATTCGTGAAACATACACTCCAACTAAAGCTAATATAAACTGATGTACAGATAGCCATTCCATATAAACTGCAATAAGTAAAATCATTATGCACACACGATGAAATATTTCTTTCATCACATTGCCAAAAACAGTTTGTAATTGCACTTTAGACCAAGCAAAAAAGATCTCAAAATAGGCCATGGCAATAGCTAGAATAAAAATATACCAAACATAATGCTCTACAATAGTATTCTCACTTGAAAGCAAACCAGCAATAGAATCATAAGCAAAATAACCAATAAAAAAAGTAGGAATTATAAACGCTAATGGCAGAAATAGCATCAGCGTTAAAAAGCTATTGATACTATTTTTAGATTTGAAAGACGAATAGAACTTAATAATCGCGTTATGAACTCCAAAAGCCATAAACGGCATCATAATATTAGCCGCAGATAATAAAAATGCTACTAAACCATAATATTTATCTGTTAAAAAGTTAGTGTAAAGAAAGAGTGTATTAATGGCACCAATACCAAAGCCAATGTAAGTGCTTATGGTATTTTTAAATGATTGGTTTAATACAATTCCCATAGAGGTCCAAATTACAACTATAAAATTTTAAATTCCAAAACGTACTTTACGAATTAGTTTTTAGCAATAATTTTACTCAATTTTTCAGTCAACGCTTTTCTGCTATATGGTTGCAAACCAATAGCGTTCACAAATAATTTATTGTTTTGATAAGCTTCAAAATAATCTACGATTTGTAATTTTAATTCAGATTTTTGGTCGTAATTAAAATAGGTTCCGGTATTTGTTGATGCAATGATTTGTTCAACATCAGCATCCTTTGGGCCAATTGCTAATATTGGTGTTTCAGAAATAAGATATTCGAACACTTTCCCTGGAATGATGGCTTTAGTATCTTCAGAATTGATTTCAATCAACAACAATAGCTGAGATTTCATTTGAAATTTAATCGCGTCATCATGACTAACATAACCGACAACTTCAACATGATTTTTTAGCCCATTTTGATGAACGGATTCTATGACATCATCACTCACTACGCCAATCAATTGCAGTTTAAAAGCTTTCGAAAACCCGTCATTTTCTTTAATCAATTCAGCGAGCACTTTCCATAAAACAATTGGGTTACGGTCAGATAATAAAGAACCTATATGAGATAATGTGAATTTTTCATCCTTCCCTTCTACTCTCACGGAATGTGAATCATAGCCATTTGTAATAACAGAAATTGGTTGATCTGTTTTCGCCTGGAACTCATTTTTGGTATGATTGCTCGTTACAATAATCTCATCAGCTGCATTTAAAACTTTTGCTTCTAAGTTGAGATGTTTTGCTTTTGAAGACGCTTTGAGTTTCAACTCTTTATGATAGCCAATAGTAGTCCAAGGATCTCTAAAATCTGCAAGCCATTTTACTCCTAATTGCACTTTAAGTTGATGTCCAATTAAATGCAAACTATGTGGTGGACCTGTAGTAATAATGGTCTCAATTTGATCCTCTTTAATATAGTTTGAAAGCAAAGAAACCGAAGGCTTCACCCAATTTTTACGCGCATCAGGTATAAAATAATTCCCTCTTACATAAAGCATCGCTTTTTCAATAAACGATTGTTTTTTAGCTTTTGGAATCACACCTGTACTTATTTTTTTAGCTCTACCTTTTGAGAAGATATTTGCTAGACCATAAGGCTCACTAATAGGGTGTTTAAGGATTGTAATATTTTTTGGAATTTCATTAACCAAACTCTTATCCATAATAGGATAGTTTGGATTTTCAGGACAATACACAATAGGTTCTATACCAAACTCAGGTAAGTACTTTACGAACTTTAACCAGCGTTGTACTCCTGGACCTCCTGCAGGTGGCCAATAATAGGTTATGATTAGTACTTTCTTAATTTTATCCATTTCTGTCATTCCTGCGAAGGCAGGAATCTAATTATAATTCACTTATAGTGGATTCCTGTCTTCACAGGAATGACAATCAGTTTTCTTTCTTTTTGAAACTATAGAATATTCCTAATAACAACAATATCCCAAATACAGCAGAACTAGCCAAAGCCACTTTACTTCCAGTTTCAACAACCGCTGGCTCAAACTTAAATTCAATAGTATGATCTCCTTTCGGGATTTCTAAACCACGTAGTACATAATTAACACGTTGATGCGGCACTAAATCACCATTGATATAAGCATTCCATCCTTGAGAATAATAGATCTCAGAAAATACTGCAAAACCATCATTTGCATTTAAAGATTGATATTTTAAATAGTTAGGTTTAAATTCTTTTAATTGTATCAAAGCCATAGAATCTACTTGATATGTAATAACTTTAGGCTTACTACTGAACTCGGGCATTGTTGTGATCGCCTTAACTTTTGTATCTAAACTATCCAAAGCTTTTATTTCGGCATTAGCATTTGGCAACTGTTCTAACTCACTCACAAACCAAGCATTACCATTGGCATCTGTATTGGTATATGGAAAAATATTTCCTTGTTCTTCTGCAATGATATATTTTGTGTTCAGCATGTTGAGAACATTCATGTTATTTTTATATACATGAAATTCCATCAGCTCATTATATCGTCCTAGTTTAGCTGCGTGATAACCAAACAATGAATTATGAAAATAAGCTGCTCGTCCTGGCTTGCTTTGTCCTTCAGAAGACATGTCTAAAACTCTAAAATGCCCTTTATCCTTTAAAATTTCTTTGTCTGCTGTAGTAGCTTGATAAGGCTTATCCACTCTCAATGCTGAAGTAAAATTATCATTATTAACATATTGTCTATCTACACTTACCAAATCAAAAAGTAGTAAAACTGCAAATACAACCACAGTTAATGTTTCCGATAATTTTTCCTTTATAAAGAAATATACTGTACCAGCAGAAAGTAATACCAGAACCAATGTTCTTAAAGTATCTGTTGTCATTAATGACTTTCTATCTTCGATAACGGCATCAATAAATGGTTGCCCATAAGCTTCAATATATCCACCATCTCTAAAACTTTCAAAATCAAATAAAAATGATTTGAACAACAAAAATACTACTACCAAGCCTGCAGTAATGATGACTGAATATTTTAAAGCTTTTAGCTTTTCTTCATCTTTTTGGAAATCATTAAATAAGCGCACCAAAGCAAAAATTCCTAAAACAGGAATACATAATTCTAGTATCACCTGAATAGAACTTACGGCTCTAAACTTGTTATACAAAGGCACGTAATCAATAAAGAAATCAGTTAAGAAGCCAACGTTCTTTCCATAGGATAACAAAAGAGATAATACTGTTCCACCAACGAGCCACCATTTCAGTCGACCCTTAACTAGGAATAACCCAAGAACAAACAAAAAGATAATAACTGCGCCAACATAGGCTGGAGCTTCTACAATGGTCTGATCACCCCAATACATTGGTGCGTTTCTTGCTCCATCTAAGGCTTCAATTGGTGAAGCACCAAGATTAATATAAGCTTTATAGGTTTCAGAATCTTTACCAACATCTTCCCTATTCCCACCTCCCATAAACTTTGGGATATAGAGATTAAAAGATTCTAAAATACCGTAACTGTACTCTGTAATATATTCTCGGCTTAAACCAGAAGTAACTTCTTTTGCAGAACCATCAGGATTTATAGTTAATTCACTTTTGCCACGTGTACTTTCTTTAACATACTCTTGTGTTGCCATCATATTAGTGGCATTTAGGCCAACAGCTAAAATGGCTGAAACACTAAGTAATCCAACAGATTTAAAGAAATGTGGCAACACTTTTTTTCTGTAAGCATCTACTAGATAAGCAATGCCTAGCACAATGACTAAAAGCATGAGATAATAGGTCATCTGGAAATGATTAGTCACTATTTCCAAACCTAATGCAACTGTTGTCAGTAGAAATCCAAGGATGTATTTTTTTCTAAATGTGAGGATAATTCCTGCTAAAACCAATGGCATATAAGCAATGGCATGTGCTTTTGCATTATGACCAACACCTAGAATTATAATAAGATATGTAGAAAATCCAAATGCTAATGCACCTAGTGCTGCCAACTTAAAATCGACTTTAAGGGACAGTAATAAGATATAAAACCCAATAAAATATAGAAATAAATAATCTGCTGGTCTTGGCAAGAATCGTAAGGTCAAATCGAGTTTCTTGATATAATTATGTGGATATTTTGCGCCAAGTTGATAGGTCGGCATACCACCAAAAGCACTGTTAGTCCAGTAGGTTTCTTCTCCTTCAGCTTTTGCAAATTCTTTTTGTTGCTGTGCCATACCAATATAGTGCATAATATCACTTTGGTAGATCTTTTTGCCTTGTAAAACCGGACTGAAATAAGCTAATGAAAGCACCACAAACCCTATTAAAACTAAGATATGTGGCAATAAACGTTTAAAAGAAAATGACATGTAAGTACTTTAAAGTTGAATGATTCTGAAAAGTAGTTATTTTTTTGATAAGATGCATACTTTTAAAAAAATTGAATTACTCAATCTCTTCGTAATCGATATATTCTCCAACTTTTTCGTTAGAAGATTTATTTTGGTTTGGCATTTTGTCTATAACAGTTTCACCTTCTTTCTGCCTTTGTTGCTGTCTTTGTTGGTTTGGATTTTGAAATCCACCAAACTGCTGTCCGAATTTCTCCTCTGCTTTCTTTGCTACAAAACGCAAAAATAGTGGAGCAAAAAGGCGCGCTAATATCTTAATTCCGAAATAGACAAGTAATATAATTAATATGGTTCTCAATAATCCCATGGCCGAAGCTTCTTGTATCATAACAATAAATAATATCAAAAATACAATTAACCTAATTTATAATCCGTTATTATTCCTTAAAAAAAGTATAAAATATATATATTTGAATTTAAACTAACAACTAATGAGATTACTCAAATCATTTTTCACCCTACTTATTTTACTATCTTTTTCGAGCATTTATGCGCAATATACCGAGGTTATTAACTCCAATAGACCTGGTGTTTCTAAAAGTGCTTTTTCTGTCGGCACAGGCGTTGTTCAGTTTGAAGCTGGTGCTTTTTCTGTTAAAGAAGAGCATGTACCATTACAATATGACGTTTCAGGTTTTGGATTAGATTTTGGTATCAGATATGGTGTACTTTTTGATCAGTTGGAATTCTCATTAGAAGGTGTCTATCAGAACGACAATATCACTTTCAATAATGCTTTAATTCCAAGACCCATTGATCGTTCTAATTTTAAGAATTTTACACTTGGTGCTAAATACCTTATTTACGATCCATATAAAAATACTGAAGACGCAAAACCAAATCTCTACAGTTACCATGCGAATAGAACATTTCAATGGAAATCATTAATACCTGCAGTAGCAGTTTATGCTGGTGCAAATTTTGATACAAAAGATAATTCATACACAGCGCCTGGTATTGAAGGATTTAGTCCAAAAGTAATGGTGGCAACGCAGAACAACTTTAATGGTGGTTGGGTGTTTGTTACCAATTTTATTCTAGATAGAATTGGTACTGACCAATCCGATTTTCAATATATACTAACTTTAACACACTCGTTTACGCCTCAATGGGTCGTTTTTGGTGAAGCACAAGGTATTAGTAGTGATTTTTATGCCGATAATTTGCTTAGGTTTGGTGGTGCTTATCTTTGGACGAGAGATTTTCAATTAGATGCAAATATTGCTTTTAATACTAAGGATACACCTACGGTTTTTAATATCGCCTTTGGTGCATCTTACCGCTTAGATTTCCATAGAGATAAAAAAATTGATAATGGAAATTCTGCTGAAGAAGAAGGTAAGCGCAAAAAACGAAGAAATAAAAAGAAGAAAAAGAAAACTGATGTTTTTGATGATTCTGATAGCTTATAAGTCGATATATGATTACAATTAAAGAAGCCACATCAAAAAAAGACTTAAAAGCTTTTGTAAAGTTTCCATTTACACTTTATAAAGATTCAAAATATTGGGTTCCTCCTATTATTAAACAAGAATTAGAGACTTTTGATAAAGACAAAAACCCTATTTTTAAAGATGCTGAAGCCCGATTTTTCTTAGCATATAAAAATGATAAAATTGTAGGTCGTGTGGCTGCAATTATTAATTGGTTAGAAGTTAATAATCAAAGCATAAAAAAAATGCGCTTCGGTTGGTTTGATTTTATTGATGATTTAGAAGTTAGCAAAAAATTATTAGAAACTGTTGAGGCGATTGGCAAAGAAAACCAACTCCAATATACAGAAGGTCCTGTTGGGTTTTCTAATCTCGACAAAGTCGGTGTGATGACTGAAGGGTTTGATTCTATAGCGCCAATGATAACTTGGTATAATCATCCATATTATGTTGATCATTACACGGCAAATGGCTATACAATTGAGAAAGAATACTCGGAAAGTAAATTTCCTTTTGAAAACGTAAAACCTGAGTTTTTTAAAAAAGCACAAGAGCTTATTAAACGACGCTATAGATTAACAGCACTAAAACTCACTAAGACAGAAGAGGTTATGCCTTATGCAGATCGTATGTTTGATTTATTTAATGAAAGCTATGCCTCTTTGTCCTCATTTGTTGAAATCACAGATATTCAAAAAGAATACTTTAAAAAGAAGTTTATAAGCTTTGTAAATCCAAAGTATATCAAGTTTGTTATTGATGAAAATGATAAACTTGTTGGATTTGCTGTTGTTATGCCTCGATTTGCTGAAGCACTTCAAAAAGCGAATGGAAAATTATTTCCATTTGGTTTTTCTCATGTTTTAAAAGCTAAGAAGCATAGTAAAGATGTTATTTTCTATCTTATTGGTATTCATCCCGATTATCAGAATAAAGGCGTACATGCCGTTATATTCAATGAATATTATGAAACCTTTAAAGAAAAAGGTATTGAGACTTGCTATAGAACTCCAGAATTAGAAGACAATCTTGCTATACATCAGATATGGAAACATTTTGATCCTAAAGTGTATAAACGAAGAAAGACATTTAAAAAAGATATCAACTAAAAAAAGCTACCAATTGGTAGCTTTTTTAAATCTATCTAGGAAATATTTATTCTCCCATTGCAGCAATTAAAGCTGCTGACATTCTTTTGTAAGTACCATTAACTAAACGGTCTCTAATAGCATCAAAAGCATCTAGTGTTTCTCTAACATCTTCTAAAGTATGTGTTGCTGTAGGAATCATTCTAAGTAAAATCAATCCTTTAGGTATTACTGGGTAAACTACTATAGAACAGAAGATTCCATAATTTTCACGTAAATCTCTTACTAAAGCCATAGCTTCAGGAATACTACCTTTTAAGTATACTGGAGTGACACAACTCTGCGTTGTACCAATATCAAAACCACGTTCTTTTAAACCCGATTGTAAGGCGTCAACTATTGTCCAAAGATTTTTCTTAAGCTCTGGCATAGTTTTTAGCATTTGCAATCGCTTTAAAGCACCAACTGTAAGCGTCATTTGTAATGATTTTGCAAACATTTGAGAACGCAAATTATATTTTAAATAATCTATTACTTCCTGATCAGCAGCAATAAAAGCACCAGTACTAGCCATAGACTTTGCAAATGTTGCAAAATAAACATCAATATCATCCTGTACACCTTGCTCCTCTCCTGCACCAGCACCAGTAGCACCTAATGTTCCAAATCCATGTGCATCATCCACTAAGAATCTAAAATTGAATTTCTTCTTCAATTCTACGATTTCCTTTAAACGACCTTGCTCACCTCTCATCCCGAAAACACCTTCAGAAATAACTAAAATTCCGCCACCAGTCTGTTCCGCCATTTTTGTAGCACGCTCAAGGTTTTTCTCTAAACTTGCTACATCGTTGTGTTTGTAAGTAAAGCGCTTACCCATGTGCAAACGTACACCATCTATAATACAAGCATGTGCATCTACATCGTATACAATAATATCATCCTTACCAACTAAAGCATCGATAGTAGACATTATACCTTGGTAACCAAAATTTAACAAATACGCAGCCTCTTTATTTACAAATTCAGCCAATTCATTCTGTAATTGCTCGTGTATCTCCGTGTGGCCAGACATCATGCGCGCTCCCATAGGATAAGCTGAGCCATATGCAGCAGCAGCTTCAGCATCTACTTTTCTTACTTCTGGATGATTAGCTAAACCTAAATAATCATTAATACTCCAAGTAATAACATCTTTTCCTTGAAACTTCATTCTATTAGAAATCTCTCCTTCGAGCTTTGGAAATACAAAATACCCTTCTGCTTGCGCAGCCCATTTACCTAGCGGTCCTTTATCTCTGTAAATCTTTTCAAATAAATCCTTCATAAAGTGCGTTTGCCATTAATCGCTATCTATGCTTATAAAGCACAAAAAATACTCTTAATCTTAGTTAATTTAGTTTTGTTAGTATCTGCAAAATTAATTAATAATATTATGACTGCATAATATTATTTAATTTAACTATTCACTAAGTTTTGAACATTAAAAATGAATTTTTTCCAATTCACTTAAATATGTTTCGCCTACTGGTATTCTCTGGTCTTTAATTACGACCCAGTTTTTACCTTTACTAGAGACTTGGTCTATTCTGATGATATAGGAACGATGGACTCTCAAGTACTCTAAAGCATCTGGTGTAGTATTAATAAAATCACCTATTTTACAGCGAATAGTATAGGTTTTTTTATTGGTAGTGATGTCTAAGTAATTGCCTTGAGAATTTACATAAAGAATATCGTGTGTTGGGATTTTAAAATCCTCACCATTAGACCTGAATTTATAAAACTGTTCCTTTCGCTTTAACCGTTTTATTGCCAATCTAATTAATTCTCTAAACACATCTTGGTTGTAACTTAAAACACGGACTTTAAAGAATAAATAGACAAGACCAAATAGAATTAGCACGCAAATACTATAAAACCACCAGCTTTTCCAAAATGGTGGTCGTATTTTAAAAGCGTATAAAACAGACAAATCATTTTGATTGTTTAATACATTAGCTTTTGCTTCAAATGTATAATTTCCAGGTGATAATGACGGAAAACTAATTGTTCTATTCGTCGTTTTAGTCCAAGATGTGTCTATTTCCTTTAAGCGATAGTAATAATTGATATGGTCTTTGTTTTTATGTGATATGGCCTGGAGTTTTAACTCTATATTATTCTCATCGTAGTTTAGCTTTACATTTTTGCTGTAAATATTTTTGTCGTTTGCAGTAACATCTTCTAAAGCGAGTGATAAAATATTTGAGGTTTTTTTATCTTCTAAAAGTGCTTTCTTAAAGTAACACAATCCTTTTTTTGTAGCTACCCAAATGGTATCGTTGATTATTTCAATGTCATCAATATCGTTACTTAATAAGCCATCTGCTTTAGTAATGGTTGCTACATCAGTACTGTTATTAGGTTTAAATCTAATTCTGTTCAAACCCGTGTGTGTACATGCCCAAACTGTTGAGTCGTTTTCAATATATACTTCACTTACAATATTATTAGTAAGCCCATTGGCTTTAGTAATATTATAAATACTATCTCCGTAGACAATAACACCTGCACCTTGCGTTGCCATATAAACGAGATTAGTATTTATGTTAAGATCGATATCATCTATTCTCGATTTTAAAATATCTAGAGATTGATTAGGTTTTATTTTTTCATTTTCTTGAATGAATAAGCCAGTCGACGTGCCTATTAAAACAGTATCGTTATAGCCACATACATCTTGAATTTTTTTATTTAACTCATAGCGTATAACTTTATTATTTTTTAGTTTATAAAGATGATTAGACGAAGATGATAATAACGTATCCCCAATATGTTCTGGAAGATTACTTGCAAGAATATGAACTGCTTTGTCGTTATCCGTATAATTGACGAGTTTTTCATCACAATAGCCATATAAATGCTTGCGCTTTGAGTCAAACTCTACTAATGCAGTATTGCCTTTTAAACCTTTATGGAGTGTAGCAATTTTCGTAGTTGAAATGCTTACAATATTACCATTATAGAAGCCAGCATATAAAGTGTTTTTATGGTCTTTAACTAATGATGAAATATGATCTTCTGTAAGGACTTTTATATTGGGATTTTTGATATAAAAAACGCCATCATCAATAGTGCTAAACCAATAACTACCTTCTTTATCTATTAAAAAACTACTTACCGATTTTTTGGGCAAAAATGTTTCAATAACTTTACCTGATACATCTCTGATTTCTGCACCATTATTATAATAACCAACAAAAAACGAATCATCATTAATTAGCTTTATTCCTGTTGGGTTTTGTCTGGTTTCGTAATACTTTATATCTCCATTTTTTGATAGGACTCCCAAATTTTCATCAATAAAAATAGAATGTTCATCATTTAAAAAAACTATATCAACTCTGGAATCTATTTGCGTTTTCGGATCAAAAATAACTGTGTCACCTTCTGATTCATAGTTATGGCATACTGAAAAAAACACATTATTTGCCATCTGTATGCCTAAATTAATATCATATATTTCGGTTGGTGATGTTGGTCTTGAATCAATTTCAAATTGTCTGTTGTACGTACCTTCTTTATTAATTTCTATTAAACCACATACATTATAACCTCCAGCATATAACGTGCCATTTTTGTCAAATGCAACACTCTTTAAAATGCTTTTTGGGTCTAGTTGATTTTTTAGAATAACATTGAATTTATAAGCTTTAAATCCGTCAAAATCATCATTAAAATAAAATAAACTTTGACTATGATAGCCATAACACCACACCTGACCGTTTTCTTGAGGATAGAAATCTAATATGGTATTATCTGGTAAGCCATCTTTTGTGGTGAAGTTCTCAAATTCATAACCATTATAACGCGATAAACCTTTATCGGTTGCAAACCAAATATAACCTCGTTTGTCTTGATAAATATCATAGACTTCAGAGCTTGGCAAACCTTCATCTACACCAAAATGCTCATAAATATGGGTTTGAGAGTACCCAATTTGTAGGCCAAATAATATAAGGAAAAAGTAAGTCTGTAGCTTCAATATATTTGTTTTAAACAAAAGTACTATTATTTAAAACACAGTAGTTATGAGCTGTTTTATGTTTATCACTATTAAAAGGGTGTTCGTCACAAAATCAATAATAACGGTGTTTTTGAGACCTCTTTTCACGGTTGCTTATGTCTTCAATGGGTAAAACAATCTTTGTCACTTTTTTATATAGTGTTCATCACAAACCTGTTTTTTAGTTATGATTTATTACTGACCATAAAATATTTTGCGCTCAATTAATAATTTAAAACCCAAAAACATGAAAAAACAACTACTTATTTTAATGGTATTATTCATTTCTTCAATTGGCAATGTAAATAGTCAAACACTCGTCCATGACATTAATCCAGGTTCAGGCGATTCTTATCCCGCTGAGGTAACAAATTTAGGTTCGGATTATTATTTCAGAGCATTGGATGGTACGAATGGTTCTGAACTTTGGAAATATGATGGCACAACAACAACATTAGTAGCAGATATAAATCCTGGGAGTGGGCACTCTGTTCCATCACTCTTTACAACATTAGGATCGAATCTATATTTTAAAGCAGATGATGGAACAACTGGCGAAAAGCTATGGAAATTTAATGGAACAACTGCGATATTAATTGATGTTAATCCCGGAGGCGTTTCAGAACCTGAAGCTTTAACTTTGTACGGAAATGTCCTTTATTTTATATCTAATAACGGATCGAATGTAAAAGAATTATGGAAGTATGACGGAGTTACTGCCACTTTAGCTCACGTCATCAGTTCAGGGGGAACAGGTGTACCTTCTCAATTAATAGAGTACAATACGGATCTTTATTTTACAGCTAATGATGGAGCAACTGGCTTAGAACTTTGGAAATATGATGGCACTACAGCCTCTTTAGTCCAGGATATTAATCCCGGAAGCGGAAACTCTAGTCCTACAAATTTTACAGTACTAGGTACAGATCTTTTTTTTCGAGCTGACGATGGTATTAATGGCAGTGAGCTTTGGAAATATGACGGTACTGCAGCTACATTAGTAGAAGATATTAATCCTGGAAGCGGAAATTCTAGTGTTTCTCATTTGACGTCATTTGGTACAGATCTCTATTTTGTAGCTAACGATGGAACAACTGGTTTAGAACTTTGGAAGTATAACGGAACAAGTGCTTCATTAATAGATATCAATCCAGGAAGTGAAGGTTCTGCGCCTGATATGTTAACACCATTGGGTAATAGTCTTTATCTTAGAACTTATATCTCGCCAAATGGATTTCAGCTTAGGAAGTGTGATGGAGTTTCAGCAACGGAAATTGTTATCAATTCTGTAACTGGGAATGCTGATGTTGATGGTTTAACAGTTTTAGGTCCGGATCTTTATTTTCACGCTAATGATGGAACAAGTGGTACAGAACTTTGGAAGTATGATGGTACAGCAGTCTCTTTAGTGCAAGATATAAACCCTGGAAGTGGTGATTCCGATGTTTCACCTTTATCGGTTATTGGTACAGATCTTTTTTTTCGAGCTGATGATGGAACAAATGGCATAGAACTTTGGAAATTAGATGGTTCTAGTCTAGGTATAAACAATTATGAATTAGTTGAAAAACTAAATATTTATCCAAATCCCACTACTGATTATATTCAACTAAATAATTTTACTAAAGTCGAAAGCTTTACCATTTATAATGCACTTGGTATGGAGATTTCAAAACACAGCATTTCTAATAACGAAAAAGTTGATGTTAAAAATTATGTCAATGGTTTATATTTTTTAAAATTTAAAAATGGACATACATTAAAGTTTATTAAAAAATGATATTAAAAGCGGAATCAATATTTTAAAACTGAATTTTGATAGAGGCACTATTACTAAAAAGATTGCTGTCAATTAGCATAAAACATACACTATAATAAGTATAGTCGCATTGAAATAAAGACATAAAAAAAGCCTATCAAGAATTTGATAGGCTGTTTTATGAAAATTTAAATCTTTTATTTCACATACTCGATTGGAGCATGCACCTCATTTTTACTATCAAAAAAGCCTTGATCTTCCATCCACTTGTCACTATATACTTTACTCATATAACGTGATCCATGATCAGGAAATACAACCACAACTTTATCTGTGGGCTTAAATTCACCATCAGCAACTAATTGCTTAATAGCTTGCATAGCAGCACCACTTGTATAACCTACAAATAAACCTTCTGTATTTGATATTTCTCTTGCTGTATGTGCACTTTCCTCGTCTGTAACTTTTACAAATTTGTCTATTAAGTCAAAATCAGTAGCAGTAGGTATAAGGTTTTTACCTAAACCTTCAATTCTATATGGATAAATCTCTTTATCATCGAACTCACGAGTTTCGTGATATTTCTTTAAGACAGATCCATAGGCATCTACTCCAATAACTTTTACATTTGGATTCTGTTCCTTTAAGTACTTTGAAATACCAGAAATAGTTCCTCCTGTGCCACTACAAGCTACTAAATGAGTTATTTCTCCTTCAGTCTGATTCCAAATCTCTGGACCAGTTGTTTTATAGTGCGCATCAAGATTTAATTCATTAAAATACTGATTAATGTATATAGAACCTTTATTCTCTTCGTGTAAGCGTTTTGCGACTTGATAGTAAGAACGTGGATCATCGGCTTTAACATGCGCAGGGCAAACATAAACCTTAGCTCCCATAGACTTTAACATATCTATCTTGTCTGCAGAAGATTTAGAACTTACTGCCAAAATACATTCGTAACCTTTAATGATACTCACCATAGCAATACTAAAACCTGTATTACCAGATGTCGTTTCTATTATAGTATCACCAGGTGCCAAAATACCTTTACGCTCAGCCTCTTCAATAATATGTAATGCGATACGGTCTTTCGAAGAATGTCCTGGATTAAATGCTTCAACTTTAGCATAAAAATCACCATCAAAGTCTACGGTCATTCTATTTAATTTGATTAAGGGAGTGCTACCAATAAGCTGTAACACATTATCAAATACATTTTTGTTGTTGTTCATAAAATGAAATTTTCGGCATCATATTTATTAGACACCTAAAACCTCGCAAAAGTAACATTTTTTTTTAAACTAGCTTAAAATTCCCTCTAAATCAAGTAGGAAGGCGAATTCTTCAGCATCTTCCTTTAGACTTTCAAAACGACCAGAAGCACCACCATGACCAGCATCCATGTTAGTTTTTAGGTATAATTGATTAGAATCTGTCTTGATAGCTCGTAATTTAGCTACCCATTTTGCTGGTTCCCAATATTGTACTTGAGAATCGTTTAGACCTGTTGTAATCAACATATTGGGATAGTCTTTAGCCTCTACATTATCGTAAGGCGAATAAGATTTTATATACTTATAATACAAAATATCGTTTGGATTTCCCCATTCGTCATATTCTCCAGTAGTTAAGGGAATAGAGTCATCTAGCATTGTAGTAATGACATCTACAAAAGGTACAGCTGCAATGATTCCGTTATATAATTCTGGTGCTTTATTAACAATTACTCCCATTAACAACCCGCCTGCACTTCCACCCATAGCATATAAATGCTTAGATGATGTATATCGCTCTTTAATTAAGTGAATAGAACAAGTAATAAAGTCTGAAAATGTGTTTTTTTTATTTAACAACTTTCCGTCTTCATACCATTGACGACCAAGATATTCGCCACCTCTAACATGAGAAATGACATAAATAAATCCACGATCTAAAAGGCTGAGTCTAATTGTTGAAAAATAAGGGTCTACCGTAGAGCCATAACTACCATATGCATATTGCAGTAATGGATTAGTTCCATCTTTTTTAATGCCTTTTTTATAGACCACAGACATAGGTATTTTAGTACCATCATCTGCAGTTGCCCAAATACGTTCTGAGGTGTAATTCTCTTTATTGAATTTCCCTCCTAAAACTTCTTGTTCTTTTAAAACTGTTTTTGTTTTAGTTCGCATATTAAATTCAATAACAGAAGATGGGGTCGTCATAGAATTATAGCCATAGCGCAACAATTCCGTATCAAAATCTACGTTTGTTCCTGTATAAGCCGTATAAGTTTCATTGTCAAATGGTAAGTAATAATCTTGTGTTCCGTCCCATCGTTTAATTCTTATTTCATTTAGACCATTACTACGCTCACTAACCACCAAGTAATCTTTAAAAATATTTATGCCTTCTAAAAGCACATCTTTTCTATGTGGAATGACTTCATTCCAATTTTCAACTTTAGTATTAGTCTCTAAAGTCTTCATGAGTTTAAAATTAGTCGCTTTGTCCTTATTGGTAAGAATATAAAAGTGATTATCATAATGTGAAATACTATATTCTAAACCTCTTATTCTAGGTTGAAATATTTGAAACTTGCCTTCTGGATTATCAGCATTTAGAATATGATACTCATTAGTTAATGTACTGTAACAAGCAATAATAATATACTTTCTAGATTTTGATTTATAAACCGTAGCTCCGAAGGTATCATCAGCCTCTTGAAATACAAGTTCATCTTCTGTATTATCACCCAAGCGGTGTTTGTAAATTTGAAAAGCTCTAAGCGTAACTTCATCTTTTTTAGTGTAAAACAAAGTTTCGTTATCATTTGCCCAACTCGAAGAGCCAGTGGTATTCAATACTCTGTCTGAAGCAACTTCATCTGTTTCAAGATTTTTAATATGAATGGTGTAATTTCTTCTACCTGTGGTATCGACTCCATAGGAGACCAACTTATTATCAGGACTTATGCTAATACCTGCTAACTTAAAAAAATTCTCACCTTCTGCCATTTTATTGCAGTCGAACAATAATTCCTCAGGATTATCTAAACTCTCTTTTTTACGTGTGTAAATTGGGTAATCTTTACCTTTTTCGAATTTTGTTATATACCAATACCCATTATATTTATAAGGTACAGACTGATCATCTTCTTTAATTCTAGCCTTCATTTCTTCAAACAAATCCTTTTGAAAATTCTTAGTGTGAGCCATTTTGGTATCACAATAGTCATTCTCAGAATTGAGATAATTAATAACTTCTGGATGCTCTCTGTCTTTCATCCAGAAATAATCGTCTATTCTAATATCACCATGCTTTTCTAATTGATGTAGGATCTTTTTGGCAATAGGTGGATTTATATCGAAATTTTTTATCATCTGTTTTTATGAAAATTTTAATCTAAAAAAGATTCGCAATTTAGTAATTTTGCACCGTAAAAATTTAAAACACAGAATTATGTTTGGAGATATGATGGGAATGATGGGCAAATTGAAAGAAGCTCAAAAGAAAGTTGAAGCAACTAAAGAACGTTTGCATACCGTTTTAATTGATGAAGCAAGTAATGATGACAAGCTAAAAGTTACTATAACCGCTAACAGAACCATTAAATCTATTAGCATTGATGAGGAGTTACTTCAGGATAAAGAAATGTTAGAAGATTATCTTATTTTAACATTAAATAAAGCTATTGAACAAGCTACTAGTGTAAACGAAGCCGAAATTGCGGCTGTTGCTAAAGAAGGCATGCCAAATATTCCTGGTATGGATATGTTTGGTTAATAAAAATATAAAAAGCTACGCGCTCTTATAAATTCCTCTGAAAATCGGGTTAAATATCTTAAAAAGTAAGAAGTAAGTCGCCTTTTTATTAAATAACGGAATTAAGATGCTGTATTTGAAGCCATTATAATCCTTACCCTTAAACTTGTGCATTGGATACGCTTTTATCAACTCTAAATCTTTTAGAATTGCTTTTACCTCTTGTAACTTAATTGTAGATTTCAAAATTCTAACCATCAGAAAAAACACAAAAGATTGTTGTCTAGTTCTTAAGCGATTTAAACAAGCTTCATTATTAGATTTTGAACTTTTTAGGTCATTAATTATATTGTTAAAAACTAAAGCTGCATTATAATTATCTTTTATAACTTTAATATAATGTGAAGGTTCTTTGCTAGTCATTGCAGAACCAGGAGATACTAAATACCTATGTGCATCAACAGATAAATGCGCCATACGCCTTGCTTTTAAAAATAGTTTTGCAGTAAAAATAGCGTCTTCCATCCACCTGCCCTCAATAAATCTGATAGTGGTTTCTTTTAAGAATTCGTTATCAATTATATACCTCCAAACTTCATTATTGTAAAATTCATTAGCAATGTAATTTTCACCGTCTACTATTGGAGACAAGTGAGAAACTTCATTTGAGACTATACTTTGAGAACGTTTAGAATCTGAAATTGTTAAAGAATCAAAAGTTAAAATATCTAAAGAATTTGTCTCTATAGTATCTAATAAACCCTCAAGAACATTTGTCTTTAGATAATCATCTGGATCTAAAAAATAAATATACTTGCCAATAGCCTCTTCTAAACCAGCATTTCGAGCACTTCCAACACCGCCATTTACTTTATCAATTAATTTAACTGCAGAATTTTTTACAGCAATTTCTTTACTACTATCCAAAGAACCATCATTAACAACTAAAATCTCAATATCATTTGAGTCTAAGTTTTGATCTAAAAGACTATCCAAGCATTTAGACAAGAGATGTTCTGCATTATAAACAGGAATAACAACACTTAATCTCATATGCTGTAAAAATCGAAATTATGTGTTAAGTGAATAGTTTGAAATATCATTTTGACCGCAATTAATGCAAAATAGTTGTATTACATTAAATAAAATCGTTAATATGCCCCAGTTATTCTGCAAAATTATAGTTTAGTTAAAATAGTTAATAATCTTTCGTGCATTTGATCTGTATAATCTAAATGTGTTACGATACGAAGTTTATTACTGCCCATACCTATAATTTTTATGCTTTTCTCATTTAATTTATTAAGAAATTGAGTTTCTTCCACATTCTCATTTAACTCAAAGATGATAATATTAGTTTCTATCGGTTCTACTTTTTTTACTGAAGATAAAGTAGTGAGTACCTCTCCTATTTCTTTGGCTTTATTATGATCTTCAGCAAGTCTATCATAATGATGGTCTAAAGCATACAAACCAGCTGCTGCTGCAAAACCAACTTGCCGCATTCCTCCACCCAATATTTTACGAACCCTAAGTGCACCTTGCATTAATTCTTTACTTCCAATTAACACAGAACCCATAGGACAACCTAAACCCTTACTTAAGCACACAGAAATGGTATCAAATAGTTCACCATACTGCTTAGGACTTTCGCCTTTAGCTATAAGTGCATTCCACAATCGTGCTCCATCTAAATGATAACCTAACTCATGTTTGTTTGCAACTCCTCTTATTTTTTTAAGTTCATCAAAATCCCAACAGGCTCCACCACCTTTATTCGTTGTGTTTTCAATAGCAATTAAGGAAGTTAATGGGCTATGGTAAAAATCTGGTGGATTTATTGATGCTTCCGCTTGCGCGGCAGTAAACATACCTCTATGTCCATCAATTAACTTACATGAGATTCCGCTATTAAAAGATGCTCCACCACCCTCGTAATTATAAATATGTGCATATTTATCACAAATAACTTGCTCTCCTGGATTGGTATGTAGTTTTAACGCAGCCTGATTTGCCATACTTCCGGTAGGAAAAAATAAAGCTTCATCCATTCCAAACATATCAGCCAAGTGTTTTTCTAAAGCATTAACTGATGGATCTTCTTTATATACGTCATCCCCTACTTCTGCTGTTAGCATTGCATCTAACATGCCTTTAGTTGGTTTAGTAACTGTATCGCTTCTTAAGTCTATTATCATATTCATTTCCCATGAAAATGGGAATCTTATTTAGTTAAACTTTATTTTAATAGGTTTCGACTGCGCTCAACCTGACATATTATTTTAATTTGAATTGTAATTACAAATATCACTCCCAATTGGTGAACCGTCTGGTATTTTTGGTGATGCTTCTATTTTGAATTTTTCTGGGTGCTCATAAAACTCATTAATCATTAAATTATATTGATACTGAATGGCATCTAATCCCATATTTTTCTTTGCAATATCTCGTATAGTTTTATTTGCAATGGCCTTAACTTGAAAATAAGATTGATCGTTTGAAGCTAAATTCATCAAATACTTCAATATATTAGTATTAATTTGGTGCTGAATTTCTAATAAATAGTTGTCATTATATTTCTTACTAAAAGAATTTCTCAAAAGCTCATCTATCACCTCTTCTAAACTCAACTGATTCTCATCCAAACTCTTCTGCAGCACTAATCGATTAGCACGTTGCGGATGCAATAAATACTTTAGAGTCATATCACTAGCTGTATTAGTTGCACTCAGAGGATCGAAAGCAACACCAGTTTTTCCTGTAAAAGATTCACGTGAACGATTATAACCAAATGCACGTGGTGGAAACAATTCTAATTTATCTTTTGGAATTGCTAAAATTTTAGCATCTAAGGTTTTTAAAATAGCCTTTAGAGTTTCCCTCTGCATACCAACATCGACACACGTTGACGTCATTTGCTCATCACCTTTTACAGCATAGTTGTAATCTAAACCACCAATGACTTTAGTTGCTGCTTCGACTTGAAAGCGGTGATAAAAATATAAAGACACAAATACATCTTCTAATACAGAATAAGGTTCGTAACTCTTAATATTATCTTTGGAAAAGTTAGATATGGCTTGTTGACGTAATTCTAAGACAGAATTCAGTTCTTCAGCAGGTGTTTTACCGTTATCCCATAAATGCGCTAAGACATGTGCTCCACCAGCTGCTCTGGCATCAGAATCTGTAATAAAACGTAAACCACGATCTTGAGCATTTTTTAAAATTTTATTTAAAGCTTTCTTTTCATCTGTTTTTTTATCAAATTCAGAATAACTATAAGCTACAGTAACTTTGTCCCACTCTCCTATTCCAGTTGCGTAAGCATTACTAAAATCTATTTCTCCATTATTTACTGAAATCTGAGGATGCGGATAATCCATAACCGATGCTCTATTGTTAGTACTGGCTGCAAAATTATGTGCAAAACCAATGGTATGACCAACTTCGTGAGCACTCAACTGTCTTATTCTAGCTAAAGCCATGTCTAACATGGGCTGATAATTATCATCGCGCTTTGCAAAAGGCTTATTCATTAAGGCTTGTGCAATCATAAAATCTTGGCGAATACGCAAACTCCCTAAACTCACATGCCCTTTAATAATCTCGCCTGTTCTAGGATCTACAACACTTGCTCCATAACTCCAGCCTCTTGTGCTTCTATGTACCCATTGAATGACATTATACCTGCAATCCATCGGATCTGCATCTTTAGGCAGCATTTTTACTTGGAATGCATCTTTAAAACCGATCGCTTCATAAGCTTGGTTCCACCATCTTGCTCCATCTAATAAAGCTGACCTAACTGGCTCTGGAGTACCAGGATCGAGATAATATATAATTGGCTCTTTAGCTTCACTAATTTCTGCACTTGGATTTTTCTTTTCTAAGCGATGACGTATCACAAAACGCTTTCTAATAGGATCTTGTATTGGAGTTGCATAGTCCATGTAAGACATAGAAATTGCTCCGCTACGTGTATCAAAAACCCTTGGATTGTAGTTATCATTCGGAAGTTTGATAAATGAATGATGTTGAACCACAGTCACCAAAGACCCTGTTGGAGTTACACTTCGCAAATTTCTTCCTGTTGGTTGTCCCTTAAAGGTCAACAAAGCTTCAAACTCAACATTATCAGGAAATGCTTTTGTGCGCTCTAACTCTAATGCACTCTTAGAGGCATCAATCTTGTAAGTACCTTCTTTATTTCTTTTTAATCGCGCAGAAACTCCATGAGTATCTTCCATTAAAAAAGGAGTAAAATCAATGATGTACTCACCATCTTTGTTAGATATAATTTTAAAACCAAATAATACGGACTTAGCAAAAGCTTGCTCAATACTTTTCTTTTCTAAGGAGTTATCTGTATTCGCTCTATACTTTAAATTAGGCTGAATTAGTAACAACTTATTACCCGCTTTTTTAAAATATACCAAACGCTCATTGCCTAGTTGTCCTCTATCTAAACCTATATCATTACTACCAACACCTGAGGACAATGAGTTAACATATAGAAATTCTTCATTAAGTTTTTCAACTTTTAGATAGATTTTATCTGAACTTTCTTCGTAATAAAAGTCAAAATAACCTTCATATACTTTTAAGTCTTTCTTACCCAGAACTTGTGCTTGAAACTGAAAACTAATACTAACAAAACAAAAGAGGAAAACTAATTTTTTCATGTTTAGAGAATTGAATCATAAAACTACGGAATTTCTAAAAAACCAATTCAAAATTATGGCACTTTAATATGGCTCACTATATTTGCAGAAATTACTTCAAAATATGATAACATCAGATCAAATAAAAGATCTTAATTCCCGTCTAGATACACTTAGACAATATCTTTGACTTAGATGCTAAGCTCATAGAAATCTCTAACGAAGAAGAACAAACATTCGACCCAAATTTTTGGAACGACTCTAAAGCAGCCGAATTAGTCATGAAATCCATTCGTGAGAAAAAAAGTTGGGTTAACGATTACGATTCAGCAAAAACCTTATACGAAGACCTAGAAGTCATCTATGAATTCTATAAAGAAGACGAAGCTCCAATGGAAAATGTTGAGAATCGTTTTGAAGCCGCAGTAAATGCAATTGAGAAACTAGAATTTAAAAATATGCTTTCTGAAGAAGGTGACAGCTTAAGTGCTGTACTTCAAATTACAGCTGGTGCTGGTGGAACAGAATCTTGCGATTGGGCAAGTATGCTTATGCGAATGTACCTTATGTATGCAGAAAAAAGTGGGTTTAAAGTTAAAGAACTCAACCTGCAAGATGGAGATGTTGCAGGTATTAAAACAGTGACTTTAGAGATTGAAGGTGATTATGCTTTTGGTTGGCTAAAAGGCGAAAACGGTGTGCACCGTTTGGTACGTATTTCCCCTTTTGATAGTAATGCAAAACGTCATACAAGTTTTGCTTCGGTCTATGTGTATCCTTTGGTAGATGATTCTATAGAAATAGATATTAACCCTTCTGATTTAGAAATTACTACGGCACGATCCAGTGGAGCTGGTGGTCAAAATGTAAATAAAGTAGAGACCAAAGTTCAATTATTGCATAAGCCATCCGGAATACAAATTCAATGTTCCGAAACGCGTTCGCAACACGATAATCGAGCGCGAGCACTTCAAATGCTAAAATCCCAACTGTACGAAATAGAGCTGCAAAAGCAAATGGCGCAGCGAGATGATATTGAAGCCAGTAAAATGAAGATTGAATGGGGAAGTCAGATCAGAAATTATGTTATGCATCCTTATAAATTAGTAAAAGATGTACGTTCAACTCATGAAACTGGTAATGTAGATGCGGTTATGGATGGAGATATAGAACCATTTTTAAAAGCGTATTTGATGATGATGGGACAACAAGAAGCAGATTCAAATAAATTATAAATGAAAACAATTGATACCATAATATTTGATTTAGGTGGAGTGTTAATCGATTGGAATCCAGAATATGTGTATTTAGACGTTTTTAATGGAGACCGAGAAAAAATGCAATGGTTTTTTGACAATGTATGCACTAGTGACTGGAATGAAAATCAGGATGCGGGTTATCCAATGCAAAAAGCTACAGAAGAACGCATCGCTTTATTTCCTGAACATGAAGAACTCATTCGTATGTTCTATGGAAGATGGGAAGACATGCTAGGTGAAGCTATTCATGGTACAGTTGATATACTTAAAAAGCTTATTGATAATCCAAGTTACAAAGTAGTAGCATTAACCAACTGGAGTCATGAGACATTTCCTATTGCGTTAGAGCGATTTGATTTTCTGCATTGGTTTGAAGGTATTATAGTTTCAGGTGAAGAAAAGACCAGAAAACCATTTCCGGAGATTTATGAATTAACGCTAGAGCGCTTTGATATAAAAGGCGAGAATTCAATTTTTATTGATGATAATCTCAGAAATGTAAAGGCTGCAGAAGCATTAGGCATTAATGGCATACATTTTGAAGCACCAGAGGCATTGGCCAATGAACTAAATACATATTCAATTCATATATAAATTATGATTAAAATATACCACAATCCAAGGTGTTCTAAATCTAGACAAGGTTTAGCTATTTTAAAAGCATCTGGCAAAGATTTTGAAGTTATTAAGTATTTAGATGAAAACTTAAAAACGGATCAATTAACGCGAGTTATTTCAAAATTAGCCATAAAACCAATAAATTTGGTGCGTAAAAATGAAGCCATTTGGAAATCTGAATATAAAGGTAAAACCCTTTCGGACCAACAAATAATCGAGGCAATGGTTGCAAACCCAAAGCTAATTGAACGGCCTATAGTTATCAACGGAAAAAATGCAGTGGTTGGTAGACCACCAGAAACAATATTAAACATTATTTAAAAATGAAAAAGACAGTCTTAGTTATTTTTGCACTATTAATTGGTCTTAATGTCTTTGGACAAATGCGTAGAAACAGAAATAGCATTCCGCAAACCACCAGAGAACCATCTGAGAAAGATATAGAAAAACGTAAGCGATTAGTGGAAGAACGCAAAAATGAATACATTGCCAACTTCTTAACCACACTAGAAGCAGACGATTTTCAAAAGGAAATTATTAAACAATCTTTAAACAGTTATTTTATTGCAAAAGTGGCTCTTTATAAAACTCGTTTTGAACATAGCTTAGATCGAGATAAAGCTATAAAAGCATTAGATGACACACATTTTGCTGATCTCAAAGAGTTAATTTCTGAAGGTGATATGAACAAAATCAAAGAGTTAATTAAGGGAGAATTTGACGAACAAGAAGTCGTAAAAGAGAAAAAGAAAAAGAGGAAAAAGAGGAAAAAGAAGAAAAAAACTAAAGATGAAGAGGATAACGGCTAAATTGAACCCTCTATTCCTTGTAGGTAAAACAATTTTTCATTTAACAAAAGATTAACCCTAAGCCAGAGAGCTAGGTTTAATTTTGTGATTTTAACAAATATGACATGAAAATAAGTTTACCACTTTTTTTACTTCTGTTTTTTTTCAATCTATCCTTTGCTCAAAAGGAAGTTAAAATCCAAGGAACTGTGGTTGAACAAGGTTCTAATATCCCTTTAGAATATGCGACTATTACATTTCAATCAAAATCAGATAATGCAATAATTGAGGGAACTATTACTGACTCTAAGGGAGAATTCAGCTTAAAAATACCTGTAGGACTCTATGATATTGTTGTGGAATATATTTCATACAAGTCTAAAAATTACTACAACAAAAATATCTCAGAAAATATAGATCTAGGCACTGTAGCGCTAGAAGCGGATGTAGAATCTCTAAGCGAAGTTGAAATTGTCGCCGAACGGACCACTGTAGAAATAAAATTAGACAAGAAAATTTACAATGTCGGTAAAGACCTAACCGTTAGAGGCGGTACAGTAAGCGACGTATTAGACAACGTGCCATCTGTTTCAGTAGACGTTGAAGGAGCTGTATCATTAAGAGGAAATAGTGATGTAAGAATTCTTATCAATGGCAAACCTTCTGGTTTGGTTGGTCTTAATTCAACAGACGCATTACGACAATTACCTGCTGAGGCTATTGAACGTGTTGAAGTGATAACATCTCCTTCAGCAAGATATGATGCAGAAGGCTCTGCAGGGATTTTAAATATCATCTTGAGACGTAGTAAACTCCAAGGTTTTAATGGAGCTATTACTGTTAATGGTGGTTCCCCATTACAAGGTGGTGTTTCTGGAAATATCAATTATAGAACAGGTGATGTTAATATTTTTAATACTACTAGCTACAATTATAGAGAGACACCAGGAAACGCACTCAACGAAACTGAGTTTTTTAATGGAGACGAGCCAAGTACATTTTTAAAAGAAGAGCGCGATTTTGATCGTGTTCGTAAAGGGTATAGCACAAATACTGGTATCGAATGGTATGTTAATGAAACTAGCTCGCTAACCGCAACTTTGGTGTATCGAGATAGCGACAATGAAAGTAACACCTTTAATCTTACAGAACGGTTTGATGCTAACAATAACCTTCTAGAAACAACTATTCGTAGAGATCCAGAACTCGAAGATGATAGAACCATACAATATGCTTTTAGCTATGACAAACAGTTTAATGGTAATAGTCAGCACAAATTAACCTTCGATTTTCAATTTGAAGACAGTTCGGAATTAGAACGATCAATGATTAACCAAAATGGCTTTGATGCAGAAAATGTAGTTACTGACGAAAACCAAAATAGAATATTATTACAAGCAGATTATGTTGAACCTATTAAAGAAACTGGACAATTAGAATTTGGTTATCGTGGTGAGTTTTTTGATTTACTTACTGATTATTTAGTAGAGACAAGTTTTGACCAGGGAGAATCATTTGAAACTAACACTGACTTAAGTAATACTTTAGATTTTACACAACAAGTTAATGCGTTATACTCACAATACGGAAATAAAATTGGCTCCAAGTTTTCTTATTTGCTCGGTTTGCGCTATGAAGGCACAAGAATTACTATCGAACAACTAACTAGTGGTGATTTTGACAAAAAAGAATACCACCAATTATTTCCTACAGTCAATTTGGCCTTTGAGTTATCAGAAGACGAAAATATCACCTTAGGTTATAATAGAAGAATCAGAAGGCCACGCTCTCGTTTTATTAATCCTTTTCCATCGCGAAGTAGTCCTGTAAATCTATTTCAAGGAAATCCTGACTTAGACCCGAGTACTTCAAATGCATTTGATATTGGTTATTTTAAAAAATTTGGAAAACAGCTAACTCTAACAAGTTCCATCTATTTTCAGAGCTCAAAAAATGCCTTTAATTTTGTTGCTTTAGAAACTGATAATTTTTACAATTTTGAAACATTACAAACCATAAATATTAACGATCCAGATTTTAATCAATTTGATCCAGAGGATTTAGTTAGTGTAATACGACGTACACCTATTAATTTAGCGACCAATGACCGTTATGGATTAGAATTTACGCTGACTTATAGACCAACTAAAAAGTGGAATCTAAACGGTAATTTTAACCTATTCAACTCGATTACAAGAGGGGATTTTGAAGGTCAAAATTTTGATGCTGACAATTTAAGCTGGTTCATAAGATTAAATAATAAATATACACTTCCTGGTGGTATCGATTGGCAAACACGCATATTTTACAGAGGACCAAGTGAAACAGCTCAAAGTCGAAATAAAGGTATTTTTTCTACAGACTTAGCCTTTAGCAAGGACTTATTCAATGATAAAGCCTCATTAGCATTTAATGTTAGAGATGTTTTTAATTCTCGTATACGTCGAAGTGATAACTTTACCGATACTTTTGAAAACTATGGTGAGTTTCAAAGACGTGTGCGTTCTTTTAATTTAGCTTTTACTTATCGCTTTAATCAGCAAAAAAAGCGTCAACGTTCTGGTCGTGATGGAAATGGTGGCGGTGATGACTTCGATTTTGAAGGGTAACATAGTCTATAGACTCTTTAAAATTTCAGTTTTAACTTATTTATAGTTTATTCCTGTTTTAAGATATGGCTAAAAACTGATTTGGCAGTATCTCATAAACTCAATATTATTCTCCTAATAACAAACTAATAAACCCTTCAAATTCAGTCTTAAATTCCTCGTATTTTTCACCTGTAGCTGGTCCATTAAAACCTGTATGAATCTTCCGTACTTTACCTGTTTTATCGATAAAAATTGAGGTTGGGTATGACAACACATGGTTAAGCATTGGTAACTTTTCTTGCGCTTTTGCTTTATCTGAAGTACCATATTGCGCCAATAGAATGGGATAGGATATATCTAGTTTATCTCTTAATCTATTTATACTGCTAAATGCCTTTTCTTTGGTTTTAGCATACTCAAAAGCTAGAGCAACAATTTCTACTCCACGTTCGGCGCTAGCTTCGTAGAATTTAGTATAGTATTTACTTTCGTCTAAACAGTTTGGGCACCAAGTTCCCATTATCTGAACAATCACCACTTTATTTTTAAATCGCTCATCACTTAATGCCAACATATTGCCATTTTCATCTGGAAATGAAAACTCTAAACTATCATAACCTTCCTTTAAAAAAGTGAGTTCATTAGCACTTGGTAACTCATAAGCTTCATTTCGTCTTGCAACAAAAGGTTCTTTCCAATGGTTCCCTGAATAGAAATTTCCTTCCATTGTAGAATCAGTTACTTTAGCTGTGAACAGAAAAGCATGGGCTCCATCAAATGTTGAAAGTTTCATTTCGTTACCATCCATCTTACCTTCAAGATATCTGTAATCACCTGTTGTTGTTCTAAAGGTTCCTGTTACTTTGTCTCCTTCTTGTTCAAAAATACCTTTAGCAATGTATTCATCTCCTTCAATGCCTTTACTAAACACAGTTTCCCAAATACCTGTTACTTTTTGTGTTGGCTTCGCATTTACTTTAAATCGACTTTTATTGTCAAATTCAGCCGTAAAAGGCACTACTCTATCTAAACTCTCCTTAATAAAACTTCCTTTTAAATTATTGCCCTCAAACTTAGCCGCTATATAACCTTCAAATACTGGAGCTTTTATAAAAATAGAATCATTTCGATAGTCTACTTCATCAACTTCAATAACTTCTTCAGCATTGAATATTTTTAGTTTTGTTGGAGATTCTGCTTTAAAAACAAAGGGTAGTTCTTCATTATCCTGTACTTCAAAAACAGCTCTGTAAGTTCCGATTTTTAGACTATTAGTACCTCCATTTTCCCCACTGACCTGTTCTTTACAAGATGTTATCAGAATAAAAACGACTAGAATATATCGTATCATAAAATCTATTTATATAAAGTTCGAAATAACAACAAAAAGCTTACAAATAAAAAAAAATGCGATTTTCATCGCATTTTTTATTCAATTTATTAAGCCATAATCTATTGATCAACTTTTCTTAGTTTTTGTTTTTGAGAAGATACTCTCTCTTTTGCTTTAGCTAAGTTCTCTTTTAATTTTTCCAATCGAGATTCCGCCAATTTTATTTTTTCTTGCTTTTTTTCAGCCTCCTCAGCTGTTATAGATCCATTAGCAACTTTTTCTGCAAGTTTCTTTTTTGCTTCTTCTATACGAAGGCTACTTTTATCTAAAAATTGAGATCTTTTAGTCATTTTATCCTCTGTAGATTTAATTCTGTCTTGTACTTGCTCTAACCTGTACTTTCGAAATTCTGTTCTATCTCCCTTAAACTCTTCGCGCTTTTTCTTCAATTCGTCTTTTCCTTCTTTCAACTCACTCTTTTTCTCCTTCATTTCAGAACGCTTGTCCTTCATTTCTTCTCTCATTTTTTTCTTTTCCTCTTCTGAAGCATTTTCAAACTTTTCTTTCAATTCTTTTTGCTCTTCTTTAAGAGCTTTCTTTTCTTCCTTTAAGTCTTTTCGAGAATCTTTAATCTTATCAGCTTCTTCTTTTATGTCTTTTTTACTATCATTAAGCTCTTTACGCTTTTCCTTCTTCTCTTGTTTTAGTTTAGACTTTTCGTCCTTAACTTTTTGCTTTGCCTCTTTGACATTCTCTTTCTTTTCTTGGGCAGTTATAGGTTGTGCATTTACAAATGCAAATACCGTAAATACTAAAAATATGTACTTTAAATTTTTCATTTCTTTATTGTTTATATTTCTAAATCGTTTAACGCATCCTCTAATGCCTTAGCGTCCTCTTCAATTTCTTTTTCAATTGTTTCAGTTTCTGCCTCAATAGCATCAATCTGTTCTACAGCAGAATCAATTTCTGCTTCTTCTTTTTTTGTATCTCTACAGGAGATACTAAAAACCAAACCTAGAACGGTTAAGTATCTTAAAAATGTTTTCATTTATCTATAAATTATTTAGTTATTATAAATTTACTTAATTATAAGACACGATCTCAGGTCTTAAAGTCACTTTAACTTAAGTTTCGAAAAGAAACTCAACAATTATTTAATAGCTAGCTGTTTTTAATATAAACATTTTCTCATTTCTTTTTGGAAATTTTTTGAACTATTTGGTCTAAAATATTATATAAATGTTTTCTTTAGGCTTTTGCCTACTTAATGCAAAGTTCTATCTTTGCGTGCATTAAATTCGAAGAATGAAGATATCATACAACTGGCTTAAACAGTTCATAAATATAGATTGGGACGCTGAGAAAACAGGTGAATTACTAACTGATCTTGGACTAGAAATTGAAGGTATTGAACGCTTCGAATCTGTCAAAGGCGGATTAGAAGGTATAGTAATTGGCGAAGTTTTAACCTGTGAGCAACACCCAAATGCAGACCGCTTAAAAGTAACAACCGTAAATATTGGTACAGATGCTCCATTACAAATTGTTTGTGGCGCACCTAATGTAGCCGCAGGACAGAAAGTGCCAGTAGCCACTATTGGAACAACCTTATACACTCCGGAAGGCGAAGCTTGGAAGATTAAAAAAGGTAAGATTCGTGGTGAAGAAAGTCACGGTATGATTTGCGCTGAAGACGAACTTGGTTTAGGCGAATCGCATGATGGCATTATGGTGCTTGATGAAAAATTAAAAATTGGAGCTCCTGCTTCTATGGTTTTTAAGGTTGAGAGCGATGATGTTTTTGAAATTGGTTTAACACCAAACCGAGCAGATGCCATGAGTCATTATGGTGTGGCGCGAGATTTAAAAGCCGGTTTGCTGCAGCACGAAATTTCTGTTGAATTAATTACTCCTTCAGTAAGTTCTTACCATGTAGATGCAAGATCTCTTAAAATAGATGTCGAAGTTAAGGACAAAGAAAAATGTCCACGTTATTGTGGTGTCACCATTTCTGGATTAAAAGTTGAATCGTCTCCTATTTGGTTACAAAATCGACTCAAAGCTATTGGCTTATCACCCATTAATAATATTGTGGATGCTACTAACTATGTATTACACGAATTGGGTCAACCGCTTCATGCCTTTGATGCTCATAAAATTTCGGGCAATAAGATTGAAGTTAAAACCTGTAAAACGGGTACAAAATTCACAACATTAGATGGTGTCATTCGCGAATTACATGAAGACGATTTAATGATATGCGATGGCGAAAAGCCAATGTGTATTGCTGGTGTGTTTGGTGGTATTGATTCTGGTGTCTCAGTAAGTACAAGCAATATATTCCTAGAAAGTGCTTATTTCGATCCTGTATCAATTCGTAAGACTGCTAAACGTCATGCTTTAAATACTGATGCTTCATTCCGTTTTGAACGTGGTATTGATCCTAACATTACTGAATACGCTTTAAAACGTGCCGCATTATTAATAATGGACATTGCAGGTGGAGAAATAACAAGCGATATTGTTGATGCCTATCCTAATAAAATAAAAGATTTTGAAGTCCGACTGAGTTTTGATAATGCCAAGAAATTAATCGGTGAAGAAATTCCGAAAGAAACCATAAAAAGTATTCTATCGTCTTTAGATATAAAAGTAAATAATGTCACTGAAGCTGGCTTGGGTCTTACAGTACCTGCGTATAGAAATGATGTACAACGCGAAGCGGATATTATTGAAGAAATACTGAGAGTTTACGGTTATAACAATATTGGCACAACCGAGAAGTTGAATGCTTCAATTTCTAATTCTTCCCGATTTGAAGATTATAAACTCCAAAATATTATAGGTAATCAATTAGCTTCTCAAGGATTCTTTGAGATTATGGCTAATTCATTAACTACACCTAAATACGTTGAGTTAAGTGAAAACTTAAATGAAGCGCACAATGTAAAAATGCTAAATCCTCTGAGTAATGATTTGGAAGTGATGCGCCAATCCTTATTGTTCTCTGGTTTGGAAGCTGTGTCTTATAATATCAACAGAAAACGTGATGATTTAAAGTTGTTTGAATTTGGTAAAACATATCATCAATATACAGATAACAGAGAAGAGCAAAAACACTTATCTATTTTTGTTACAGGAAATAAATCTGAAGAACGTTGGAATGCTTCTACCTCGCCAAGTGATTTTTTCTACTTAAAAGGAACTATTGAAACGGTTTTACAGCGATTAGGTTTAAACCGTTTTAAATCTGCACCGACCAAAACAGATGTTCTTAGTGAAGGTATTAGCCTATCTATTGGAAAGAAAAACCTTGTTGATTTTGGATTAGTAAAAAAGTCAGTGTTAAAGCATTTCGGGATTTCTCAAAATGTATTGTTTGCAGACTTTAATTGGGATAACGTGCTAGAGATGGCGCAGTATAACAAAATTAACTTTAATGAGATACCCAAATACCCTGAGGTACGACGAGATTTTGCATTGTTATTAGACAACAGTGTCACTTTTGAAGAAATCCATACTATCGCAAAACAAACCGAAAAACAGTTGCTTAAAAATGTTAATCTTTTCGACGTTTACGAAGGTAAAAACTTACCTGATGGCAAGAAGAGTTATGCAGTGAGTTTTACGATTCAAGACAAACACAAAACACTTACTGATAAGCAAATTGATAAGATTATGTCTAAGTTACAGACAAATTTTGAAAATAAGCTTGGTGCTGAATTACGCTAACTTGGTCCTAAAACATTTAGCAATTAAGCCTCAAGAATTACATTATTTTTCTTTTTACTTTTATCTTCTTTAGGCTTAAATTTTAGTTTAAGGCTGTTAAATTCTATTGTAATATAATCTATTAATGCATATAGAAACAAAGCAGCTCCAGACATTTCCAGCAACTCTTCAAAACTATACATTAAAGCATACGTTAAGGTACTTTCCCCATGCTTTTCTGCATGCATGCCACTAATAGCTTCCATTGTTACAGCTCCAGAAATAAATAAAACACCAGCTAAAATAAACAGCTTCAAAGTGCGTTTAGGTAAGCGCTTTACAAACTTAAAATAAGCTATACCTATTATAATAGTTACAGCAACATAGGGAATAAACCATGCAAAATAAAGGATTCCTGTTGTGCCCAAAAGAGTTTCCATAGGTGCACGAAGTTGCTCATGGATTTGAATCATTTCATCCAATGCCAAAAAAACAAAAATACCAGACAATACAATCCAATGCCAAAATTTCCCTCCTTTCGCATTGCTTCCGTAAGCTATTAAAGCGAGTAAAATACCATCAATAAGCAATACTAGTGATGAAAAATAAGCTGGCAAGTTAGCTTCTAAATTAACATTGAAGAACTTGATAAGAAGTCTTGGCACCTTCTCTTCCATTCCAGTTGAATTAAATATTAAATAAACAGAAAAAAGGTTTGCTATTGCTAAAATCCCTATAGCAATAAAGAGATTAAGAAGAATCTTTGACTTTCGCAATTGAAATATCATAAAAAAAATGTTTAAATAGCGACATGTAGGGGTTTTGTCTATGAGTTTTAATTACAGCTAATAATTTAGAGTATTTTAAGTTAAAATTTTCGTGCAAATACCCTCAATATATTGTTTAAACGACCTATAACTTCGATTAAATGCACAAGTAATCAAAATCTTAAAAATTAAAATACTGATTATTAATTGATTAATTCAATTTTCCATAGGTTTGGATATAAGCGCATAATAATTTTAAATATTATCTTTTATTTAATAGAAAAGCACATAAAAGTTGCTATTTTTAACGCAATAAAATTTATCTAAAATGGCAAAAGTAACATTAGGGGGAACACCTGTAGAAACCATAGGAAATTTACCGTCTGTTGGTAGTAAAGCTCCAGATTTTGAACTTACAGCAACTGATTTATCAAGTAAATCTAATGCAGATTATAATGGCAGTAGATTGGTGCTAAATATATTTCCAAGTGTAGATACTGGCACATGTGCACAATCTATAAGAACATTCAACGAAAAAGCAAGTCAACTAAAAAATACAAAAGTTTTGTGTATCTCAAAAGATCTACCATTTGCAATGGCTCGTTTTTGTGGCGCAGAAGGCATAGAAAATGTAGAGAGTCTTTCTGATTATAAAACAGGAAAATTTGGTGATGATTATGGTTTAACCTTTAAAACTGGCGCTTTTGAAACGCTATTATCGCGTTGTATAGTGGTTATAAATACTGACGGAACAATATTACACACAGAGCAAGTTTCTGAAATTGCAGATGAGCCAAATTATGAAAGCGCACTTTCTAGCTTAGCATAATTTTTATGCAAAAAAAAGATTCTTTTTTAGTTAACAGATTAAAAAGTGTGGGCTATGCTTTTAAAGGCATGCTTATATTAATAAAAACTGAAGCCAGTATAAAAATTCAATTGTTTATTGCGATTGTAATTACAATTGCTGGTTTTTATTTTGAAATTTCTAAAACAGAATGGCTAGTGCAAATTAGTATGATTGGTTTGGTAATGAGTATTGAGGGCATAAACACTGCCATTGAATACATTGCTGACTTTATTCACCCAGAACAACACCCAAAAATTGGATTAATAAAAGATGTTGCTGCTGGTGCAGTATTTATTGCTTCAATTATTGCTGTGATTATAGCGGGCATCATTTATTTACCTAAAATTCTTTAGATACCAAAAGCATTACTATAAACGTTACATATTTGTATTTTTGTCGAATTAAATATTCTCAATAGCCTAAAACTTAAAATGAAATCTTTTCTTGCTGTATTTTCTATTATATTATTTGTTCTAAGTTGTAATCTCAAAAATAAAAAAATCAATACATCAGAAAATAATCTAATTCAAATAGATACTATTAAACCTGAAGAAAATCTTAATAAGGCTATTACAAAAGTCTTCGTATTAGGAAAGTTTGAATATAGAGTAGACACGACATTTACCAAAGTAAATTCTGAGCACTCAGCAAAAACCTTGTACCTTAAAAAAGAAGTATATAGTGCTTTTTTAGATATGCTCAACGCAGCCAAGCAAGATGGTATTGTATTGAAAATTTTATCTGGTACACGAAATTATAAAGAACAAAAAGCCATTTGGGAACGTAAATGGAATATGTATAATAACCTTAAACCTTTGGAGCGTGCTCAGAAAATTTTAGAATACAGTTCTATGCCAAGCTCATCTCGTCATCATTGGGGAACAGATTTAGACCTAAATAGTTTAAGTAATTCGTATTTTAGCAGTGGAAATGGAAAAACTGTATATGATTGGTTAAATGCAAACGCAAATGATTTTGGTTTTTATCAAGTTTATACTCAAAAAGATAGTGGAAGAACGGGCTATAACCTTGAAAAATGGCACTGGTCTTATTTGCCTTTGGCTAGTAAGTATTTAGAGTTTTACAATGACAATATCACTTATAAAGATATCAATGGATTTATAGGGTCAGAACTCGCCATAGACTTAAATATTATAGAAGACTATGTAAATGGTATTTCTAATAAAGCAAAAGAATAAAAATGAATTTCCGATAATTCGGAACCAGTTACCGAAATAAATTCGGCATAAAATGGCAAAAAAAACAACTAAAAAGAAAACCACAACTAAAGCAAAGCCAAAAGCTAAAGCAAAAAAGCGGTCATATAAATTATCGAACCAGCAAAAACTTGTTTTTGGTAGCTTGTTAATCATTCTTGGGGTACTCCTTTTTATATCATTTTTATCTTTTGTTTTTACTGGCAAGGAAGACCAAAGTGTTTTGAGCACATTTCCTGAGCGTTCTCAAGAATACAAAAATTGGGCGAGCCAATTAGGTGCTTGGGTGAGTGAATTTTTTATTACCAAAGGCTTTGGTGTTCCGTCCTTTATTTTTTCTGGCTTAGTATTTCTATCTGGTGTGTACGTAACTTTAAATTTGAAGATAGCGAAATTAAGTAAACATTGGATTTGGGGAACATTAATTATTATTTGGTTATCCATTTTCTTTGGTTTTTTTACACACAAATATGATATTCTTGGTGGAACTATAGGTTTCGAAATGAATCATTTCTTTCAAGATTATATTGGTAAAATAGGCACTGCACTATTACTGCTTTTTGGACTTATTGCATACCTAGCCATTCGATTTAAAGTTACCGGAGATACATTTTTAAACCTCTTTAAGCGTGCAAAACGTAACATTAAAGACGACTTTAATCAAGAATCAAATACTTCAGAACCAACTGTAATTATAGATAATAGTTTAACTGAAGAAGCTGAAGCCATAAAATCTGCTTTCGAGATTCCATTAGATAAGCCTGAGCCAACCATAAGCAACTATTCTAAGCCAAACACTAAGGATGAAGAGTTAAAAATGGAAGTCGCCGAAAAGCCAAAAGAAGAGACAGTTGATACACCAGAATTAAAAATGGAAGTGGAAACGGTTGAAGAAGAAAAATCTGAAATCGATAATCTTTCAGATAAGCTTGTTGAAGACTTTGGACTGTTTGATCCAACTCTGGAATTAGGAAAATACCAATTTCCGCCTCTAGATTTATTAAAGAAATATGACAACGAAGGCATTTCTATTGATCAAGAAGAACTTGAAGAAAATAAAAATAGAATTGTTGAAACACTAAGAAATTATAAAATAGGAATTAGTAGCATTAAAGCAACTATAGGTCCTACGGTTACACTTTATGAAATTGTTCCAGAAGCAGGTATTAGAATTTCAAAAATTAAAAATTTAGAAGACGATATAGCTCTATCGCTTGCAGCATTGGGCATTCGTATTATAGCACCAATTCCAGGAAAAGGAACTATTGGTATTGAGGTACCTAATAAGAATTCTACGATTGTATCGATGCGTTCGGTTATTGCCTCTCAGAAATTTCAAAAATCTGAAATGCAATTGCCTATTGCCTTTGGTAAAACTATTAGTAACGAAACCTTTGTTGTAGATTTGGCAAAAATGCCTCACTTACTTATGGCTGGTGCTACTGGTCAAGGTAAATCGGTTGGATTGAATGCAGTTTTAACTTCTTTATTGTACAAAAAACATCCTGCAGAAGTCAAGTTTGTACTTGTTGATCCGAAAAAGGTAGAACTTACATTATTCAATAAAATTGAACGTCATTATTTGGCAAAGTTACCAGATAGTGAAGATGCTATTATTACAGATAATACAAAAGTGATTAATACGTTGAACTCACTTTGTATTGAAATGGATAATCGCTATGAAATGCTTAAGAACGCATTTTGTAGAAATATTGCCGAATACAATGCTAAGTTTAAAGCTAGAAAATTAAATCCAAATGATGGTCACGCATTTTTACCATACATTGTTCTGGTGGTTGATGAGTTTGCGGATTTAATAATGACGGCTGGTAAAGAAGTAGAAACACCAATTGCACGTTTAGCGCAGTTGGCTCGTGCCATTGGTATTCACTTAATAATTGCAACACAACGTCCTTCAGTAAATGTAATTACTGGTATTATAAAGGCCAACTTCCCAGCACGTATTGCATTTAGAGTCACCAGTAAAATTGATTCGAGAACTATTTTAGATGGTTCTGGAGCAGACCAATTAATTGGTCGTGGAGATATGCTCTATACGCAAGGAAATGATTTAATCCGTATTCAATGTGCCTTTGTTGATACACCAGAAGTTGAAAAAGTAACTGAGTTTATTGGTTCTCAAAAAGCGTATCCAGACGCTCATTTATTGCCAGAATATGTTGGTGAGGAAGGTGGCACAAATCTTGATATAGATATATCAGACAGAGATAAGTTGTTTAGAGACGCGGCAGAAATTATTGTGACATCACAGCAAGGTTCGGCTTCTTTACTACAACGAAAATTAAAGTTAGGCTACAACAGAGCTGGTAGAATTATAGATCAATTAGAAGCTGCAGGAATTGTAGGTTCTTTTGAAGGTAGTAAAGCAAGACAAGTATTAGTGCCAGATTTAGTAGCTTTAGATCAATTATTAGAAAATGAAAAAAATTAATAAGACAACAGACGTAATAAAGATGAAATCAAAGATTCACGAAAACAAAAAGAATAAAATAAATACTTTGAGTAAAAATTTATTTGTAATAGCATTTCTAGCATTTGGACTTGTAGCTTTTGCGCAAAGTGATGCAAAAGCCGAAACATTATTAAATGAAGTAAGCACAAAAATTAAAGCTTATAAAAACATTAGTTTAGACTTTAAATACGAATTAAACAACGTTAATGAAAATATTTCGCAAGAAACACGAGGAGATGTCGTTATTGAAGGAGAAAAATACAAACTAAACATCTTAGGTGTAACTCGTATTTTTGACGGAAAAACTTTATATACTATTAGTCCAGAAGACGAGGAAGTCACTATCTCTTCGGATAACTCTGAAGATGAAAATACCATTACCCCAAGTAAAATGTTATCGTTTTACGAAGATGGTTATACGTACAAAATGGATATTATTCAGACTGTAAAGGGCAGAAAGATTCAGTACGTAAAATTAAACCCTATAGATACTAATTCTGAAATTAAACACGTATTGTTAGGCATAGATGCCACTACTAATCATATTTATAACTTAATAGAAGTTGGTAAAAACGGAACAAAAACAACATTAACTGTTAATTCTTTTAAAACCGACCAGCCTATCTCAAAAACCTTATTTACATTTGACGAAGTTAAGTACAGTGATTACTATATCAATAAAATTGATTAAAGTATAGTGAAATATCTATTTTAGTAACTGAGCCAGAATCATACATAAATAGATACTTATATGTAACCATTGAGATAAATAAGAATTAGTGCATGAAAATATTAGATAGGTATATACTTATCACATTCTTAAGGACGTTTTTTAGCGTCTTTATTATATTTATGTTCATCTTTATATTACAAGGAGTATGGCTCTACATTGCTGAACTTGCTGGTAAAGACTTAGATGTATCAGTAACTGCAAAATTTATTCTGTATTACATGCCAAAGCTAATTCCTTTGGTTGTGCCCTTAACTGTTCTGTTATCATCTATAATGGTATTTGGTAACTTTGCCGAAAACTATGAATTTGCAGCAATGAAATCAACTGGTATCTCATTGCAGCGTGCCATGCGAAGTCTAAGTGTATTTATTGTAGCACTTGGTATTGGTTGTTTCTTCTTTGCTAATAATGTAATTCCTTGGGGAGAGTACAACTTTTATAACCTTAGACGAAATATTGCAAAGAAAAAACCTGCTCTTGCTATAGCTGAAGGACAATTTAATGACATTGGTAACATTAATATTAAGGTAGAAGAGAAAAGTGGTGATAATGGAGAATTTCTTCAGAACGTCATCATCCATGAAAAAGCCAAAACACGCAGCGGAAATTATACAGTAATTGTTGCTGAAAAAGGAGAATTAAAAAGCAGTCCAGATTCTAACGTTCTCCAATTAGAACTAATAAACGGAAATCGTTACCAAGAAGTTGTTAATAAAGATACACGAAAAAACTCGGATAAACCACATGCTAAAAGCTATTTTGATAAATATATCATAAATGTAGATTTAGAGATTTTAAATTCTGAGGATTTAGACGAGAAAACGCACTCAGACAGATATAATATGCTAGATGTTAAACAACTCAATTATACAATTGATAGTTTGAACACGAAAAAAATAGAGGATTATAATAAGTTATCAAAAACACTATATAATAGAACTAATTATCCTGCATTAAATTTAAATATGCAAGTGCCTAAAAAAGATTCACTTTATACTGGTAATATCTTAGATCTTTTCACTACTAATAATAGTAAAATTCAGATTTTAAATTTAGCCGTAAATTCATCAAACAGTACAAAACAAATATTAGATAGTAATGAAAAAACTGCACAAACTAAGGCTATTTGGCTAAACAAACATATTATAGTGCTACACGATAAGTTTGTTTTAGCATTTGCATGTATCATTCTATTTTTTGTTGGTGCACCACTTGGTGCACTTATACGAAAAGGTGGACTTGGTCTACCGATGGTTATTGCCATAGTTTTATTTTTAACGTATTACTTCTTCGGTATTTTTGCAAAAAACAGTGCAGAAAAAGGAAGTTTTAGTCCAATTATTGGAGCATGGCTTTCAACAGCTATTATGCTGCCTCTAAGTATCTATCTAACATCTAGAGCTACAAACGATAAAGGAGCTTTTGAAATTGACAGTATTTTAGAGCCATTAAAAAAACTGTTCGGAATAAAGAAGAAACAAGATGCTATTAGTAATCTTGAATTTGATATAAATTCAAATGAATACAAAACGTTATTAAATTATGATAACGATAAATTAAAAAGTATAATTAAGAATTATAATCCTTCAGATTTTAAGGTTGAATATAAAAACTCTGCCGTTTCAATTTTAGATTCCAGAGGAATTACCAAACAAGAATTAAAGCTGACTGGTAATTTAAAGAATGAACACTATGAAGAGGCACTTCGTTTAAAAAATGCATACGAAGAAGATTCTAAACTGGCACTTATTACATCCATCATTTCAACAGCATTCTCAGTTACTGGAAGAATACTTGAAAACAATAATTTTCCGACTCTTGGGAATACCCTTTTTATTATTGGTCTTGTCATTTATGTGATTTTTATTTTTTCACTCATAAAATCTTTTTCTAAACACTCAGATTTATATAAGCATTTGGGTAAACCAAAAAGTATTAATGCACTTCTCTATGTATTGTTAGGATTACCTTTCTATTTTATATTTTACTTCATTCAGAAAAAACAAATTGATGACGCACTTATATCTAACAAAACTTCTAAAAATTAAATAGATTGTAAATTAATCAAAGTGAGTTTCAAACTAACTTCAAAATTTAAAATAACGTACCTTTGTATTATATTTTAGCACTATGATAAACAATACTGTGAATACCAAAACAACCTTAAATACAATTGAAGAAGCCATTGAAGACATTAGACAGGGCAAAATCATTATTGTAGTTGATGATGAAAACAGAGAAAATGAAGGAGATTTTTTAGCAGCTGCAGAAAAAGTGACGCCAGAGATGATTAACTTTATGGCAACTCATGGTAGAGGTTTAATTTGTGCACCACTAACAGAACATCGTTGTGAAGATTTAGAGCTCAACATGATGGTTAGAAATAATACAGATCCCATGGAAACAGCATTTACAGTTTCTGTAGATTTGCGAGGAAATGGAGTAAGCACAGGGATTTCTGCTGGTGATAGATCAAAAACAGTACAAGCCTTAGTTAAAAAAGATACCAAGGCATTTGAATTGGCGAGACCTGGACACATCTTTCCTTTAGTGGCCAAAGAAGGTGGAGTTTTAAGACGAACTGGCCATACAGAAGCGGCTATCGATTTTGCACGTTTAGCTGGTTTTGAACCTGCTGGAGTCATCGTTGAGATAATGAATGAAGATGGTACAATGGCACGTTTACCTCAACTTTTGCAAGTGGCTAAAAAGTTCGATTTAAAAATTGTTTCTATTGAAGACTTAGTGGCGTATCGTATGGAGTATGATTCGCTAATTGAAAAGAAAGAAGATTTTGATATTGAAACACGTTTTGGTAGGTTTAGACTTAGGGCTTACTTACAAACCACAAATAATCAAATACATATAGCCCTAACAAAAGGGACTTGGAATTCTAATGAACCTATTCTAACGCGCGTAAATAATACTTTAGTAAATAATGATATTTTAGGTACTTTAACCAATAACGCTGATAAAAAGTTAGATGACATGTTTAATGTTATTAATACTGAAGGAAAGGGTGCTATTATATTTATTAATCAGCAGGCAGAATCTATAAACTTACTGACACGATTATCCATGCTAAAGGAAAACCAAGTTGAAGGTAAATTGGTAAAAGCACCAAGTATAGGAATGGATACTAAAGATTTTGGTATTGGAGCACAGATACTTCATGATTTAAAAATCAGTAAACTAAAACTCATCTCTAATAGCCTCCAAACCAAACGTGTTGGTATGATTGGTTATGGTTTAGAAATTGTTGAGTATGTAAATTACTAGTTAATTATTACTCGTCTTATCGTAGATACTTCTCCAGAATTTATTTTTAAAATATAAACTCCAGAATTTAAGGTTGCAATATCTAATTGCTTAGTTTTTTGGCTTTTATTAATTACCAATTGTCCCATTGGGTTAAACAATTCGATACTATCAATATTTTCTTCAGAAATAATATTGATGACATTTGAAGTTGGATTAGGATAAACATATAACTCTTTAGTAAATACTTCATCAACACTAAGTGAATTCTGATAAACTCTCACATAATCAATCTCCATATTACTTTGTACAAAATTAGGATCTATAGCACCAGCTACTCCACCCATAGCCACATTTAAAAGTAAATACTGATCTTCATAAAATGGCCAAGTACTATCATCTTTTACCGTTGGATTATAGGTATAAAAACCAACATCATCAATTAAAAAAGTAATCTGATTGGGTGACCAATTCATAGAATATACATGAAACTCATTGGCCACATCATTTAATTCATAAGACTGAAAATTCATAGTATTTCCAAAACTAGAAGGTGTATGTAGAGCACTACTGACATGGTTTGTAGCGCCAAGTCCATGTTCCATAATATCTATCTCGCCACAAGCTGGCCATCCCGTTGTACCAAAACCTTGTGTTTGCCAATAGGCGCCAGCTTCATTTATGTTTTTTCCAAGAGTCCAAATTGCTGGCCAAGTGCCATCTCCAAAAGGTAATTTTGCTCTTACATCTACTCTACCGTAAGTAAAAGCAAATTTCGAATTCAAACGCGCTGACGTATATTCCTTTGTTTGACCTTGATCTGTAAAAGGCTCTTTGATTGCAGAAATATTTAAAAATCCGTTATCTACGAAAGAATTTTCAATTCGATTGGTATAATGTTGCTCTTCCCCATTAAACCAACTTCCACCAGCAGGTAATTGGGTTTGATGAAACCATTTATTAGAATCTATAGCACCATTAGTATCAAACTCATCCGACCAAACCAAATCGGAATAAACAATATCTAAAGCATGCAGATCTATTGGCTCTGTACCATCATCGATATCGTCCACCAAATACGTTCCAGATATGGTCTCTCCTCCGTCAATAAAAATCGTTAACCTACTGTAAGACCCAGTGGCATTTACAGCAGTATTGGTTCCACTATAAAATGCATTAGCGAAATCAAAGCTTATATTGTTTGTCCAATTAGTACCTGATACATTCTGAACAACTTCTACATCCGAATCATCACCATTTTCTAATTTTACTAAAATGTTATGAGGGTTAGAATCATATTGATAAAAAGATAAAGTTATTACTTGTGATTCATCAAGGTTAACAGGAGCTACTAGGTCCATATAAAAACCTTGCCAAGGTTCTGTTCCATCATTTACAAGTTGACCCACGCTATTTGCTGAATCTTCAGGATCCACAATAGATGAAAAACTACTATTACCAAATGTCATAAAAATATCTTGACTATCAGAGAAATCAATTGGCATTTGTTGAGAAAATGACAAAAGACTATAATTAAAAACAAAGACAATTAAAATGTAATTTACTTTCATAGCGCTATTTTTTATAAAACTATGAATCGGAAATAATAGATACTAATTTTTAGCCTATACAAAACCAATACACGATACAAATCAATATTATAATATAGAAACTTCTTTAATACAATTGACCATTTTTTCAGCGCGTGCTTTAACCTCATCCTCCGTCCAAGACAATTTAATTAAACAAGACATGTTTCTCGAAATATAATCGTCCGACTGTTCAAAGGTTTTAGTTTTAAGATAGTCTAAACCTTTTTTAACTTCTTTAGAAATAGGGAATAACGACTTTAATTCTTTAAGATGATCCCATTTTCTTATGTAATGCCAATTGTTATGGTAGTAATTCCAACACACATCAATACCATTTGTTTTAAATGCTTCTGCTACTTTTAAACCAGACTCAGCATCTGGCATAAAGAAATTTAAAAATGCATAACTTTCCTCGCCACCTTCCGGAACTTTTCTAAATGTCACTCCAGGTACTTGAGCTAATGCGTTTCTTAAAATGGTATAGTTTCGTTTTTGAATAGCAATAAACTCTGGTAATCGTCTCACTTGTGCCAAACCTACTGCTGCATGCAATTCTGAAATTCTAAAATTATAACCTAAGAATGGATGAGTTTCTGCTCCTCTATCATTGCCTTCATGGTCATGTCCATGATCGCTATAATGATCTGCGTTAATATAATAATCTTTATTATTAGTTACTACTGCTCCACCCTCGCCACAGGTAATAGTTTTTACAAAGTCGAAAGAAAAACAACCAATATCTGCGATACTTCCCAAAGGTTTACCCTTGTACGTTCCTCCAATAGCTTGGCAAGCATCTTCAACAAAAATTAAATTATGGGTATCGCAAACCTTTCGCAACGCATCCATATCTCCCATACTTCCACACATTTGCACCACCATAACAGCTTTAGTCTTTGGTGTTATTGCAGCTTCAACAGCTTTAGGATCTAGTGTTAATGTGTCATCAATATCTACTAAAATAGGAATGGCACCTAACATCATAATCGCTTCAAAACTCGCTACAAATGTAAATGTTGGCATTATGACCTCATCTCCTGCTCCAACTCCTGCTGATGCCAAAGCTACTGAAACAGCAGCAGTACCGCTCGAGACTAATTGAACATGACTAGAACCAAATGTTTTAGCAAGTTCAGATTCAAGTTCTTTGGCTTTCCAATGACCTTTACGCATGCCATCAAAACCATAGCGCATTAAAACGCCGTTGTCCAAAACATCATTAACTTCTTTTCGCTCTAGGTCACTAAATAATTCAAATCCAGGCATAAATTCTACTTAAATTAAAAATTGAAATTATACTAGCAAATATAGTATATTGAAAGTCTTATTTTTGGAGAACACTTATAAATCTATAACAGTCTCTGACAACTTTTTTCTTACCTTTTTAAAGTCAGCAAACATATCATCTTCGGCTCTATAACCAACAGGGAGCATCAGTACGGAATTCAAACCATGTTTTTTTAACCGTAATGCTTTATCCAAATCCTCTGGTATAAAACCTTCCATCGGACAACTATCAATACCTTCAACAGCACAAACAGTCAATAAATTTCCTAAAGCAATATAAGCCTGTTTGGTCGCCCAATCGAACTTCTTTTCAGTTGGCATTTTATTTAATGTAGATTTTAATTGCGCTTTAAATGGTTCTAAAATAGCGTCAGGTGTATTTCTTACTTCTTTAATTGTATCAAAATGTTCATTTACATCGTCATTATTTATTTCAGTTTGAATACAAAGCACTAGTAAATGGGAAGCATCTGCAACCTGTCGCTGTCCATATGAGCATTCTAAAAGGTTTTCTCTAGTGTCTTTATCTTCAACTACAACCAATTTCAGGGTTTGTAAACCATAAGACAATGCGGTTAAGTTGAAGGCTTCCTTTAAAATATTGAGTTTTTCCTCTGAAAGTAATTTTGTAGTATCAAATTTTTTGGTGGCATAACGCCATTTTAAGTTTTCTATTATAGACATTCTTTTTTTAGCAAAAATAAGGAATAAGGCTATCGAATAGATTTAAAAACCAATATTTTAAATAACTTTAGCATAAACAAAATCAATAAATGAATATTACGATTCTTGTTCTAGCTGCAGGTAGTTCTACCAGAATGTATACTGCCAAACAATTATTACCTTTTGGTAACACTACATTGTTAGGTTTGGTAATTGAAAATGCTTTAAATTCAGATGTTAATAAAGCCTATTGTGTTTTAGGTGCAAATTATAAGGCAGTTGAAAAATCTATTTCAAAATACAAAATTGAGACTATTTTTAATCCTGAATATAAATCTGGATTGAGTTCTAGTATAGTTGCAGGAATTCAGCATATATCCAACCAAAAATTTGATGCGGTTTTATTACTATTAGGGGATCAACCATTTATAACAACACAATACATAAATAGTATGATTGCTACTTATAAAAATCATGAAGAAAAAATTGTAGTCTCAACTTATAATAAAACCTACGGTGTTCCTGCCATAATTTCTAAAACTCATTTTGATGAATTATTAAAACTTCAAGGGGATAAAGGTGCAAAGGCATTTTTAAATTCTAACAGGCAGGATATTGTTTCATTAGATAATGCCAATTTGGTAGATATTGATACTAAAGAAGATTATCAAGAGTTGTTAAATTCTAAAAAAACTCAATAAAATACATTAACTTTAGAAGAATAAAATAAAGCTTATGGCAAGTTATAATCTAAAAGTCAACGGGAAAAACCTAAGTGTAGTAGTCGATTCGGACACACCTCTACTTTGGGTTCTAAGAGATGAACTCAATTTAGTAGGCACAAAATTTGGCTGTGGTATTGGCCAGTGTGGATCGTGCACTGTTCATATAGATGGTGTAGCAACTCGAAGTTGTTTATTACCAGCTTCGCGATTAGAAGGTTCTGAAATAACAACAATCGAAGGTTTAGCAAAAGACAAATTGCATCCTGTACAACAGGCTTGGAAAGAGCTAGACGTTCCGCAATGTGGTTATTGCCAAGCCGGACAAATAATGACAGCTACGTCATTTTTAAAGGAGAATCCAAATCCCGATAATGAATCTATTAGAAATGCCATGCATGGCAACCTATGCAGATGTGCGAGTTATAACAGAATAGAAAAAGCAGTGGCTTTAGCTGCAAAAAAAATGTCTTAAGCTAACTTATCATGGAAAATCAAAACAAAATAACATTTAGCAGACGTAATTTCATTAGAACCTCTGCACTTGCGAGCGGAGGACTTTTAATAGGTTTTAACCTTTTTAATTCTTGTAAAGAAGCAGCTGTTCCACCTGTTGATGTATCAAAACTCAACTTCAACGATTTCAATGCTTTTATTAAAATTGCAGACAATGGTTATGTTACTATTTTTTCACCCAATCCAGAAATTGGACAAGGTGTAAAAACATCGATGCCAATGTTAATTGCTGAAGAATTGGATGTACCATGGGAACAAGTAACAGTTGAGCAAGGAGCATTAGATACAGAAAATTTTCAAAGACAAGTTGCTGGAGGAAGCCAGTCTATTCGTTTTGGTTGGGATGCTTTGCGCCAAACAGGAGCTACAGCAAAACAAATGCTAATCAATGCTGCTGCTGCAAAATGGGGAGTTGATGCTTCATCCTGTACAGCTTCAAATGGTATTATAAAAAATAATAATGGTGAAGAATTAGGATATGGAGATGTGGTTAATGAAGCCGCAGCTTTAGAAGTACCAGAAGATGTGACTTTGAAATCGCCAAAAGATTATAAAATTATCGGCAAGGATGCCATTAATGTAGATATAGATGACATTATTACGGGAAAACCATTATTTGGATTAGACTATACTGCAGAAGGTATGAAATACGTTTCTGTGTCTCGCCCACCAGCATTCGGACAAAAGATAAGTTCATTTGATGCTACAGATGCTAAAGCTGTAAATGGTGTCTCTAATGTAGTTCAGTTTGGTGATAAAATAGCCGTATTAGCCTCTAATACTTGGGCAGCAATGAAGGGAAAAAAAGCCTTGAACGTTGAATGGAAAGATGATGGGACTTTAGAAAGTACAACTAACCATAACAAAGAATTAGACAACATTCTAAATAGTAAAAAATTAGATGTTCGTCGTGAAGATGGCAATGTAAAAAAAGCATTTGCCGAAGCCGATAAAGTTATAGAACGCACCTACGAGTCTCCTTTTTTACCGCATAATTGTATGGAGCCTATGAATTTTTATGCAAATGTTACTGATGACAAAGTACATCTTGTAGGACCAATACAAACACCCGCTGGTACAGCAAGACGTATTGCAAACCTTATAGATAGAGAACCAGAAGATATTCATTTAGAAATGACTCGAATGGGTGGAGGATTTGGACGTCGCCTTTATGGTGATTTCGCTCTAGAAGCTGCTGAAATATCCAATATTACGAAACAACCTGTAAAAGTGATTTTTTCGAGAGAAGATGATATGGCTGCGGGAATTTATAGACCTGCAATTAAATACAGAATTAAAGCGTCAATTAAAGATGGAAAAGTAACGGGTTATCATCTTAAAGAAGCAGCAATCAATTCAAATATGTATGGCTTAATTCCTAATTTCTTTCCTGCAGGAGCAATAAAGAATTATAAGGTAGAATCTGGAAACTATAAAAGTAATATTACTACAGGAGCTTGGCGTGCACCTTACACCAACTTTTTAGCCTTTGCAGAACAAAGTTTCTTTGATGAATTAGCAGGAGAATTACAAATAGATCCTGTACAACTTCGTCTAGATTTACTAGCAAATGTTGAAGATGGTAAAGATTCTAGCATAGAATATTCCGCAAAACGAATGATAGATACTATTAAGCTAGCTAAAGAGAAGAGCAATTGGGGAAAAAGTAATACTGGCGTACATCAAGGATTTGCAGCTTATTACAGCCATAATACTCATGTTGCAGAAGTGGTAGATATCACCTTAAAAAACGGACAACCATATGTTGAAAAAGTAACTGTTGCCGTTGACTGTGGCATAGTAGTGAATCCTACAGGAGCAAAAAACCAAATTGAAGGTGGTGTTATCGATGGTATTGGTCATGCGATGTATGGAGACTTTTCTTTTGAAAAAGGACAACCTCAAGATGTCAATTTTAATACGTATCGTTTAATCAGAATGAAAGAAACTCCAATCGTAGAAACCCATTTTGTTAAAAATGAATTATCTCCTACAGGATTAGGCGAACCAGGTTTACCACCAGCAGGAGGTGCTTTGGCTAATGCTATTAAAGCTGCGACTGGAGAGGTTTTAACAAAACAGCCTTTTATTGCAACTTTAAAAAATCTTACTCAAGACTTAAAGGTTTAGTTTACATTGAAATATCTTTAATCACATTTTGGTTATTTAGAAATTATTCTATTACAGCTGTATGATCTTTGTCATAGTTGTTTTACTCAACAAATCTTAAATTTATAGAGTAAAACCTAGCATTATGAAAAATATACTGCTGCTTACGGACTTTTCAGAGAATTCAATCAATGCTATTCGGTACGCATTACAACTATTTGAAGGTGATACCTGTAATTTTTCATTATTAAATGTGCAAAGCTCTTCATCCTTTATGACTGATGATTTGATGCTATCTGGGAACCAAAGCCTATACGATTCTATTATAAAAAAAGCTAAAAATAAGTTAGATCAACTTATTTTAGAACTTGAAGATGAGTTTGAAACCCAAACCTACTCCATTAAATCTGTGGCCGACTATGATAGTTTAACTGATGCCATTAATCAAATAAAAGCATCTAAAAATATTGATTTAGTAGTTATGGGAACTAATGGTGTTACAGGTGCAAGTGAAGTTGTTTTTGGAAGTAATACTATTAATGTTATTAGAAAAGTGGATTGCCCAACGCTAGTTATTCCGGAAGGTTTTAAGTACAGAACGCCAAAAGAAATTTTATTGCCTTTAGACCACTCAGATTCGTTAAGGGAAAATGCTTTTACTGATGCTGTGAGTTTTGCTAAGCGATTTAGTAAAAAAATTCATCTATTAAGGATAAAAACAAATAACGAAAATTCTAAAGAAGAACTAAAAGACAAAGAAAATATAAATACTTTTCTAAAGGAAATGCAGCACGAATATCACCTCATCACTGATATTCCAATAGCCATAGCAGTAGATACATATATACAAACTCACAATATAGATTTAACAACGCTTCTGGTTCAAAAAGAAAGTCTCTTTGAGCGTTTCTTTATAGGATCACCAACAACTAAAATTAGCAATAATATTAGAGTGCCTTTGTTGATATTTCACTCTTATTAACGTGTGAAATTACATTTAACACTTTTAATTAAGTGTCTTTTTGTGGAGCTTCTTCGATAATTAGTTTATTAAATAAAAGTACTTTCATGATAAAGTACAATTAAAAAGATAGTACAAATGTATTTATAAAGCAGCGTTATTGAAATGATATTGCTCATACTGAACTATTTGACCACGTAAAGACATAGCAACAAAAAACCCATAACTTTATGTTATGGGTTTTTAAGCGGAGAAAGAGGGATTCGAACCCCCGGAGGTGTGACCCTCAACAGTTTTCAAGACTGCCGCATTCGACCACTCTGCCATTTCTCCTTTAGCGGTTGCAAATATAAAATCCTTTTCGGTGTTGACAAAGGTTTTTTAATTAAAATTCTGTTCGTTTATTTATAATATAGAAATTAGAGTCTATTGATAAGCAATTGTATATTATTATAATAAATGCTATTGCATTACAATGAAACAATTACAGTCAAGAACATGTAAAATTTTCATATCAATTGTAAGAAAATTTATCACCTTTTATCTTATTTTTGTTAAAATCAATTAATTAGACAAAACTTGCAGGCTCAAAATTTTATAATTTAAGGGAATTATGAATAACGTAAGCAAGTAACCGTAAAATACAAATATCTATAAATGAAAATATTAGTTGCTTCTGCACTCATTCTGGTTGGTTCTTGCGCCACTCTGAGACATAGCGAAAAAATTGACAATCTAAAAAATGGTATTACCTATAAAGATGAAAAGGTTCTAAAAAAATATTTAAGCACTATTACGTCTAAAGAATTAAAAACGCTTGTAGAAGAAGTGTCTTCAGATAAGTATAATGGTAGAATGACTGGTGAAGAAGGACATAATGAAGTTTGTGATTATATTAGAACATATTACAAATCTCAAAACATTAAAGCTCCAAAGTCGCATTCTAACTACTATCAAACAGTGCCGAAAGAAGTTTTACCTGATAGTTTAAACGATTCCCAAAATATTATTGCTTACATAGAAGGTTCAGAATATCCGAACGAGTATGTATACATCTCTGCTCACTCTGACCACGAAGGTATTATTGATGGTGAAATATATAATGGAGCTGACGATAATGGATCTGGCACTGCAGCTGTATTAGAAATGGCTGAAGCTTTTCGTAGTGCTGTTAAAGATGGTCATAGGCCTAAACGAAGTATTGTTTTTTTACATGTAACTGCTGAAGAAGTTGGCTTACATGGTTCTAGATATTATACCGAAAACCCAATCTTTCCATTAAAAAATACAATTGCGACTTTAAATATAGACATGATTGGTCGAGTAGATGAAAGACACAAAGACAATGAAAACTATATTTATGTTATTGGCGCTGACCGTTTGAGCACAGAATTACATTACGTTGTACAAGAGGCTAATTCAGAATTTGTGAATCTAAATCTAGACTATAAATACAATTCCGAAAATGATCCTAACCGTTATTACAACAGATCTGATCATTACAATTTTGCTCTAAAAGGTATTCCTGTTGTATTCTTCTTTAATGGCGAGCACGAAGATTACACAAAACCAACAGACACAGCTGATAAAATTAACTATCCGCTTTTAGAGAAACGTACAAAATTGATTTTCGCTTCAGCTTGGTATTTAGCAAATTCGCCTGAGCGCTTAAATCCTGAAATTATTTAGTGTTAAAATTTGTTAAAAGAAAATTAGCATAATGTTAAAGGCTAACCAATTTTCGTAACTTTAACCGTTGACATATTAAGTCAACTTTTAATTTACTTTACTATTCCTATTAACTCAACTCATATATAAATGAAAAGACTGTTATTAACACTTTGTATCTCTGGTTTATTATTAAGCTGTGGTACATCTTCAAAAAGTAATACTAAACCTTTAAAGACTAAGGCTCCATCTGACCCTGTTGAATATGCTTCAAGCATTACGTCAGAAGAATTAAAAACAATGCTCTACAAGTATGCTTCTGATGAATTTGAAGGCAGAGAAACTGGTAAAAAAGGACAAAAATTAGCGGTTGAATACTTAAAAAAATTGTACAAAAGCATGGAAATCCCGACACCTTTAGGTGGTGATGACTATTTTCAAGAAGTTCCTTTAGAAAAACAAAAAGTGACTGCGGCTAAGTTAAATGTTAATGGTAAAGAATTTAGCGCCTTTGAAAACCACATTGTAATGACTGCTGCGGAAAGTATAAATACAACAATCGATGAGATTATATATGTGGGTTATGGTATTGATGCTGATAATTATTCTGATTATAAGAATATAGATGTAAAAGGAAAAATAGTGTTAGTTAAAGCAGGCGAACCTAAAGATGCTGAAGGTAATTATATAACTTCTGGTACTACTGAAGATACTAAATGGACTAATGGTCGTCAATCATTATCCAGTAAAAGAGATGCAGCAAAAGCTAATGGAGCTAAAGGGCTATTATTTGTTAATGACAATTTGTTTTCAAGATATGCACCATATTTCCAAAGACAAGCAGAATCTGGTACTTCAGGACGCTTATCTTTAAAGAGTAACGAGGCTGGTATGATAATGCTTATGATTAATGACGAATTAGGTAAAGCAATATACCCTTCAATATCTGAAAATGATGAACCTCAGACTATCCAAACTAAAATAGATTTAGCTATTGATAATAAGTCTGAAGCTATAACTTCTGAAAACGTAGTCGCTTACATCAAAGGCTCTGAAAAACCAGAAGAGATTGTCGTTATTTCTGCGCACTTAGACCACGAAGGAATTAAAGATGGTAAAGTTTATAATGGTGCAGATGACGATGGTTCTGGTACTATTGCTATTATAGAAATCGCTGAAGCCTTTAAAATGGCGGAAAAAGATGGTAACGGACCTAAACGATCTATACTTTTTTTACATGTTACTGGTGAAGAAAAAGGGCTTTTAGGGTCTAGGCATTACACGGATAATGATCCTATTTATCCTTTGGCAAATACTGTTGCCAATCTTAATATAGATATGATTGGAAGAATAGATCCAAAACGAAAAGAAGGAGATCGAAACTACGTATATTTAATTGGCAGCGATAAGTTAAGTACAGATTTACACAACATTTCTGAAGAAGTCAATAAAAAATACACCAATGTTGAGTTAGATTATACTTATAACGATGAAAATGATCCTAACCGTTTTTACTACAGGTCTGACCATTATAACTTCGCAAAAAACAATGTTCCGGTAATATTTTATTTTAACGGAACACATGACGACTATCACCAACCAAGTGATACAGCGGACAAGATTGAATATGATTTATTAGAAAACAGAACCCGTTTGGTTTTTCATACGGCTTGGGAAGTTGCCAATAGAGAAAATAGAGTTGTTGTTGATAAAGCAACAGAATAAAATTCACCTTTAAAATACAAAAAAGCCTTTCATTTCTGAAAGGCTTTACTAATTTTAGGGTGGAAGACCGGGTTCGAACCGGCGACTTTCGGTACCACAAACCGACGCTCTAACCAGCTGAGCTACAACCACCATTTTAATTAGGACTGCAAATGTAAATTATTTACATTTTTCTACAAAACGTTTTCTTTACTTATTTTAAATCAAATAAAGATTCAACAGCAGGATAACGCTCCACTGTAAAACCTTCTGCATGTTCTACACCGATGAGTCTCCCTAAATTACGGGCTCTATAGTCTATGCTATCCGTAAAATTCTTACTAGAAATAGGGGTTTCGGGCTCATTGCTATTAGGATCAAAAAACTGAGTTTTATACGCTAAAATTGCATCCATTTTTTTATCCATAAAGCCAGATACATCTACCACAACATCTGGTTCTAAATCTTTCCATTGTATATAGTGATAGACTACTTTTGGTCTCCATGGTTCTTGAATCGTAGTACCACCTTTATGTACAGTTTCAATTTTCTTTAAGCCACTTAAAAAACAAGCATCACTCACAAGTTTACTGCCTTTGCCATGATCTATATGTCTATCTTCAATAGAGTTGCATATCACAATTTCTGGCTTGTAAAATCGAATCATTTTAATAAGTTCTATTTGATGTGCTTTGTCATTAAGAAAAAATCCATCAGCAAATCGCATATTTATTCTAGTATGAACCCCTAAAAGCTTAGCAGCATTAAAAGATTCGGAGTCTCTAGTTTCTGCTGTACCACGCGTGCCTAATTCACCACGCGTTAAATCAATAATACCAACTTTTTTGCCGTTAGCAATTTCCTTGGCTATGGTTGCTCCACAGCCTAACTCAACATCATCTGGGTGCGCTCCAATAGCTAATATGTCTAATTTCATACAAAAATCAATTTTACTTAATGTCAAAAATATTAAAAAGAACACAGTTTATCGTTTTCTTTTTATTTCGCAAACGGTTTCGCTTTCTGAATCCTTTAAATAAATGCAAAATTATTAATCAAATTTGAAAAATTCATAATTACCATAAAGTATGACAATAGTCATAATAATTGCTCTTTAATGCTAGTAATTTTATACTAATGTTAAAAGTAAAGTCTCAATGGGTTTAATGCTAACCATTTTAATTATTACAATTGCCTTATTCATTTGGGGAAAATATACACCAGATATAATCGCCTTACTTTCAATGTTAAGTCTATTTCTTTTTGGAATATTAGATTTAAAAGAAACTCTAAGCGGCTTTAGTAACCCAACGGTAATTATGATTGCCGCGTTATTTATTATTGGTGAAGGCCTATCACAAACAGGTTGGACAGCATTAGCTGGTAAAAAATTTATTAAGATGGCTGGTAAAAGCACAACTAAACTTTTATTAATAACAACATTAGGTTCAGGATTATTATCTGGAGTTGTTAGTAACACAGGTACAGTAGCCACATTAATGCCAGTTACAATTTCTTCAGCTTGGAGTATTGGAACTTTGCCTTCTAAATTATTAATGCCAGTAGCATTCGGATCTAACACTGGTGGTTTGCTAACATTAACTGGTACACCTCCAAACATTATTGTTAACAATACTATGATAGAAAGTGGATTAGAAGGTTTCTCTTTCTTCGAATTTGCTTTAATTGGATTGCCCTTACTTATAATAGCACTACTCTATTTTAGATTTATTGGTTACCGCTTATTACCAAGTAATAAAACGAATAATAAGCCTGTAGACATAAGCACAACACTACACAAATGGATTGAAGCCTATAAAGTCGATGGTGATTATTACAGACTAAGGGTTAGATCTGTATCTCCATTATTAAATACAAAACTTGGAGATTGGAATTTTGAAAATGACTATAACGTATCGATTTTAAGAATAAAGCGAAGACACCCAAGCGTATTAAAAAGGAACGAACCATTTATCGAATTCCCAACAAATAACACAGAATTTTTATACCACGATATTATTACAGTCAAAGGAAATACAGAAGCCATTAATAGGCTAATGATAAAATTTAGATTAGGACTTCTTCCATTAGAACCGATTGAAGATGAATTAAAAAACAACCTAATAAATCAAGAAGTTGGTATGACAGAAGTATTGGTAACACCAAAATCTGTCCTTGTAGGCCGAAAAATACGATTAGGTAATTTCTTTAAACGTTTCGGTGTACAATTGATGGCTGCATCACGTAATAACAAACCATTTACAGAACGAGAAATTAGAATAAAAGCAGGTGATGCCTTTTTAGTTAGAGGCATATGGAGTGATATTGATCAATTGAAACAACACCACGAAAATTTAGTAATCTGTGGTAGTCCAGAAGGTATGGCAAAAACTGTAACAGATCTTACATATAAATCTTACATCGCTTTGTTTGCACTTATGTTAATGATTGTTCTGTTAGTTTTTAAAATTGTACCTGGAGCTATTGCGGCGCTTATATCTGCTGGGATAGTCTTAATTACAAAATGTGTTCCGATGGCAAAAGCATATAAAGGCATTAGTTGGATAAGTGTTGTAATGATAGCAGCAATGATACCAATGGGAATAGCCCTTCAGAAAACTGGTACTGCAGAATTAATTGCCAATGGTCTTGTAAACACTTTAGGTAGTTTACATCCTGTTGTATTATTAGGAGGTGTATTTCTGTTAACAACTACGTTTAGTCAAGTAATAAATAACTCTGCCACGGCAGTTTTAATGGCGCCAATTGTAATTATTGCAGCCAGTACATTAAATCTATCAGCAGCCCCATTTATGATTGCTGTTGCTATAAGTGCTTCAACAGCATTCTTAACACCAGTTGGTACCACTACTAATGCCATGGTAATGACAGCTGGTGGATACAAATTTATGGATTATCTAAAAGTAGGTGCACCTTTGCTTCTACTCTTCTTAATAACCACATTACTATTAGTGCCATTAATATGGCCATTTTAAATAAAAAGTCGAATAAAATTTTTAAAATCATGGAAACATTAAAACAACCGATTATGAAAACAAGAGACCTCACAAAGTATGGATTAAAAGATACCAACGCACATTGGAACTTATCACCAGAAAAATTACAAGCCATTACTGTGGAAAAAGGAATGGGAAAAGAAACTGCAAATGGCACTTTAGCCATTAACACAGGAAATTTTACAGGACGTTCACCTCAAGATAGATTCTTAGTGAAAGATGATTATACTAAAGATAAAGTTTGGTGGGGAAAAACAAATAAAGGGATTTCACCAGAGAATTTTGACTATTTACAATCAGAAATAGAAAACTATCTAAGTGGAAAAGAAATTTTTGTTAGAGATGGCTACGTTTGTGCAGATCCTAAATACAAAATGAATGTTAGAACCATTACTGAATATCCTTGGTCTAATATGTTTATTTACAATATGTTCTTAAGACCCGATGAATCTGAACTTGAAAACTTTGAAGAAGAATGGCTAGTACTATGTGCACCAGGCTACGAATGTTCAGAGCCAAAAAAATATGGCATTAGACAAGGTAATTTTTCAATCTTAAACTTTACTAAAAAAATAGCACTTGTTGGTGGTTCTGCTTATACTGGCGAGATGAAAAAAGGTATTTTCTCTGCGCTAAATATGATTTTACCCGTAGATAAAAATGTATTGCCAATGCACTGTTCTGCTAACGTTGGTGAGGATGGTGATACTGCTATTTTCTTCGGACTATCTGGTACTGGTAAAACGACATTATCTGCCGATCCAGATCGTAAATTGATTGGCGATGACGAACATGGTTGGACTGCAGAAAACAGAATCTTTAATTTTGAAGGTGGTTGTTACGCAAAAGTAATTGATCTAACTGAAGAAAAAGAACCAGATATTTTTAGAGCCATTAAACCAGGTGCGATTTTAGAGAACGTTGTCTTTAAAGACAATGGAGAAGTTGACTATATGGATAGTAGTATTACACAAAATACGCGTGTAAGTTATCCTATTTATCATATTGATAACATTCAACAACCTTCATATGCAGATAACCCTAAGAATATTTTCTTCCTAACCTGTGATGCTTTTGGGGTATTACCTCCAGTATCTAAATTAACACCAGGTCAAGCTGCATATCACTTTATCTCTGGTTATACTGCAAAAGTTGCAGGTACTGAAGCTGGTATTACAGAGCCTGTTCCATCATTCTCAGCATGTTTCGGTGAGCCATTTATGCCATTGCATCCTACAAAATATGCAGAAATGCTAAGTAAAAAAATGCAAGAAGCTGGTGTTAATGTTTGGTTACTGAACACAGGCTGGAGTGGCGGTCCTTACGGAGTTGGTTCTCGTATTAAATTAAAATATACTAGAGCTATGATTACGGCTATTCTTAATGGAGATTTAGATAATGTTGATTATGAACAACATCCAATATTCGGATTAAATATGCCAAAGTATATTCCTAACGTTCCAATAGAGATATTAGACCCAATGAATACTTGGTTACAAAAAGGAGGCTATATAAGTAAGGCTATTCAATTAGCACACTCATTCCACTTAAATTTTGAAAAATTTGCTAGTGAAGCTTCTGAGCAAATCATTGAAGGAGGTCCTTTAATTGATGAACATCATCATTTAGGAGACCATGTTTAATAATTCCATGACTGAAAAGAGCCCAGAAATGGGCTCTTTTATTTTACATAGCTGAACTATGAAAATTCCCTTTTACTTAATTCTTATTGGCTTACTTTTTCAAACACATCTATATGCTCAAGACACTGGTGAAGATCAATTAGGTGCATGGTACGAGATTACATCATCCAATAAAATCAGTAAAAAACTGAGTCTAAGTGCTTCATTTACCAATTGGGATTATCAGTTACCTGCAGATAAAGAACATCTACTTTTAGGTATTGTGGGTTTAAATTATCATTTTAACAATAATGTTATTGTTGGTGCAGGATATGCGTATGGAGACATTGATTCTACTTTTGACGTAAATGATATACCTCACACGAAAGAAAACAGAATTATTGAGCAATTGGTATTGCTGCATAAATCAAACAAGACCAGTTTCTCACATAGATTTAGATTAGAGCAACGTTTTCTTCAATTTCCAACAGAAAATATACTCATACACAGAATACGTTATAGATTTAAAGTTAAATTCCCTTTAAATAAAACACTCTTCATATCTACTTACGACGAAATCCATTTTAATTTAAATGAATTTGATTTTCAGCAAAACAGAGTTTTTGCTGGTCTTGGAATTAAAATAAATAAAAATATAAATTCAGAATTAGGTTACGTCAGACATTCATTTAAAACTAAGAGTTTTCACCGACTATCTCTACAATTAAATTTAAAATACGATTTTAGAAAAAAAAATAATTAAGTCAATTACTTTCTGTTTACTATTTTTTCAAAAGCCTGTTCTATATCGAGTTTTAAATCTCTAGTTTCCTCTATGCCTACAGAAAAACGAATCAATTGATCACTAATACCAACTTTATCGCGTTCTTCTTGAGTTAATAAAGCATGAGACGTTAAATGAGGTGATATCACAGTGCTTTCTATACCAGCTAAACTCATTGATGATTTAATCAATTTTAATTGCTTCTGAAATTTATAAGCATCTAAATCATCCGTCAACTCAAAAGATAACATAGCCCCAAAACCTTTCATTTGAGACTTTGCCAGTTTATAATCTGGATGAGATTTTAATCCGGGATAATATACTTTACTAACTTTTGGATGTTTATCTAACCATTTAGCCATCTTCATAGCATTTTTGGTCTGTGCTTTTACTCTAAGTCCTAAGGTTTTCATACTACGTTCTAACATCCAAACCGTCATATCACTTAAACTTCCACCCAAATTTTTACCAACATTCCAGATGCGTTCTATGTGTTCGGATGAACTCGCTACTGCTCCTGCACAAATATCACTATGTCCACCAAAATATTTAGTAGCAGAATGCATTACCATATCAATTCCAAAATCTATGGGACTTTGATTAATTGGTGAGGCAAAGGTATTATCTATTGAAGTTAAAATATTATTTGATTTACCCAATTTCGCAATAGCTGTGATGTCTGTAATGGTCATTAAAGGATTTGAAGGAGTTTCTATATGAATCAATTTTGTATTTGGTTGAATAGCAGCTTTAAAATCTTTAAGCTCATAACCATTGGTAAAGGTGTATTCTATACCATACTTCGGAAATTCTTCTTTTATGAAATTTACAGTTCCACCATATAAAGTGTTCTGTACTACTAAGTGATCACCTTGTTTTAAAAAAGCTAAAAACATAGTGCTTATAGCTGCCATACCGGAGCCAAAAATCATAGCGGCTTCCGTATGTTCTAAAGCTGCTATTTTCTTAGACAAAAATTCTTGATTTGGTGTATTGAAGTATCTTGGATAACGTTTTACATCTACATCTAAAAACTCATAAGATGAACTCAAATACATCGGTGATACTGCACCTTTAAATTGCTCATCCTTTATTTCACCAACATGCGTACAAATGGTATTTAAACCTAATTTTTTATCTGACATCTCATTATTTATTTAAGTTATAAAATTAATGAAAATAGTCAGCCTTTTATCAATTAACGATGCAAACTTTAGACGTATGGGAAAATGAAGCAGAATCAATTTTAATAATATAAATACCTCGAGAAAGACCAGCTGTATTAAGTTTAATCTCATTCTCGTTTGTACCATTCGAGATTTTTTCTTCAATTATTTGTTTACCATCTATGCTGTGAACAGCAATCGAAATTGAGTTAGCTTTAGTTGGTATACCCTTAATATATAATTCGTTATTGAGGTTTGAATGCCATACGTTTACATCACTTATTTTATTTTCAGAAGTTGAGAGTACACTATTACTAATAATTGCTCCTACGGAAACAGAAAATGTTAAGAAAAAACGATCTAAATAGGTTTCTGCAGCTAAATTATTAGTATAATTCTCTTGATTTAACAAAGTATAAGTATCGAGCTGTAAATCATAAAGATAAACATTAACGGTTTCTTCGAAATTCTCAAGGTTAGCTAAAGAAATTGAAATATCACCAGAATTAGACAAAAACATACCTAAGGGATAATATTTATCTGTGCTAAACGCACCAACACCTTGTATAACGTAACGATCTTCTTCAATGATCCAATTCAAATCATCTGGTAAATCATCTGGATTTAGTGCATCGTAGCCATAGTCAAATCCGTCAGTTGCAGAATTGTCAGCAACAAAACCAAGCAGCAAGTGTCTGGTAAAACCCTCAGGATTTTCAAAATCAATCCTAACACGTTGAATCTCAGATTGAGCTTCAACTCCATTTGAAAATATTGCACACAGCAATATACATAGTAGTGTAGATATAGTTCTCATTAGATTTGGGTTGTTTATGATACTTCTATATTTTTCAAATGTATTGTATCTAAACAAAAAAATCTATAAAAAGCATATTTTTACGACGAAATACATATTTTATTAACATATATGTCGTATTAAGCTACATATTAACGCCTAATTACTACCTTTTTATTATAAAAATGATCTGAAGAATAGCATTTAACTATATAGACACCTTCTGAGATATCGGGTGCTGGTATGGTAATGCTTAATTCATTACTCCTATATGTAAAATCTTCATTATTATATTCCGTTACTTTTTGACCATTCATGTTAAATAGTTCCACAGCTTTAACATTATAGATATTAGAAGAATTAATCAATATCTCTTTACTCTCATTTAAATATGAAATATCAAATCCTTCATCCTCAAAATCATTATAAGACAATGAGCTATTATCTATAAAGGCCATATAGAAGCGATCAATAAATTCTCCTGAACCTAATGTAAGTTCAAAATTAGTGTCATTAATATGCGAATAGGTATTTAAAAGTGCATCAAAAATATAGACATCAATAGCTTCATCAAAGTTTTCAAGAGCATTGAGCGCTATTTGAATTGTTCCACCATTGCTTAAAATAATATCCAAAGGATACACCTTAGTCTCATCAAAAGAACCAACTCCTTGAATTACGAATCGTTCTCCTTCAATATTAAATGACATATCGCTCGGCAAGTTTTCTGTATTAAGTGCATCATAACCATAATCTATACCATCCGTAGCATTTTCGTTATTCATAAACCCAAGTAACAAATGTCTAACAGCGTTTTCTGGAGTAATGAAATCTATTCTGATAAATTGATCATTGTCAACATCACCATCAGTTATAGACTTAGCAGTATTAGAGTTTACACCTCTAAAGAATAAAGAGTTCGACCCGTCCTCTTTCGCAAATATACGTTGGTTATTATCAAAGGTTATAAGGCCTCCTGTAGCATTACTTGTAACGAAAAAGCCTTGCGCTACTGGTACATATGGACCAGGAATTTTTGTAGCTGTACCTAAACCATTAATTTCTGGCGGTGAAACAGCTGCAAGTCCGCCTGTTAAGTTTCTAATAGAATAACCTCCTTCATAATCCTCTAGAATATGAGTGCTATTTGATGGTGCATGCTCCCAGAAGGAGATAGAACCGTCTTTAAGTACAGCAATATTGTCAGTTATAAAAGTACTAGCAATTAATGCCGAAGGATAAGGGTTTCCTACTAATGATTGGTAACCACCTGTAATCGTATTTGTGATTAGCCCGTTATTTGGTAGACCACTAAAGCCGTAGTTCTGATAAGCCCCTCCTGTTCCACTTCCTTTCATAAGATAGCCATAACCTAATTGAACCGCAGTATTTTCATCAATTGGTTCCCAATCAGCATAAGTATTTTCTAAATTATTTCTGTAAAGATATAGCCATCTTCTACTCAATGTTATTGGTGTTGTTGCTGGATTGGCATCATAGCTATTTGTCCATTGTAAAGATTGCGGATTAGATGCTATTGTACCATCAAACATAGAACTTGCAACTGTAAATGTTGTGCTGCTATTGTTTACAGGAGAACTCCAATAATTGTAATTATATAGATTTGTAGTCCCTTGTTGGTCTCGTTTTATTTTTCCATTACTTGTTGCATCCAATACACTACCTAAATCTTGAAGTAATTGCGATTCACCAACTAAATCAATATCGCCATCTAAGTCTAAATAATGAGTTACCCTTAACATTTGCCCATCATTGGTTTCGTCCTGAGCTGTCACTGGGTCCGAAATATTTAATACTTTATTGGGTGTATCAGATATAAGACCGAGCACTGTAATATCTCTATCTCCTGAGTCAATGTCATGTGATGTTTGAACTATGTTCCAATCAATTGATGTTGTACCGTCAACACCTAAACTATTTGGGGCATCCCATACATTAAAGTTAGTCCACGTATTATCAGTGGCCCAATTCTGCCCGTCAACCCTGGAGGTATATGGCAACGGTGCCGTGTTCTGTTGAGAAGAAGACATGTTTCGTAATCGTCCGGTAGTACCTTTATCAGCTGATAAATAACCACAGTTAACATTCATTTTATAATAGCCATCTAAATCTGTCCAGTTTAAACCAGCAACATCTAAAGGTACGCTAACACCTCTTACAGCAGTATTATCTTGAATTTCTTGATTCATCATCTGACGAATTTGGGCAGCTGTTAATGTTGTATTCCAAATACGCAGTTCATCCATCCAACCGTGATATAGATTTATAACATTATTGTTAGATTCAATATCATTATCTAAAGCTCCAACAAGAGCCTCTGCGATTGACGTTGTAGTCTCAGGTGGGTTAGTGGTTCCAGAAACGGTTCCTACATCAATACCGTCAATATATAATAAATAAGCAGTACCATCAAAAGTAACTGCAATGTGATACCATCTAGACGTATCAATTGCAAATTGAGATGCTATGGTTCCATTGCCTAACGTATTGAACCAATTAAATTTAACAATTCCATTTTCAATATTTAATACATAACCTCTTGTATTATCTGATGCGTTCTTTTTAGAAAGAATTGTATGGTTACCTGATACTGAGTTTGGTTTTACCCAATTTTCAATACTAAAGCTGGAATTTACAGCATAATTATCTTTTAGATTAACAAAATCATTCGTACCATCAAAATCAATATCGTTACAGCTATTGATATTAATAACAACATCATCAAAACATCCATTAGCTAATGTCCATCTTAATGTGTAAGTTCCTGGGTCCGCAGTGAATGTGGCTCTTGGGTTAGCATTACTTGAGAACGTAGCTGAAGTACCACAGCCTCCACCACTGGTCCCAATAATAGACCATGAGCCTACTTCACCCGTACCAGGATAATCTGTATCACCAGCAACAATATCTGGAACAGTATACAGTCCTGCTTCCCATGCATTTAAATCAAAGTTTTGAACCGCCGTTATAGTATTATCATAGGCCTTCAAATTAATTGTAGATTGACCGCAATCCGAAGCTATTGGTGCGAAATCCTGTCCTGCATAAGCTAAACTTGTATTAATGGTAACAAACTCTGTTCCATCGTCTGTATTTGCTCTACACCCATTAACTAAGGAAGTTACACCATATTCCTGAATACCAGGTGTAATCGGTGTTACATTTACTGTAGATCCTGTGGCTACAACACCTCCATCTTCATCTGTCCATTCTAATTCTTCATCGATAGCAGTATAAGGAAAACCTACATCATCAATTACCCATGAACTCACAACAGTCTCATTGGTATTTCCAACAGTACACCCATAACCAGGATCTACAGGAAAATTATCAGTACAAGAACTTACACCTAATGCATCAAATGTAAATTGAATACGTAGATTTGCCATACCTAAATATGCTGAAAGGTCAATTGAGGCAAATTGTAAAGGTTCAGAAGTTACCCTTCTTCCATTAGGTCCATTACCACAGTTGTTACCATTCCATGCAAATCCAGAATCATTTGGTCCTATATAATTATCATTTTGAACAGTAGTTAGTACAATTGTATAAGTAGCTCCTCCATCTAGAGACAATTCAATTTTACCTTCAGCACCTGTACAGAAATAATAGGCTTGGTAAAATTCAAGAACGGCTTCAGAAGCTGTCATTCCAATGGTATTAAAAATTGGAGTCTCCAAGGTTGTTAATCGTGGTCCATTTGCAATTGCAAATTTAGTATTATCACTAGTATCATAACGAAGGTTACCAAAAACAGTAGGTCCATTGGTCTCTTTCCAGCGATTGGTGTTGGTATTATTTCCACTGGCATTTAAATCATCTTCAATCCCATCGACTGCCCATCCTTCAGGATTGGCTTCATTGAAATCTCCACCGCCTCCAAATTGTCCACCATATTCAAAGAAACTCTCCGCAACGATAGTCACCGCATCATTTAAACAAATATCTGTATTAGATATACTAGTTATAATTGGTGGCTCGTCTGGTGGTAAAAAACGAACAATTGCTAAAGGCGAATATTCCAGACAATTGCCTGACTGAATTTCAACTCTAACTAAAGTTGTTGTCAATAAATCCGGTAATGTATATTGTGTTAATCCAGCTGTTCCTGCCACATCTGTCCATGTTGCTCCATTATCATTTGAAATTTGCCATGTAGATATATTCGCAGCATTAACTGTGCTCGAAGCATCTAAATTTAGAGTTAATTGTACGTCTTTTGGTACTGCTATACCTCCAGGACATGCGGTCACTTCAATGAGGTCATCGGCTGGCACTACGGTATCTGGAATTGGATCTACAACTAAGCCTGTTAATGTTCCACTCGTAATGATTGGTGCATTTACAGTTATTGTTGCCGAGCAAATACTTGAATTTCCATTATTGTCTAAAATGGTTAACTGTACAGTGTTTACACCTATTTCATTACATCCAAAAGTGGTTTGTGCCAGAGTTATACTTTGTAGACCACAACTATCAGAACCAGTATATAATGCATCCACCTGAGCTTGAGAGATTACTGCTTGTCCTGAAACAGGATCTATAGTAATTTCCAAACTTCCACACTCAGCAACATTTGTTGTTGGAGGTGTGACATCTTCAACTATTACTGTTGATGTGCACGTTGCCATATTACCATTAACATCGGTAACTGTTAAAGTTACTGTATTAGTTCCGACATCAGCACAAGTAAATGTCATTGGACTTACTGAAATGGATTGAATACCGCAATTATCGCTTGATCCGTTATCAATGTCTATCGGACTTATATTGATAGTTCCGTTTGGATCTAATTCGACTGTAATAACTTGACAAACTGCTGTAGGAGGTGTTGAATCTGTAACATTAATTATTTGGTCACAAGAAGATGAATTAGAATTTTCGTCCGTAGCCGTCCAAGTTCTAGTGATTACTGAGTTGTTTCCAGTACCAGAAGCGACAGCATCGGAATAAGTGATGGTTATATCTGCAACAGCAGCACAATTGTCAATAGCAGTAGCTGTTCCAGTATTAGCAGGAAGAATGCTTGCATCACATTCAATAGTTAAATTAGCAGGACAAGTAATTACAGGTGCTGTGTTTTCATTAATCGTTATTATTTGAGTTCTAGTAGTAGCATTGTTACCACAAGCATCCGTAATATTCCATGTTCTTGTAATCGTTCCGTTATAGGTGTTACCAACCAAAGCAGCATCTACACCTGTAACATTTCCACCAGCATCACAGTTATCTGTCCAAGACAAATCAATCATTGCTGGCACATCAGAGATACAATCTACAGTGATATTTGCAGGTGCAGCCGCAATGACAGGATCAATAGTATCATCAATGGTAATTATTTGTGTTTGAGTAGAAGCATTATTACCGTTTGCATCAGCAATGTTCCAGGTTCTAGTAATGGTTCCACCACAAGCACCACCAGCTAAAGCGGAATCCGAACCTGTTACGTTTCCACCAGCATCACAGTTATCTGTCCAAGCCAGGTCAATCATTGCAGGTACATCAGTAATACATTCTACAGTGATATTGGCAGGAGCAGCAGCAATCACAGGATTAATAGCATCATTGATTGTAATTATTTGAGTTTGGGTAATGGCATTGTTACCACAAGCATCCGTAATATTCCATGTTCTTGTAATCGTTCCGTTATAGGTGTTACCAACCAAAGCAGCATCTACACCTGTAACATTTCCACCAGCATCACAGTTATCTGTCCAAGACAAATCAATCATTGCTGGCACATCAGAGATACAATCTACAGTGATATTTGCAGGTGCAGCCGCAATGACAGGATCAATAGTATCATCAATGGTAATTATTTGTGTTTGAGTAGCAGCATTATTACCGTTTGCATCAGCAATGTTCCAGGTTCTAGTAATGGTTCCACCACAAGCACCACCAGCTAAAGCGGAATCCGAACCTGTTACGTTTCCACCAGCATCACAGTTATCTGTCCAAGCCAGGTCAATCATTGCAGGTACATCAGTAATACATTCTACAGTGATATTGGCAGGAGCAGCAGCAATGACAGGATCAACAGTATCATTGATCGTAATTATTTGAGTTTGGGTAATGGCATTGTTACCACAAGCATCCGTAATATTCCATGTTCTTGTAATCGTTCCGTTATAGGTGTTACCAACCAAAGCAGCATCTACACCTGTAACATTTCCACCAGCATCACAGTTATCTGTCCAAGACAAATCAATCATTGCTGGCACATCAGAGATACAATCTACAGTGATATTTGCAGGTGCAGCCGCAATGACAGGATCAATAGTATCATCAATGGTAATTATTTGTGTTTGAGTAGCAGCATTATTACCGTTTGCATCAGCAATGTTCCAGGTTCTAGTAATGGTTCCACCACAAGCACCACCAGCTAAAGCGGAATCCGAACCTGTTACGTTTCCACCAGCATCACAGTTATCTGTCCAAGCCAGGTCAATCATTGCAGGTACATCAGTAATACATTCTACAGTGATATTGGCAGGAGCAGCAGCAATGACAGGATCAACAGTATCATTGATCGTAATTATTTGAGTTTGTGTAATGGCATTGTTACCACAAGCATCGGCAATATCCCAAGTTCTTGTAATGGTTCCGTTATAGGTATTACCGACCAGAGCGGAATCCGAACCCGTTACGTTTCCACCAGCATCACAGTTGTCTGTCCAAGCCAGATCAATCATAGCAGGCACATCAGAGATACAATCTACAGTGATATTTGCAGGAGAAGCAGCAATGACAGGATCAATAGTGTCATCAATAGTAATTATTTGTGTTTGGGTAGCAGCATTGTTACCGTTTGCATCGGCAATGTTCCAAGTTCTAGTAATGGTTCCACCACAAGCACCACCAGCTAAAGCGGAATCCGAACCTGTTACGTTTCCACCAGCATCACAGTTATCTGTCCAAGCCAGGTCAATCATTGCAGGTACATCAGTAATACATTCTACAGTGATATTGGCAGGAGCAGCAGCAATGACAGGATCAACAGTATCATTGATTGTAATTATTTGAGTTTGGGTAATGGCATTGTTACCACAAGCATCCGTAATATTCCATGTTCTTGTAATCGTTCCGTTATAGGTGTTACCAACCAAAGCAGCATCTACACCTGTAACATTTCCACCAGCATCACAGTTATCTGTCCAAGACAAATCAATCATTGCTGGCACATCAGAGATACAATCTACAGTGATATTTGCAGGTGCAGCCGCAATGACAGGATCAATAGTATCATCAATGGTAATTATTTGTGTTTGAGTAGCAGCATTATTACCGTTTGCATCAGCAATGTTCCAGGTTCTAGTAATGGTTCCACCACAAGCACCACCAGCTAAAGCGGAATCCGAACCTGTTACGTTTCCACCAGCATCACAGTTATCTGTCCAAGCCAGGTCAATCATTGCAGGTACATCAGTAATACATTCTACAGTGATATTGGCAGGAGCAGCAGCAATCACAGGATTAATAGCATCATTGATTGTAATTATTTGAGTTTGGGTAATGGCATTGTTACCACAAGCATCCGTAATATTCCATGTTCTTGTAATCGTTCCGTTATAGGTGTTACCAACCAAAGCAGCATCTACACCTGTAACATTTCCACCAGCATCACAGTTATCTGTCCAAGACAAATCAATCATTGCTGGCACATCAGAGATACAATCTACAGTGATATTTGCAGGTGCAGCCGCAATGACAGGATCAATAGTATCATCAATGGTAATTATTTGTGTTTGAGTAGCAGCATTATTACCGTTTGCATCAGCAATGTTCCAGGTTCTAGTAATGGTTCCACCACAAGCACCACCAGCTAAAGCGGAATCCGAACCTGTTACGTTTCCACCAGCATCACAGTTATCTGTCCAAGCCAGGTCAATCATTGCAGGTACATCAGTAATACATTCTACAGTGATATTGGCAGGAGCAGCAGCAATGACAGGATCAACAGTATCATTGATCGTAATTATTTGAGTTTGTGTAATGGCATTGTTACCACAAGCATCGGCAATATCCCAAGTTCTTGTAATGGTTCCGTTATAGGTATTACCGACCAGAGCGGAATCCGAACCCGTTACGTTTCCACCAGCATCACAGTTGTCTGTCCAAGCCAGATCAATCATAGCAGGCACATCAGAGATACAATCTACAGTGATATTTGCAGGAGAAGCAGCAATGACAGGATCAATAGTGTCATCAATAGTAATTATTTGTGTTTGGGTAGCAGCATTGTTACCGTTTGCATCGGCAATGTTCCAAGTTCTAGTAATGGTTCCACCACAAGCACCACCAGTTAAAGCGGAATCCGAACCTGTTACGTTTCCACCAGCATCACAGTTATCTGTCCAAGCCAGGTCAATCATTGCAGGTACATCAGTAATACATTCTACAGTGATATTGGCAGGTGCAGCAGCAATGACAGGATTTTCATTATCAGTAACCGTTACATCAAAAGAACAAGTCAATCCTGTGGCTACATTGCCAGCGTCACGTTCTTCATAAGTTACAGTTGTAGTTCCAACAGGAAAAGTGTCACCATCACCGAGAGCTGACGTTAATACCATACTCCCTCCAAAAATATCAGTAGATGGTGGTGGTGCAAATATCACAATAGCATTACAAACACCTAAATCGACGTTAACAGAAATATTACTAGGGCAAGTTACGGCAAAGAATTCAAAACCACTTGTTTCAGTATTTTCAGCATCTTTTTCTAAAGGTGTATTTTCTTTTATTGTATTAGAAGGAGAAAATAAATCATATGAATTATTTTCTGAACCACTATTTAAATTCACATAGCTCTCAAAAATCTCAAATTGGGCTGAAGTTTTGTGGATACCAAATAATACGACGAATACTATTAAATAAGTGTAAAGTTTTTTCATAATTATAGCAATTAAACCTGACCTTTAAGCATATAAAATGCGTCTGACAAAACATAGGTTCATCAAAAATCAGGTATTTAAGATATTTTGCTATTAATCAATATTACTTTAAGGGTTATCTAATTTACATATACTTAGAGCAATTTAAATATATCATCGGCGAACGGCAGATAAACTCTTTAAGCGTTGATTTTCAGAATTTAACTAAAAAATACGGTCGAAATCATATCTGTGAGAATGGCAATAAATTACACCTTTGTAGACTTCCAATGCCCCTTTTTAAACCATATAACTCCGATGACCGTAATTAAGACCTCAGCGAGTGTTATGGCAAGGAATACTCCTAAAGGTCCAAAGTTAAAAGTTAATGCCAATACGTATGCAAATGGCAACTGAAATAACCAAAAGCAAATAAAATTAATATATGTAGGTGTTTTAGTATCACCTGCACCATTAAAGGCATTAATAATCACCATTCCATAACCATAGAAAATATAACCTGCAGCTATAATTCTTAGGCATAGCGCTCCATTTTTTATGACTTCAGGTTCAGATGTAAACCATGAGATAATTTGTGTCGCAAAAATCAAATATAATATAGATACAACTCCCATAAAAACGGCACTAAATTTTCCCGTCTTCCAAACAGAATCTTCAGCGCGTTGAGGTTTTTGCGCTCCCAAATTTTGTCCGACTAATGTAGCAGCTGCATTGCTCATTCCCCAAGCTGGCATTAGGGTAAACATAATAACACGAATAGCAATGGTATATCCTGCTAAGACTTCGCTTCCAAATTCACTCATAATTCGCATTAAAAATACCCAAGATGATGTACCGATTAAAAATTGACCAATACCACCGAGAGAAACTTTAATCAAATTGATCATTACTGCAACTCGGAGTACCAAATCCTTGAAGGCAATTTTAATTTTGCTCCAACCATAAAATAGGATTGCTAATTGGAAAACTACTGCTGTACCTCTACCTATTGTAGTAGCAATTGCTGCTCCTTTAACACCATAAGCAGGAATTGGACCAAATCCAAAAATAAACATTGGATCTAAAATAATGTTTAGACCATTAGACAATACCAAAGCCCACATAGCAATGGAGGCATCACCCGCTCCTCTATAAATAGCATTGATTAAGAACAATAGCATTATGGTAACATTTCCTCCAAGTAAAACTTGAGTATAGCCATAGCCTTCAGCAATTAAATCAGATTCACCTCCCATTAATTGCAATATCTCTTTGGGATATAAAATACCGATGACACTTATTATAGCAGCTACCAATATACCAAGCCCAATGACCTGAACAGCTGCTTGTGAAGCTCCTTTCCTATCTTTTTCACCAATGCGTCTTGCGACTATTGCTGTTGCTGCCATACTTAAACCAATGGCTACAGCATAAACTAATGTTATTACAGATTCTGTAAGACCAATCGTAGCAACCGCATTTACACTGACTTTAGATACATAGAAAATATCTACAATTGCAAAGATAGATTCCATGAGCATTTCTAAAATCATTGGAATAGAGAGCATAAAAACGGCTCTCCGAATACTACCAGAAGTTAAATCTTGCTCCTTACCTGAAACTGCGATTTTAAAATACTTGAAAAATTGTTTTATTGAAATTTTATTGGATTGCATTATTTGAAAATTTAATATAGAAATCAGTCAAAAAACATATTATTTGACTATTGACATCGCAAGAAGAGGCGATAATTTTTCCGAATATTATTACTTATGCAATCATAATAATACAAATATGCGAATTATTTTTTAAATCAATAAAATTCTATTGTACTAGTCGTTTTTTCCGACTCTATTATAGGCTCGAATCATCAATATAGCCCATAGTGCTACTAGACCAATGACTATGATAGAAAACCAAAGGACGATATCATTTGCTACCATGATCTACAAGTTTTAAGTAAATCATAACACCAAGTAATGTTGGAGCCCATAGGCCTACAAATATACCATGCTCTTGATTTCCGGTTAGAAATAAGTATTCTGCGACAATAATTATTGCTGCGCATAATATTAACATTAATAAATTTGCAGTTCCTAATTTTTTGAAGTAATTCATTTTTGAGGATTGGTTTAAAGCCTCAAGTTAATAAAAATACTAATTGGGATTATTCTAAATTAGAAGAAAACTTATTTTTTGTAATATTTCGCATGCTTTCGATAGGCAAAAAATCCTAAAAGACCAACAACAACTAATGTAATAGCTATAAACTGAAAACTCAATATCTGGTCACCACTTGCATAAGAATGTAAGCCAGCTAAGTAAAAATTAACACCAAAATAGGTCATTAAAATACTAGAAAAAGCGATAATAGAAAGAAAATTAAATAACCATCGCCCTCGTAATCCAGGTATTAATCGCATATGAATAACAAAGGCATAAATCATGATACTAATCAATGCCCAAGTTTCTTTTGGATCCCAACCCCAATATCTTCCCCAACTTTCATTTGCCCACATACCACCAAGAAAATTCCCTATAGTTAACATCACCAAACCTACAGTTAAAGCCATTTCGTTTATAATCGTTATCTCTTTTAAGTTAATGAGCATACGCTCTTTATTCTCTTTAGTTGTAAGTATCATAAGCAATAAAGCTACAACACCCAAAATCATACCTAAAGCAAAAGGTCCATAACTGGCTACAATTACTGAAACATGAATTTTTAACCAATAGCCTTGCAAAACGGGTTCTAAGTTACCAATTGCAGGGTCTAACCAATTCCAATGTGCCACCATTAACACAATAGAACAGACAAATGCCGATGCTGCAACAGTTAAACTACTTTTTCTGCCAAATAATAACCCAAAAAGCATTACAGACCAAGCGACATAAATCATAGATTCATAAGTATCACTCCAAGGTGCATGACCAGACAAATACCAACGTAATCCTAATCCTGCTGTATGAAGAACGAATAGTAATATAACAACACCTAAAAGAACGTTAATCGCTATTTTAAGAAATCTACTCTTGTACCTAATAATCTGAGTTATTAAAAATCCAAACAACAAAATACTAGTAAACAAGTACCAAAGAAATAACCGATTAAAAATGTCATAGTTGTTGTAAAGTATTTCCGCCTTTATTTTTTCATCAGATAACATTACTTCACCACCAAACTTCTGCTGAGTCTTTTTTATACCTGATAATAAGTTTTCAGCTTTAGAATAATCTCCTGTTTCTTTTGCGTTATTTAGGGTTACCAAATAAGCAGTAAAACCATTATTGATAAAATTACCATATAATGTATCTTTTATTTTTTCTCTATAACCTTCTTCCCTAAATTCTTTTGACGAAATCCATTCATAATTTTCATCGTTAGGGACAGGGAAAATTCTAATATTTCGTCCTTCAATAGCATCTGATAAAAGACTTAAACGATTGTAAGTCTCTTTTACTTCTTTTTGAAATCCGCTCGGTACTTGCGCCTTAAAGGATTCTTCAATGTAAGGACCTAATTTGTTTCGTCCATCTGCGGTAAAAAAATCGAGTAGACTGACATACTTCACAGTCTTATCAACGCCAATTATTGACCTTATAGAATCTGCTTTTCTATATGTTAAATAAATAATTGGTACGTTGTACCAGAGCATTGGACTTTCTTGAATGGATAAAAATATTTGATCAGCATTAAAATCTTCGTAAACATCATCCTTACTAACTTTTCTCAACATTTCAGAAGCATAAGTATGCATTGGCATCATACGACCTCTATAGTCTTGAATTACCATTTCTGAAAACTTGGCAGCATGCTCCTTTGGTGTAATATGAACTTTCAGTATAGAATCTATCTGTTCCTTTGATGGTCTCACTCGCTCACGAGCATGATCATGTCCATCGTTTTCAGAATGCACCTGAGCAAATCCAGAAAAACTAATGAGAAGTAAAATCATGGTCATTAGTTTAGCCTTCTTCTCTTTTAGTTTATCTAATCGGCTACGTATATCATCAAAACGTGTGTTTTTAGAAAATAGAATAGCCATTAACCCAAAATACAATAATATATAACCAGCATAAGTGATGTAAGTTCCCCAAAAATCATGATTTACAGACAAAATGGTTCGAGTCTCATTAGAGTCAAATCCTGACTGAAAGAAGCGATAACCTTTATGGTCTAAAACATTATTCATATAAATACGATAATCAAAATCACCTTCGTCTTTGTCATAGACAGTTACTTTACTTTCATAGGAAGAATAGGCTGTTTCTGTACCTGGATATTTCTCGGCGATAAAATCATTCACCTTAATTGAAAATGGTAGTTTTAATATTTTTGGTCCATATTGTAATGCCATTTCAAGTCCTCCAACTTTAAATTCTTCAAAAGAACCATAATTGCCTGGACCACCTAAAAGACCGACTTTTTTAGTATCACCATTTGCTGTGACGCTCAATATAACACCATCTTCATCACCCTTTAGAAGTTGCGACTTTTTTACAATTCCGAAATCACCTTTTACAATAGGTTTGGGAAGCACAAATTGCATATTCCCAATAATATATCTAGACCTTAATACTAGAGGTTGTAAACTATCCTTAACCAACTTACCAGTTGCTCGTGTTGCCATTGTCATGTATTCACCTTCATAAGGTGACTGAATAAAAATGCCTTGCTCAGTTTCGGAAATATTTATAGCACCTTCTTGAAACTTATTTAATGAAAACAAAACATTATGGAGACTTGCCGTTTTTCCATCTTCTAAAAAATGGTTGTGTGGTGCACCTTCTCCTGCCTCTACAATTTTCAAATAGCGTTTACCTGTTTCATTAGGAATTACATCCTTTTCTGCTCCTTTAATAAATTCTTCAAGCTTAATATTTACTTGTGTATCGCCATAATCGAAGGTTTTATCGAAGTCGTTATCTAATCTTGGTGAAAAATCGACTTCTTCTTCTATATTACGTTGTTGTAATTGGCCATTGATTTGGTAATTACCTATAATTCGGCCTCCTATATAAGTTTTTTGCGAAAAGAATTGGCTCTCGGTTTGTCCCTCTACAATTGGCATCAATCCTTCATAACCGATATAGCGCGTTATACCAGCACCAACAATTATTAATATCCATGATAAATGAAGAATAAGTGTTGCCCACTTTTCTTTTCGCCACAAACGGTATCTTCCAATATTCCCAATAAAATTGATCACAAAAATCACCATAATCGTTTCAAACCACCACGCATTATATATTAAGGTTCTCGTATATGGCGTTGGTGAGGTATCCATGTTTCTGTCTAGTAGAGTTCCTGTTGCCATGGCAGCGGCAAAAACAATAAATAATACGGCAGTAAGTCTGGTGGAAAATAGGAAATTAGCGATTTTCTTTTGCATAGCTATAGGCTTATTTTAAGCTCGTGCAAAGATAAGGCTTTTTGGTTATTTAGAAATCCTTTTTTTAGTTTCAAAAGTTGTTAAAATTATATCAAATTATTGTATTAACTAGAAGTGTTCGCTTTAAGCAATTTGTTTTGCTCTTCCATTAAATCTTTTAAATCAGATAATAACTCTATATCCTTTGGTGTTACAACGGTTTTATCTTTTGAATCTTGCGCTTTGTTTCTCAATCTGTTCATAGCTTTTACAACAATAAAAACCGTAAATCCTATAATGATAAAGTCTAAAAACACTTCGAATAATTTACCATAAGCAATAGCAACTTCAGTGGCAGTAACCGTTCCAGAAGCATCTGTTATAGCATCTCTTAAGACTAACTTTTTATTTTCAAAATTAACTCCATCAGATAATAAAGATAATGGTGGTAAAATGACTTGCTTAGCCAATACATCGATAACTTTATTAAAGGCTGCTCCAATGATGATACCAATTGCCATATCCATCACATTTCCTTTTACAGCGAACTCTTTAAATTCTTTTAATAATTTCATGTGTCTTTATAATTTAAATTTTATAAAGACACAAAGTTAAACAGATAGACTTTTCCTTTTGTAGTTATTAACTATAAAAAATGCTACAATTATATTTGGCACCCAACATAACCAAGCTACAATTCTGTATGCTGGTATAAAAGCACCAAATATCTCTCCAAGAATAGGCAACCAAATTCTTAAGGTTACTGCTGCAAAACAAGCCGCGTAACTGTAAATCATGATATACTGATGTTTAACAATTTGTCCCTTTCTTGCAAATCTAAAGCCTTGAATTGTAGTGTAAAGCCATATCAAAGCTAAAGACATAAACCCTAATTGACTGACTAACCCACCAGTTGCATAAAACGCAATGTAAAATCCACAAATACCACTTATCAAAGCCGAAATGACATAAACCTTACCAATACGCTTATGAAGTTTTATATTTTTTAATCTTAATTTTTTATTGAATTGTAACCAGCCAATAAACAAAGCCAATCCACCTAAAACTATATGGCCATAGAAACTGATATTCCAGAATGTATCAGATAATATCTCAGTCGTTTTTGATCCTAATAAACCAAAACGCCTGTCTATTACAAAATAGATTATTGGATATAATCCAACAGCAATACATAATAATCCGAAAAAGTAAAACCCTATTTTTCTAAAAAAAGAATTCATAGTAAATTAATTATTAGACCTAGCTTCAAAAATTTTTAAATACAAAAACGTTCCCATTTTACGAGCTCTGCGCTTGGCGTTTTCTGCATAGTCGCCTTTGAACAATTCATCAATAGTTTGAAACCATAAGTTTAACCATAAGCCAAAATGTAATTCTGCTATACTATTATTATGATCCGCATCTACTTTTACATGCGCTTCTAAAGGATTGCCATGATATTTGGTTTTCAAAAACAGACTAGATTCCCAAAATGTGGTTAGATGTTGAAGATGCGCCTCCCAATCTTTTATGGTTTCATTAAAAAATGGACCAAGCACTTTATCTTTTCTTACTTTTTCGTAGAATTTAGAGACCAAAAGATAGACGTCTTCCCTATTGCTTATGTCTTTTTTATTCATATACCCAAAGTTATTGCTTTAATGCAAAAGTTCTTATTCTAAAATAAGAAATCTTAGTATTTTTACAACATGATATCTGTAATCCTTCTTGGAGCTGGTAACGTTGCCACACATTTGTATAAAGCATTTTCTAAATCGGAAACTATTGCTGTGAAACAATGGTATAACCGTACACGAGCTTCCATTTCATCTTATGCAAATGAAGTTGATATTACAGACGCATTAGTAGAATTAAAAAAAGCTGACATTTATATTATGGCTGTTAGCGATGATAGTATTGAAAAATTATCTCAAGATTTGCCATTTACAAATCGTTTGGTAGCGCATACTTCAGGAAGTGTGTCTATGCACGATTTAGATAAAAAAAATCAGATTGCTGTGTTTTATCCTCTGCAGACATTTTCTAAAGATGCTGCTATTAATTTCAACGAAGTTCCTATTTGCGTTGAGGTTTATGAAAAACAGAACCTTCAACTTTTAAAAGATTTAGCTGAAGCTCTTGGTTGTAAGTCTCACAAAATAACAACTGAACAAAGACGTGTATTGCACCTAGCTGCTGTTTTTGTAAATAACTTTACCAACCAATTATATAGAGTAGGTCATGAGATTTGTGAAACTAAAAATATCGATTTTAATATCTTAAAGCCATTAATTGCAGAAACAGCAAAAAAGGTTCAAACTATAACTCCTTACATGGCGCAAACTGGACCTGCAAAACGAGGAGATAAAAAAACAATCAAAAAACAATTAAAGTTGATTGAAAACGAAGAACACGAAGTAATTTATAAATTGCTAACATCTTCTATAAAAAAGACACATGGACAACGATAAAAGTTATAAAGAATATTTAGCCAATATCACCACCTTTATTTTTGATGTAGATGGTGTACTAACAGATGGTACAATCACTGTAACCACCGATGGTGAAATGCTAAGAACCATGAACATTAAAGATGGGTTTGCGTTAAAAACTGCCGTAGATGCTGGGTTTAATGTTTGTATTATTTCTGGTGGTTCTAATGAAGGTGTTCGCAAGCGTTTAGCTGGTCTTGGAATCAAAGACATTTTTTTAGGAGCTCATAACAAAATTGAACAGCTCAATGAATATACTAGCAAACACAAAATTGGGATGTCGCAAGTATTGTATATGGGCGATGATATTCCCGATTTTCCTGTGATGAAATTAGCTGGTTTACCATGTTGTCCACAAGATGCTGTTGCTGAAATAAAAGCAATTTCAAAGTATGTTTCCCATAAAAAAGGTGGAAAAGGTGCAGTTAGAGACGTTATTGAGCAAGTTCTAAAAGTGCAAAGTAAATGGAATGGTAATTTTAATGCCAAATACGATTAATTATGGCTCGAAAAGGCAGAAGACATAGTACAGGTTTTGGTTATATAGGATTTGGCAATAGTCAAGCAACTTTTAATCAAAACTCATCAACACCTTTTTCTAGATACAAAGAAAAGCTAGACCTTGAAGCACACTTGCACTACAAAATGCATTTTTTGCATAAAGATTTAACCAAAGAAGAAAAACAAAAAATAAAAGACAAAATAAGAAAACAAGAACGTCAGCTTTTCAGAAAAACGGCAATTATTAGTATTATTGTCTTTACTATTGTTGCCCTCATTGTTTACTACTTAATTAATCAAATCCTATCTCACTAATCCTTAAAATGATTCACTTTTTTAATTTAATCCGTTGGAAAAATTTACTAATGATTGCATTGATGCAATATTTAGTAAGATATGCACTTTTAGTACCTTTTCAAGAAAGTCATGGTGTACAAACCACTTTAAGTGACTTTAATTTTTTTCTTTTGGTTATCGCCACACTTTGCATTGCGGCTGGTGGCTATGCTATAAACGATGTTTATGATATTGAAACAGATAAAATCAATAAACCAAATAAGCGAATTGTAAACAAGCATATCACCGAAAAGAACGCGACCACACTATTTATGGTACTTAATATTATTGGTGTTGGTCTGGGTTTTTACTTATCATATCAAATTGGAAGACCTGGCTTTTTCGCCATCTTTTTTATCGCTTCAGCACTACTCTACATTTATTCCTCTTCTCTAAAACAAATGGCAGTTGTTGGTAATGTTATAGTTTCAGTTGTCGTTGCATTGAGTGTTTTGCTTGTTGGTATTTTTGAATTGATACCTGCAATGGATTTAAACAACAAAGCTGTACAGACTACATTTTTGAATATAATTAGAGATTATGCCATTTTTGCATTTATGATTAATCTCATTAGAGAAATGGTAAAAGATATTGAAGACATTGATGGAGACCATAAAGCAGAAATACAAACACTACCAATTCTATTAGGTAGGGAACGCGCAAATAAAATAGTATTTGTGCTATCGTTAATTCCCATTTTTTCGATTATTTATTATGTCATTACCTATTTATTTAAACAGCAATTGGTTGTTGGGTATTTTTTGGTTTTGGTAATCGCACCATTAATCTACATTAGTATTAAACTATTTACTGCAGAGGAAAAATCTCAGTATAAACATATTAGTTTAATTCTGAAACTTGTAATGCTCACTGGTACATTATCTTTATTGCTTTATAATTTCATTTTGAAGTAATATGCTAAACGATAAACTCAGAGATTTTAATATCATATTAGCTTCTGCTTCACCAAGACGTCATACGTTTTTAAAAATAATGGATCTCGATTTTGAGATTCGACTTCAACCCATCGAAGAAATATACCCAGAGCATTTAACAGGAAGTGAGATTACAGATTTTCTGGCGAAACTAAAAGCTGAACCTTTTATGGATTCCCTTCAGAATAACGACATTCTTATAACTAGCGATACTATTGTTTGGCATAATGAAAAAGCCATTGGCAAACCAAAAAATGAAGAGGATGCTTTCCAGATGATTAAGAGCTTAAGCAATACTTCACACCAAGTGTTAACTTCGATATGTTTTACTCATAAGGTTGAACAAAAAATTGTGAATACAACTACTAAAGTGACCTTTAAAGCATTGAGTGATGATGAAATTTGGTATTACGTTAACAACTATAAACCACTGGATAAAGCTGGTGCATATGGTATCCAAGAATGGATAGGTGCTATTGGTATTACAAATATTGAAGGTTCCTATAACAATGTTGTTGGCCTACCCACTCACCTACTTTACGAAACGTTAAATACCATTGCAGAAGGCGCTTAGAGTCGTAACTTTGCTTTATTCTGAGCTTGCCTGTACTGAACTTAATTCAGTATTTCAGCATCTTAAAAATTTAAGTTATGAAATCAATACAATTTTTATCATCAGTAATGCTAGTTTTAGCTTTAAACTCTTGCAAAGAAAACAAAACTGAAGTATCAGAAACTCTAGCTATATCAGAACCAGAAACTGAAGTTCTAGAACCAAAAACCACTTTATCAAAAGAATTTAATGACTATTGGTACAATGGCGAAGCCGAAATCACATCGTATAAACTAGAACAAGCACGTTATGGAGAAATGCGAGATGGAAAAGCAGTTTTAGTTTTTGTGACTGAAGATTTTTTGCCAGAAATTCAGGTAAAAGCAGATAATTACAGTAAAAAGAATACACCTGTTTTAAAACTAAACGCTACTAAGAATTTTAATACTGGTATCTATCCATATTCTATAATGCAAAGCACATTCTATCCTGTATCTAATAATCAACACGCGTTGAAAATTTCAGCTTCAGTACAAGAATGGTGTGGACATGTTTACACACAACTCAACAATCGTAATGAATTTGAAATCATGTCACATTCCTATTTTCAGAGTGAAGCAGATGAATCTTTTAAGCTCGAAAAAAACTGGACTGAAAACGAACTTTGGGTAAAATTACGTGTAGACCCAAAAAGCCTTCCTGTTGGATCACTCAAAATTATTCCATCATTCGAATTCCTTAGACTTAGACACCAACCTACAAAAGCGTATAATGCTTCTGTATCTAATGAGAATAGTATATACACTATATTTTATCCTGAGCTAAACCGAACGTTAAAAATTAATTTTAATCCTAATTTTCCTTATGATATTTTAGGTTGGGAGGAAACTACACCTAGTGGTTATGGCGCTTCGGCAAAAACGCTTACCACTAAAGCAACAAAATTAGAGTCTATTAAATCTGCATATTGGAGTAAAAATAATAACGCAGACGAAGGTCTTAGAGAAACTTTAAAATTAGAATAGACTTAAAAGAATCTAAACTATATTTGTTAAGTATTAAATAACTTAACATGAGTGAGTTTTATTCTACCTATAAAGATGAAATCATCTATACTACAATAGTAATTGTTGTTCTGTTAATAATTAGAGCAATAATTGTAATCACTGTAAACAAAATTGGAAAAAAAAGTGGAACAACTGAGGCTAGAGCTGTTCTAATTGGACGCTATGTTACCGTAACACTTATATTTATTGCATTGTTAATTGAAGCTTTTATTTTAGGAGCTGGTTTAGACGAATTATCACTTGTATTTTCATCAGTTTTTGCGGTTATAGGTATTGCTTTATTTGCGATTTGGTCTATTCTCAGTAATGTTACTTCTGGTGTTATTATGTTCTTCTCATTTCCTTATAAAGTGGGAGATAAAATCAAAATTCACGATAAAGATTATCCTATTGAAGCCATAATTGAAGATATTAGAGCCTTTCAACTGCATCTACGATTAGATACTGGTGATTTAGTGACTTATCCTAATAATCTCATTTTACAAAAAGCCGTAACTTTAATGGAAAAAGATGCTTTAGACGATAGCAGTATTCTATAAATTATCTTCAAAATAAAAGTGAAAAAACGTACAGAAGATCATAAAAAACACATAGGCCAAATCCCTGGTGCTCTTGTTTACACAGGGCAAAAGTCGGATAAAGATTTTCAGGTTGAATGCTTTGACTATACCAAAGATGAGATAGAAGAATCCATTATTTTAAATATTGAAGACACTGCTAACTACAAGGATACAAGCTCTGTGACTTGGATCAATGTAGACGGTTTAAAGCATACTGACCAAATAGAAAATATTGGGAAGCAATATAACCTTCATCCATTAGTATTAGAAGATATAGTTAATACTACCCAACGGCCAAAAATCGATGAATACGAAGATTATCTTTTTGTGGTACTAAAAATGTTATACTACGATAAAGATGAAAATATAGTTATTGAACAAGTCAGTTTTGTCTTAGGTAAAAATTATGTCATCACTTTTCAAGAATCCGAAGGTGATGTTTTTGGAAACATCAGAGAACGACTGCGTCATGCCAATGGAAGGATAAGAGGTATGAAATCTGACTATCTCATGTATGCTCTTATTGATGCCGTTGTTGATAATTACTTTAGTATTATAGAAACCCTTGGCAATAAAATCGAGGATTTAGAAACCGAATTATTCGAAGGCCATGCCAGAGAAAATGTAAATGTAGAAGTACAACAACTTAAGCGCGAAATCTTAAAAGTGCGTCGTGCTATCTTCCCGCTTCGTGAAATTATTAATCGTATAGAAAAAGGTGAGCATCCATTAATTTATAAACGCACAATTACCTATTATAGAGATATTTACGATCATTTAATTCAAGTATCAGAAAACATAGATATTTATCGTGAAATGATTTGGAGTTTAATGGATATGTACATGACAACCATTAGTAACCGAATGAATGAAGTGATGAAAGTCCTCACTATTATGTCTTCAATTTTTATACCATTGTCATTCCTAGCAGGACTCTATGGCATGAATTTTAAGTACATGCCAGAATTAGAATATCGCTATGGCTATTTTGTGCTTTTGGGAGTGATGTTGACTCTCTTTATTGCCTTGTTGTTTTATTTTAAGCGTAAGAAGTGGTTATGAATAGATTTCTCAAATTCCTTAATATTATCTTTTTTATTGCTTTACTAGTCTCATGCAAAGCCATTCCACCAGAAATAACTATTCCAGACCCTTACAATAAAGCAAAAGATATAACGGTTTTTATTGATGGCACAGCATTTAAACCTTCCGATAGTAGTAACATCTATAAGCTTAATGAGAACCTAAAACAGCGAAAGGATATATTATCCTACTATACTGTTGGAGTTGGTGCTGGTCCAGATGCCAAAAGCTTCGGGCAGTTTCTAGGAGTTGGCCTCTCTAAAGACGTACAGCATACATATCGATTTATTTGTCAGAATTACAGTAAAACTCGTAATGACAGAATCCACCTGTTTGGATTTAGTCGTGGTGCCTATACCTGTAAGGTTTTAACCAATCTCATTTACACAGCTGGAGTATTGGATTTAGACAATATAAAAAATGAAAAACTACAACTCAAATTAATAAAAAGACTATACAAAACGTATCTCAGCAAAAAAACAGCTGATGAGCGTAAACAAGAAATTAATCTGATTATCGCGAAATGGGAAACAAAGTTGGATATTAAAATTAAGCGACGTCTAAATGTTGAAATAGAAACCTTGAATCTTTTCGATACTGTTGAAGCACTTGGCGCACCAGATAATAGTTTTAATCCGTGTTGTCCAAACAGAAACCATTTAGAACAATTTTGTAATGTTAAAAAAGTAAATCATGCCGTATCTATCGATGATAATAGAGCACGAATCTTCACACCAGTATTAGCTTCATGTTCATGTATTTCGGATTGCAAGAATAGAACTTTAGACGATTTTGTTAATGAAGTCTGGTTTGCAGGTGCACACTCTGACGTTGGTGGAGGTTATAAAAACGAAAAAGGTGAAATGGATGATGATTTGGCGCAAATCCCTTTAAAGTGGATGATGAATAACCTTCTAACTTACGACCTGTTTAAAAACGACTTACTTGTTAACGAAACACATATCAACGGTAAACTTCATGATGCAGAAATAGATTATGGTCCAGCATTTAAGAGGCGTAATCGTCATATTTATAAATATCACAAGTATATTTCTAAATACAACAACGGAAAATATAAAATCCATCGTTCAGTAATTCAGCGTTTAGAAAATGGTAACATTCCTATTTTTAAGCATTATGAACGTCAAAATGAAAGTAAAGATAAAGACGGAAATCATTTACATACCGACAGTTGCAGCAAAGACTGGTTTGAGGATAAACCATTTGACAAATGCTTTAAAAAAACAGACAAAGGATTCCAATTTCTAGAAACTTGTCATAGTATTGAAGTTGTGGATTAGATATTATCTACGTTAAACAAAACCTAAAAACAAAGCCATTAGAAAGTAACTTTCATATATTTGGAGGGTAACTAACTAATAACCACATGCACCAGATTAGACTCTGCCTTTTGCTTTTTATAAGCACCACAGTTTCCTTACAAGCACAACAACCTAAAAAACTCAATTCCTCAGAAATACATGAAGCGGTTCAAAAACTAAATGTTTTAGGCTCTGTACTATATATCGCTGCACATCCAGATGATGAGAATACACGATTAATCTCTTATATGTCTAATGAAGTTAAAGCACGTACAGCTTACTTATCTTTAACACGTGGTGATGGTGGACAGAATTTAATTGGTTCAGAAATAAGAGAACTTTTAGGAATTATTAGAACACAAGAATTATTAGCAGCCAGACGCACTGATGGTGGTGAACAACGTTTTACAAGAGCTAATGATTTTGGGTATTCAAAACATCCTGATGAAACTTTAGAAATCTGGAATAAAGACGAAGTTCTATCTGATGTCGTTTGGGCCATCAGAGAATTTAAACCAGATATCATAATTAACCGTTTCGACCATAGAAGAGCTGGTCGTACACATGGTCACCATACCAGTTCAGCAATGCTGAGTATGGAAGCTTTTGATATCGCAAATGACGCTTCAAAATATAGTTCTCAATTAGAGCTTACTGAAACTTGGCAGCCTAAACGTTTATTCTACAACACCTCATGGTGGCGTTATGGCAGTAGGGAAGAATTTGATAAATTAGACAAATCCAACATGATTAATTTTGATATTGGAGTCTATTACCCAAGCAAGGGCATGTCTAATAATGAAATCGCATCATTGGCTAGTAGTCAACATTTATCTCAAGGATTTGGTCGTCAATCTACGCGTGGCAATCAACAAGAATATATCGAATTTTTAAAAGGTAAACCTTTAGATAACAGCAACGACGTTTTCTCAGGAATTGATACCTCTTGGAATCGTGTTGAAGGTGGAGAAGCTGTTGGAAATATTCTCGGCAAGATTGAAAGTAATTTTAACTTTCAGAATCCTGCTTCTCATTTATCAGAACTTTTAGAAGCCTATAGATTACTTCAAAATGTAAAAGATGAGCACTGGAAAATCATAAAAACCAAAGAACTAAAAACTATTATTGAAGCTTGTGCCGGATTGTATTTAGAAGTCTCTGCGTCGAGTCCTCATGCATCTCCAAATTCTGATGTATCGCTTCAAATGGAAGTTTTAAATCGTAGTGATGCCAAAATTAAATTGGTGTCTTATAACCTTTCAACGTTACAAAATGGAATTTCAAAAAACATGGAATTACCTGAAAATCAACGTTTAAATTTTGAAGAAGGTATTACAATTCCAAATAATATAGCGTATACAGCTCCGTATTGGTTAAATACTCAAAGTACACTTGGTATGTATCATGTTGAAGAAAAAGAGCTTATCGGTTTGCCGGAAACGCCAAGAGCTATTTTTATGGCTTTTAATTTAATGATTGAAGACACACCAATTACAATAACCAAACCAGTTGTTTATCGTTACTCAAGACCAGATAAAGGGGAATTATACAGACCTTTTGAGATTATTCCAGAAGTTTCCGCAAGCATAAGTGATGAAGTTTTTATTTTCGAAAATGACCAACAAAAAGAAATTGAGATTATAGTAAAAGCTGGTCGCGATAATATTGATGGTTTTGTTCAAATGGCTTATCCAAACGATTGGGAGGTATTTCCCCAAAAGCAAAAAGTTGAAATTACTAATAAAGGCGACATTCAAAAAGTAATGTTTACAGTGATTCCTCCTAAAGGTAAAAGTGAAGGTCTAATTACTCCTATGGTGAATGTGAATGGTGAGTTTTATACTGATGAACTTATAGAAATTGACTATTCTCATATTCCGTTTCAAACGGTTTTAATACCAAGCGAAAGCAAAATCGTACGACTAAATATTGAAAAACGTGGTAATAATATTGGTTATATTGAAGGAGCTGGAGATGTTGTTCCTGAAAGTTTGCGTCAAATTGGTTATAAAGTAACTATCATTAAACCCGAACAAATCTCACCTGAAAATTTAACAAACTTTGATGCTATCGTTGTTGGCATAAGAGCGTATAATATTGTTGATGAATTAAAGTTTAAGCAAAAATTCTTATTAGATTATGTCAAAGAAGGTGGGAATTTAGTCATTCAATATAATACAAGTCGACGCTTAAAAGTAGATAATTTAGCTCCTTACGATTTACAATTATCTCGAGACCGAGTCACAGACGAAAATGCTTTAGTTAGAATTTTAGAACCAAATCATCCTATTCTTAATTTTCCAAATAAAATTACCATCCAAGATTTTGAGGGTTGGGTACAAGAACGTGGTTTATACTTCCCAAATCAATGGTCAGAAGAGTTTACACCGCTACTCGCCTCTAACGATAAAGGAGAAAGTTCAAAAGAAGGTGCCTTACTAGTTGCAAAATACGGTAAAGGCAACTATATTTACACAGGTCTCAGTTTTTTTAGGGAATTTCCGGCGGGAGTTTCTGGTGCTTATAGACTCTTTGCTAACTTGCTTTCGGCAGGTAAAGAAGATAAAATGCCATTAAAAAATTAATGCCTATCAACCAAAAATCACATCCAATACAACTAACAACTAATTTAAATTATGCACAACCAAAACGAACCTCAGCAAAAAAAACAAAAGTGGAACAAAATGTACACGGCTGTTTTAATTGCAAATGCCCTATACATTGTTTTGTTTTACTTTATAACTGCATCATTCGCATAAATACATGCAAACTTTAGATTGGATTGACTGGACCGTTTTAATAGTCACCTTAGCCACAATTGTAGGCTATGGAACTTGGAAAACCAGAGGTCAAAAGAATGCGCAAGATTACATAAAAGGAGGTAATACTTCAAAATGGTGGACCATCGGTCTATCCGTAATGGCCACCCAAGCCAGCGCAATCACATTCCTTTCTACAACTGGCCAGGCCTTTTCAGATGGTATGGGATTTGTTCAATTTTATTTTGGACTCCCAATTGCCATGGTTATCATTTGCCTGGTGTTTATTCCACTTTATCATCGACTTAAAGTTTATACAGCATACGAATTTTTAGAAAATCGATTCGATCTTAAAACACGAAGTCTAACAGCAATCTTATTTTTAATCCAACGTGGATTAGCGGCAGGTATTACTATTTTTGCTCCAGCTATTATTCTTTCTGTCGTATTAGGTTGGAACATCGTAACGCTAAACATCGTTATTGGAGTCTTAGTTATTATTTACACGGTTTCAGGTGGAACCAAAGCGGTTACTGTAACACAGAAACAGCAAATGTTTGTCATTTTTGCTGGTATGCTGGCTGCCTTATTCATCATTATTAATTTGATTCCAGAAGAGGTTTCTTTTACAGATGCTATAGACATTGCTGGTGCTACTGGTAAGATGCAAGTCTTAGATTTTTCTTTCGATTTAGAAAATAGATATACCGTATGGACAGGACTTATAGGAGGTACGTTTTTAATGCTTTCTTATTTCGGAACTGACCAAAGCCAAGTGCAGCGTTACCTTTCTGGTAAATCCATGAAAGAAATGCAAATGGGCTTACTCTTTAATGGCTTACTTAAAGTACCGATGCAATTCTTTATTTTACTCGTTGGTGTTATGGTTTTTGTGTTTTATCAGTTCAATCCATCTCCGTTAAATTTTATAGATGCTTCCACACAAACGGTTTTAGCATCAAAATATGGAAATGACTATAAAGTACTTCAAGATAAACAAACAGCTCTATTCAAAGAGAAGCAAAAACTAAGTCTGGCTCTCTCTAAAAGTGAAGATCAAAGTCTGAAAAAGGATTTGTTTCAGCTCGATAGTATAGAAAAAACCTATCGTTTAGAATCAAAATTCTTAATAAAAAAAGCCGTAGATCCTGAATATACTGCAGAATACACAACACTTCTAAATGAAGTTGAGAGACTTAAATCAAATCCTAAAAGTGAAACTTATCTCGAAAAATCAGCAGCACTAACTGCACTTTACAAAGAGTCAGCAAAAGATACACAGACTAATGACAGAGATTATATGTTTATTCGATTTATCCTAAACAATCTTCCAAAAGGTCTTATCGGTTTGTTACTAGCTGTAATTTTATCTGCCGCAATGTCCTCAACAGCATCTGAGATAAATGCGTTAGCAACCATTACATCTATTGATTTATATAGTAGAAATCTAAAAGAAGACAAAGGCGAAGAACACATGGTTAAAATGACCAAATGGTTTACACTTGGTTGGGGAATTATAGCAATTATAATTGCTTGTTTTGCAGATTTGGCAGAAAACCTTATTCAACTCGTAAATATTATAGGTTCAATATTTTATGGCAATGTATTAGGTATATTTTTACTGGCTTTCTTCTTTAAATATATTAAGGGTAATGCCGTTTTTATTGGAGCCTTAATCACACAAGCAATTGTGGTCATTGGTTGGTGGCTTGATTGGATGCCATATTTATGGTTGAATTTATTTGGCTGTGTTTTAGTAATTATAATTGCTAATATTCTTCAGCCAGTTTTACCAAAAAAAGAAATTATTGATGTCTCTTAGAACCATAAAATGGGGAATTATCGGAGCAGGAAAAATTGCTGTTAAATTTGCTGCTGATTTAGATAAAGTACCGAATGCTAAACTCTATGCGATTGCCTCAAGAACTTTAGAAAAAGCAAAACTTTTTGCCTTAGAATTTAATGCAGATAAAGCCTATGGTGATTATGAAAGTTTAGCATCAGATTCAGAAATAGATGCTATTTATATTGCTACTCCTCACAGTTTCCATAAAGCGCATACCCTTTTATGTTTAAATCATCAAAAATCGGTTTTGTGTGAAAAGCCGTTCGCTATGGATTTAGACGAAGTAAATGAGATGATTAATGCCTCCAAGACAAAAGAAATCCTTTTAATGGAAGCCTTATGGACTACTTTTCTTCCACATTTTCAATATGTACAAAATCTTCTAAGCCAAAAGCACTTTGGTGAAATTATTCGTGTTGAGGCTGATTTTGGTTTTCACCCTAAGTACGATGAAACTTCAAGATTATTTGACAAATCTGTTGGAGGAGGAAGCTTATTAGATATTGGGATTTATCCTGTATTTGCAGCGCTATCAATTTTAGGTAAACCGAATGGTATTGAGGCGAAAGCAGAATTTTTTTCCGAAGGATCAGATTCAAAATGTGATATTATTTTTAAATATGATAATGCCATAGCCCATTTAAAAAGTACGCTAATAGAAGAGACTAAAACTGAAGCCATTTTTCATTGTGAAAATGGGATAATTAAAATTAACGGACGTTTTCATGAGCCTTCTTCGGTTGTCTTAATTGATAAGCATGGTATTTCTGAATTAAAAACCTTCGATTATAAAACTATTGGTTACAGTTATGAGATTGAACATTTTAATCAACTGATTAGAGATAATAAAATTGAAAGTGATATTATGACTTTTGAAAGAAGTCAACAACTCATTAAAACTTTAGATAATATAAGAAGTTTAATTGGTTTGGAATACCAATAAAAAACGCAACTCAATGAGTTGCGTTTTTTATCTAATTATCCAAGTGTATAGCACTCTAACAATGTATTTTACATTGCTCCCCATTCTTTTAGAGAGTCCTCATTCATTTTAATATAATCTGCATTTTTATTCTCTTTTGCTCCTTCCAAAGATTTTTTAGCTGCGGCAATTGCACCTTTTTTATCTCCATTAGCTGCATGTATTAATGACTGCTGTCTTAAAAACCAAAAACGAGGTCTATCTTTAGTCATTTCTACAGCTTTATCAATCCACTCCATAGCTTTTTCTAAGCCTTTGTTTTCTTGTAAATTATAGACTGCTGCCGAAAAGTAATCGTTAGCTGAAGGGCCAGACATTGTTTTCTCAATAGACGCTGTTACTTTAGCTTCTGTTGGTACTTTAAATTCTACACCAACATAAGTCTTCTCCCACATCATTCCAATAACAGCAGAGTGATTTGTTATATCATCAATAGAAATCGTAAAAGATTGTATGTCCATTTCTATAGGATATACTTTAGCATTGACACGAGCAGCTACTTTAGTCTCATCTAATTCTGCAGGTGCTCCGCCACCAGCATGCTCTGTGTAGAAAACCACTTCCCAAGAATCCGCTTGGGGAATTGTAAAGATCGCATAAGTACCAGCTTTAAGTTCTGTATCACCAACCGTTACAGCATCACTAAATGTTACTTTAGTTCTTAGATTAGCACCTGTTCTCCATACTTTTCCATAAGGAACAAGGTCGCCAAAAATGGTTCTTCCACGCATTGCAGGTCTCGAATATTCAATTGATACATCGGTTAAACCCACGACTTGCTCTATTTTGGCAGCAGGACTTGGTGCAGGTGTTTGAATTTGTGCACTTATCGAAAACATTAATGTTAACGCAAATGCAAATAGTACTAATTTTTTCATAATGTATAGTGTTAAGTATTTGTTTTAAAGTCGCATAAAATTACGACTAAACCAATCCTATAAATGTTAAGAAATCCTTAAAATGAAAAATATAAAATTTATTCAACAAAAAACAAGCAAATCAATTTATTAATCGTAATATTGCAATATAATAATATATAAATTATGGGATTGACTAAAAGTGAAATATTTACAGAGCAACAAAACCAGATATCTCAAATTGCGAAAGTATTTGGGCATCCGGCAAGAGTAGCTATTCTTCAATATTTATTTAAAATAAATTCTTGTATTTGTGGTGATTTGGTTGATGAAATTGGGCTAGCTCAGCCTACTATTTCTCAACATTTAAAAGAACTAAAAAAAATAGGACTCATAAAAGGCAATATAGAAGGCACAAGTATTTGTTATTGCATTGACAAAACTAATTGGTCTCAAATGAAAGCAGTGATTTCAGAATTTTTAGATCAAGATTTAAATATGACTTGCTGCTAATACAAAAGTATAAATAACTAAAACCAGAAACTCATGGAAATTTTATTCTTCTTATCAATGTTTTGTTTAATTGCTTTTATGTTGCTTGCTACTTACGATGGAGCCTATCTCCATCTATGGAAATTTGAACTTTTTAATAGAGATGAAAGTAATTTTGAACATAAGACACATACGGCTAGAGCTCTTTTGTTCCCTGCTATTACCTATTTATTATTCGTTGATACAAGTATTCTTGGATTTTGGATAGCACTTAGCCTTGTCGCAATTGATTTGATTGTTTTAGGAATAGATGCCTATTCAGAAAAGGAAAGTCGAAGTTTTATGAACGGACTTCCACAATGGGAATATATTGTTCATCTCTTTGCTAATAGCTTTCATTTTGCAGCTATCATTTTAATCATTGCGGCTAGGACAACAATCACAAATGATGGTATCATATATTCTACAGATTTTATGCTCCACAGCAGTTTTGAAACCGTACAATTAATCGCTGTTAATATACTGCCAGGTGCTATTATACTTGGAATCATTCATTTATTACTCACATTCGATATTGGAAAAAAATTATGGAATACAAATCGATTAAAAATAACCTGTTGTTAACAAAATAAAATACTCATGAAACTATCAGAAATAAAATCAAAATTAGAAACACTAGAAACTATAGCGTTTCAATTACCAAATGGAACTTTAGTTCCAAGTCATTTCCACGTCACTGAAGTTGGAAAAATAACTAAAAACTTTATTGATTGTGGCGGCACAGTAAGACAAGAAGAAGTTGCCAACTTTCAGTTATGGAATGCAGACGATTATGATCATAGATTACATCCTGAAAAATTACTAAATATCATTGAACTTTCTGAAAAAGAATTAAACATAGGTGATTTAGACATTGAAGTAGAATACCAAAGTGATACTATTGGCAAATACAGTTTAGACTTTGATGGTAAACACTTTTTACTAACCTCTAAGCAAACTGATTGCTTAGCTAAAGATAATTGTGGAATACCAGAAGCAAAGCCAAGAGTTAAGCTCTCAGAATTACAAAATTCATCATCATGTTGTGCTCCAGATTCTGGTTGCTGCTAATAAATAACGCTCAAAATTTAATTAATGCTATATCCTAAAATAATTTCTCAAGTCGAGACACTAGATGTAAGCTCAATCTCAGAAGAGCGTAAAACTATTCTTCAATCATTAATCGATTTTATTAAAATCAAAACAGCGCAAAATGAAACCGTAAACCTCAATTTTATCTGTACCCACAATTCGAGAAGAAGTCATTTATCTCAAGTTTGGGCACAAACTATGGCGAGTTATTTCAATATAAAAAATGTATTCTGTTATTCTGGAGGAACCGAAGCCACTGCCCTATTTCCGTCTGCAGCTGAAACGTTAGAAAATTCTGGATTCAAAATTGAGAAATTATCAACCGAATCGAATCCTGTTTACGCTATTAAGTATTCAGAAACTGAGCATCCTGTTATTGGTTTTTCTAAAACTTTTGATGCCGATTTTAATCCTGCTTCAGAATTTGCAGCCATAATGACTTGCTCTAGTGCTGATAAAGGCTGCCCTTTTATTGTAGGTGCTGAAAAACGAATTCCAATAACCTTCGAAGATCCAAAAGCATATGATAATACTCCGCAACAGGCTGAAAAATACAAAGAACGTAGTCTTCAAATTGCAACAGAATTAAAATATGTGTTTTCTAAAATTAAAAAATAATTGTAGTGACAAAAATGAAAAAGAAACTCAGTTTTTTAGATAGTTATCTAACATTATGGATCTTTCTAGCCATGATTATTGGTGTCGGCATTGGCTATTTTGCACCTTCATTTCCAAAGCTTATAGATTCATATAGTAGTGGAACAACAAATATTCCTATAGCTATTGGCCTAATTTTAATGATGTATCCTCCACTTGCTAAAGTAAATTACGCCTTACTTCCTAAAGTATTTAAAGATGTAAAAATCTTATCTATCTCTTTAGTTTTAAACTGGATTATTGGACCTGTATTAATGTTCCTACTAGCCATAACATTCTTGCGAGATTACCCAGAATACATGGTTGGACTAATTCTAATAGGTTTAGCACGTTGCATTGCTATGGTATTGGTTTGGAACGATTTAGCCGAAGGAAGTAGCGAATACGGAGCAGGACTCGTCGCATTAAATAGTATTTTTCAGGTATTTGCATATAGTTTTTATGCCTACATATTCATTACTGTACTTCCACCCTATTTTGGTTTCGAAGGTGCAATTGTCGATATTTCCATAGCAACAATTGCAGAAAGTGTGGCAATTTATTTAGGTATACCTTTTCTACTGGGTATTTTGTCACGTTTAATTTTAGTAAAATTAAAAGGTGACGAATGGTATACCAAAAAGTTTATTCCGACTATTTCACCATTAACTTTAATTGCACTATTATTTACCATTGTGGTGATGTTTTCGCTCAAAGGTGAACTTATTGTAGAAATACCTTTGGATGTACTAGTCATCGCAGTGCCATTATTAATATATTTTGCACTTATGTTTATTGTAGGATTCTTTGTAAGCAAGGCTATGGGAGCAACTTACGATAAAAATGCGGCTATAGCCTTTACAGCTGCTGGTAATAATTTTGAATTGGCAATTGCCGTAGCTATTGCAGTATTTGGCTTAAACTCTGGTCAAGCATTTGCAGGAGTTGTTGGTCCATTGGTAGAAGTACCTGCATTAATCTTATTAGTTAGAGTCTCATTTTGGTTGCGTAAAAAATATTATTTACCTAAGACCTCTTAGTAAAAGAGGTATATATCAGAAATTGGTGTTAAATTTTGTTTAACTATAACTTTAAATAGTTAAACAATTATTATATTTGTTTTGTAAATTAATTACAATGGCAAAAAAGAAAAATATTAAGCAAGCTGATATCATATCGTATTATATGGATTATGTTTTAACTCATAATCACAAACCAAAATCAGTATACGCATTTGCTAAAGACAATAATTTTGAAGAACAGAAGTTCTATGAATTTTTTAATTCTTTTGAATTACTAGAACAATCCATATTTAAGGTGTTTTTTGATAATACCCTTGAAGTGCTTTACAAAAGTGAAGACTATAAATCTTTTGATGCACGCAACAAATTATTGAGCTTCTATTTTACGTTTTTTGAGGTACTTACAGCGAATAGAAGTTACGTTATTCACGCTTTAAGCTCGGATAAAAATCAATTAAAATCCTTAAAAACGCTCTCTCATCTAAAGAAAAGTTTTGCCAATTACATTGAGCTTTTAGATATCAAGACTTTAGATCTCAAACAAGAAAAGCTAGAAAAGATTAAAAATAGAGGTCTTAAAGAATCAGCATGGTTGCAGTTGTTGTTAACCTTAAAATTTTGGATGGATGATACATCTCCATCATTTGAGAAAACAGATATTTACATAGAAAAATCGGTTCAAGCGAGTTTTGATTTGATAGATACGACACCTCTAAAAAGTCTCATTGACTTTGGCAAATTCATATATAAAGAAAAAATACACTCTAACTAGATGAATACTATAGATAGTATACCGATTACAAAAATTTCTAGAGCTAGTAAGTTAGTAACCACTGGTGCAAAAGTAGGTGTCAACTACTTAAAGTATTACGGCGACAAAATAGTAAATTCTAAGGAAGACGCCAAAGAGCGACTTAATCAAAATAATGCCGAAGATATATACGACAGCCTTAAAAAATTAAAAGGTAGTGCACTCAAAGTCGCACAAATGCTGAGTATGGAAAAGAGTATATTGCCACAGGCATATGTTGAGAAATTTTCGTTATCTCAATTTTCTGTTCCGCCTTTGTCTCCGCCTTTAGTCATAAAAACATTTAAAAAATATTTCGGGAAACATCCTGAAGACATTTTTGATACTTTCAACGCAACTTCAGTAAATGCTGCCAGTATTGGCCAAGTCCATATTGCAGAAAAGGATGGGAATAAATTTGCTGTGAAAATCCAATATCCTGGAGTTGCGGAAAGTATTGCTTCTGATTTAGCATTAGTTAAGCCCATAGCTATTAAAATGTTTAACATCAAAGGAAAAGATTCGGATAAATATTTTAAAGAAGTTGAAAATAAACTTACCGAAGAAACAAATTATATTTTAGAAATTGAACAAAGTAAAGCTGTCGCTGAAGCTTGCGAACATATTCCTAATCTAAAGTTTCCTAAGTATTACGAAAAATTTTCATCAGAGCGTATTATTACTATGGACTATATGAAAGGTGAACATCTTTCAGAATTCGTAGCACATAATACTGACAAAGATGCATCCAATAAAATTGGTCAGGCACTATGGGATTTTTACATGTTTCAAATCCATAAGTTGAAAAAAGTACATGCAGATCCACATCCTGGAAATTTTCTAATATCCAAGGAAGGGGATTTAATAGCATTAGATTTCGGATGTATGAAGTCAATTCCTGAAGAATTCTACAAACCTTATTTCGAATTAGCTGATAAAGATTGTATTGATAACCCAAAAGCTTTTACTGAGAAACTATATGAACTAGAAATCCTTCGTAAGGACGATTCTAAAGAAGAAATTGAATTTTTTAGTGCTATGTTTCATGAACTCTTAAGCTTATTTACAAAGCCATTTCATGTTGAAGAATTTGATTTTTCAAATCCAGAATTTTTCAATCAAATAACAGAAATGGGACAACGCTATTCCAAAAGCACAGAATTGAGAAACATGAATGGTAATCGCGGTTCAAAGCATTTTATATACATAAATAGAACCTTCTTTGGATTGTATAATTTAATGTTCGATTTAAAAGCTGAAAATGTAAAAATCAACAACTTTATTAATCTATAGATGACAGAGTTTAGTAGCGATGATTTAGATCAATTACATCATTTATATAGAATTAACTTAATTAACAGTTGTTCTGGCTACAAGTCTGCTAATCTAATAGGTACTAAAAGTCTTGATGGTAAAAGCAATGTCGCTGTTTTTAGTTCTATTACACATATGGGTTCAAATCCTGCTTTGTTAGGGTTTTTTTTAAGGCCAACAACTGTATTGCGCAATACATATCATAATATAAAATCAACAGGGAAATATACTATTAACCATATCCATGATGAAATTATAGATGATGCACATCACACTTCTGCAAAGTATAGTGAGGATATTTCAGAGTTTGATGCTACAAAACTAGTTGAAGACTATAAAGATAACTTTTTAGCACCTTTTGTAAAAGGTTGCCCTGTTCAATTGGCTATGAGCTACGTTGAAGAATACCCGATTAAAGCGAACAACACAATTTTATTAATTGGCAAAATCGATAAATTGTATGTCCCAGATAATTTGCTAGAAAAAGATGGTTTTATTAATCTATCTAAAGGAAAAGTGGCAGCTATAAATGGTTTGGATGGCTATACAGTCCCAAAATTGAAAACCCGTTTAGAATATCAAAGACCTAAGCCACAGTTTGAAAAAACCAATGAATAATGCGAATATTAATTACAGGCACAACAGGCTATATAGCCAGAAGACTAGCACTTCAACTGCTCGAAGATGAGCATGAATTAGTTTGCTGTGTACGTGATTTAAGTCGTATTCCTGATGAAATAGAAGATAACCCACTCTGTACCTTTATTAAACTCGATTTTTTAGATCCTGAACCAAATAAAATTCCAAAAGACATTGATGCTGCGTATTATTTAATACACTCCATGTCTACAGATTCAGAGAATTTTGAAGATTTAGAGCGACAATGTGCGCAGAATTTTAAAAATCTTGTTTCTGTCACAAATTGTAAACAAGTTATTTATTTAAGTGGTATCGTAAACGATGAATCACTATCAAAACACTTAAAATCGAGATTACAAGTAGAAAATACGCTAAAATCCGAGGACTATGCCTTAACCACTTTTAGAGCCGGAATTATCGTGGGTAGCGGAAGTGCATCTTTCGAAATTATACGAGACATTGTAGAAAAGTTACCTTTTATGATTACACCAAGGTGGCTAAATACAAAGACCCAACCTTTGGGAATCAGAGATGTGCTTTCATTTTTGTCTGGAGGATTGGGCAAAGAAGAATTATATAACAACTCTTATGATATTTTTGGTCCCGAGATCCTAACATACAAAGAAATGCTTCTTCAATTTGCTGAAGTAAGGGGTTTCAAACGTTATATCCTAACGCTTCCTGTTTTATCACCAAAACTATCTTCTTATTGGCTGTATTTTGTGACTTCTACATCGTTTCAACTAGCATCAGCCTTAGTGGATAGTATGAAAGTTGAAGTTATTGGTAAACAAAGTAATATCAATGAGATTATTGGTGTGAAACCAATGGATTATAAAACTGCCGTGAATTTAGCTTTTCAAAGGATAGAGCAAAACGCCGTGATATCGAGTTGGAAAGATGCTGTAAGTAGCGGACGTTTTAAAGATCAATTATCTAAGCATATAGAATTACCGCAATATGGTTGTTTTAAAGATGTAAGACATAGAACTGTTACTGATGAGACTCATACACTAAATAAAATCTGGAGTATTGGAGGAAGAAATGGGTGGTATAGTTTCAATGGACTATGGAAGCTTCGAGGTTATATGGACAAACTTTTTGGAGGAGTTGGCTTAAGACGCGGACGAACTAGTGATACGTATTTAGAAGCCGGAGATGCTTTAGATTTTTGGCGTGTATTATATGCCAGTAAAGACGAAAAACGACTTTTACTATTTGCCGAAATGCGATTGCCTGGAGAAGCTTGGTTAGAATTTAAGATTATAAAAGATCAATTATACCAACGTGCCGTTTTTAGACCAAAAGGGGTTTGGGGCAGATTATATTGGTATATGGTTCTACCCTTTCATGCCTTTGTTTTTAGCGGAATGATAAATGCATTAGTTAAAAAATGAAAACTGTAAAAAAAGAGAACCTTCCAACAAAAATATGTCCTATTTGTGCCAGACCATTTACATGGCGTAAAAAATGGAAAAAGGATTGGGACAATGTGAAATATTGTAGCGAAAGATGCAGAAGACAAAAAATAACATAAATTTAATTTGGTTTAGAAATGATTTAAGAACCATTGACAATGCAGTTTTATTCGAAGCACAAAAGAACTGCGACCAACTTATTGGTGTGTATTGTTTTGATCCTCGTCAATTCTCAAATAATAAATTCGGGTTTAAAAAAACAGAAAAATTTAGAGCAAAATTTTTAATTGAAAGCGTTACTGATTTAAGATATCAATTGGAAACGCTAAACATAGATTTATTGGTGTTTCACCAAAAACCAGAGGATGTTATTCAACAAGTATGTAAAACATATAATGTCAGTAATATTTTTCTTCAATTGGAATGGACTCAAGAGGAAGTAGACGTTGAAAATGCTGTAAAATCCCAACTACAAAATATTAGTTGGCATTCTACTTATAATCAGTTTTTATATCATCATGAAGATATTAATTTTGATATTTCTAAGACACCGCAGGTCTTTACGGTCTTTAGAAAAAGGCTTGAAAAATATGTTGACATTCGTCCGGAGTTAAATATATCAAAGTTTTCTGAGGGTAATAGAATTGAGAATAACACCAAAATTCCTTCACTTGAAATATTAGGATTTGAAGACTTCGAAATTCATCCACATTCCGCTTTCCCGTTTAAGGGAGGTGAAACCAACGCCATAAATCGACTTGAAGATTATTTTTTCAACACCAAAAAATTGGGATTTTACAAGAAGACAAGAAACGGTTTAGTTGGTAAAGATTATAGTTCAAAATTTTCACCTTGGTTAGCAAATGGATCAATATCAGCAAGAACTATTTATTGGCAAGTAAAACATTTTGAAAAAGAATACTTTAAAAATCAATCTACCTATTGGCTAATTTTTGAATTGATTTGGCGCGATTATTTTAAATATATCTCATTAAAACATGGCAACCAGATTTTTAAGCAAGAAGGCATTCTCAAAAAAGGTTATGAATGGAAAACCGATGAAGATAAAATTGACAATTGGATTCATGGAGAAACACATTCAGACTTTGTAAACGCCAATATGGTAGAGCTAAAAGAAACAGGTTGGATGAGTAATAGAGGGCGACAAAACGTAGCCTCATATTTTGCCAAAGAACTAGAACTCGACTGGAGACTAGGTGCAGCTTATTTTGAGTCTTTACTCATCGATTATGATGTACATAGCAACTATGGTAATTGGATGTATGTTGCAGGAGTTGGTAATGATCCTAGAGATAGAAAGTTTAATGTTCAACTTCAAGCAGAACGATACGATACTAATAGAAAGTTTAGAAAACTTTGGTTACAACCTAGCTTATTTTAAAAATGAAAGAAGCAGTCTTAATATTCCCACATCAACTATTTAAGAATTCACCAGTTCTTGAACAAGATTGTGACATTTATTTAGTTGAGGAATTTCTGTTTTTTAAACATTACAAATTCCATAAACAGAAGATTGCGTTTCATAGAGCATCAATGAAATCTTATGAAAATCACTTAAAAAAGAAAGGGAAGACCATAAAATATGTTGATGCTACTAATGACTTGTGTGATGTGCGTAAGCTTATTCCAAAACTTATTGAAGACGGCATTGAAAAACTTTATATTACAGACCCAACTGACAATTGGCTTCACAAACATATTGATTCAACTTCAGAAGCTATAGAAATAGCATGGTACGAGAATCCGCTATTCATAAATTCCAAACAAGATTTATCTTCTTTTTTTAAGCCATCAAAAAAGAAATTCTTTCAGACTTCATTTTACAAACAACAACGAAAAGATAGGAATATCCTAATGGTTTCAGGAGAACCAGAAGGTGGAAAATGGACATATGACGTTGACAACAGAAAGAAATATCCTAAAGACAAAACACCGCCTAACATCCAATTTCCAGATACTTCAGATTATCATAAGGAAGCAGAAAGCTATGTAAATGAGCATTTTGCTAATCATTACGGAGAGTTAACTGAGTTCACACTCTACCCTATTGATTATAATACTTCTAAAAAGTGGTTTCAACAATTTTTAGAAATTCGTTTTCATGAGTTTGGCGTCTATGAAGACGCCATAGTAAAAGAAGCGCATTTTTTAAATCATAGCCTACTATCTCCTTTAATAAACGTCGGACTTTTAGAACCAGAATATGTCATAAGGACAGCTATAGAATATGCAAAAGAAAATGATGTTTCATTAAATTCAACAGAAGGTTTTGTTCGCCAAATATTAGGATGGAGAGAATTTATCCGTGGTATATACGAAGTGAAGGGTACCGAAGAACGCAACAAGAATTTTTGGAAATTCAGTAGAAAAATTCCGAAGTCATTCTACGATGGTTCAACAGGAATTAAACCAGTAGACGATGTTATAAAGAAAGTCTTAAAAACAGGGTATGCACATCATATAGAACGCTTAATGATTTTAGGCAACTTTATGGTATTGTGCGAATTTGATCCAGACGACGTCTACAAATGGTTTATGGAATTATTTATTGATGCGTACGATTGGGTGATGGTACCGAATGTATATGGTATGAGTTTATATGCTGATGGTGGTTTAATGTCAACCAAGCCATATATAAGTAGTAGTAACTATATCATGAAAATGAGTAACTACTCTAAAGGAGATTGGCAGCCCATTTGGGATGGATTATTTTGGACGTTTATGGATAAGCATAGGGATTTCTTTTTGAGTAATCCACGTTTAGGAATGCTGATTAGAACATTCGATAAAATGAAACAAGAAACAAAAGAAAAGCACTTTGCGAATGCTAAAACTTTTTTACAACAATTATAATGTCTGAAAAGGAACATATAAATGTAGTATGGCTAAAACGCGATTTAAGACTTCAGGATAATGAAGCTATTTCTAATGCTTTAAAATCTAAAAAACGTGTCTTGATTCTTTATGTTTTTGAGCACTTATTACTGAATGATGCACATTATAGTGCGCGTCATTTTAATTTCATAAAAGAATCGATAAGAGATTTAAATGAGCAGCTTACAGAATACAATTCAAAAGTATTAACAGCCACTAGCGATATTACCAGTGCTTTTAATCAACTTCAAGAATTCTATAAAATCGATGCCGTTTATTCTCATGTTGAAACCGGCTTATTAATCACTTATAATAGAGATAAAGAATTTAAGCGCTACTGTAGAAACAATTTTATAGACTGGGAAGAATCCAAAAATAATGGTGTTGAACGTGGTTTGGTAAACAGAGATAATTGGTTCGAAAATTGGGAAGCTTACATGTACCAAGAGCTTGAAACCTTTCAACCTATAGAAAATCAATTATTAAGTACTACTGAAATTCAAACTTTAGAGAAGGTATTTGCAGTTACCAATTTGGACACAGAATCTAAAACAAAATTTCAAAAAGGAGGTAGCACTATAGGTTGGAGATATGCTAACTCATTTTTTGAAAGTAGGCACGAAGATTACATGTTTAACATTTCAAAACCAGAAGCTTCTCGAAGTAGTTGCAGTAGGATTTCTCCCTATATAGCCTGGGGAAACTTATCGATTAGACAAGTATTTCAAAAAGGCAAAGCAGTTAAAATAACAACTAAAGATAAACGTCATATAAGTGCATTTATATCGAGATTGCGATGGCAAGCCCATTTTATCCAAAAGTTTGAAATGGAGCATACTATGGAAAATGCTAGTGTAAATAAAGGCTACCACAAGTTGAAGAAAAGTATTTCTAAAGACTATCAAAAAGCATGGAAAACTGGGCAAACCGGATTTCCTTTAGTAGACGCGAGCATGCGCTGTCTTATTGAAACTGGCTATGTGAATTTTAGAATGCGTGCGATGTTAGCATCATTTTTTACGCACATACTTTGGCAACCTTGGCAATCGGCTACAACGCATTTATCACAACAATTCTTAGATTTCGAACCCGGAATTCATTTTCCGCAATTGCAAATGCAAGCTGGCGAAACAGGAATTAATAACCTTAGAATTTATAACCCTACGACAAATAGTCTAAAACATGATCCTGATGCAGTTTTTATAAAAAAATGGGTACCAGAACTTGCACATTTAGATACAGCTTTCATTCATGAACCCTACTTAATGACTGAGATGGAGCAAACGTTTTATAATTTTAAACTTGGAGAAAACTATCCAAATCCAATAGTAGATATAAAAAAGAATCGAAAACGGGCTAGTGAAATTCTTTGGAATATGAAAGATGATCCCGAAGTGCGCCGTGAAAGTTCTCGTATATTAAAACGACATACGATAAGTCAACGAAATCGTATGCTAAGAGATGAGTAAGCTCTTGTTTTTAAGCTAATTTTCCTACTTTCATAATTCTGTGTTAATTTTGTTTAAGTTTTTTATTTAAACATTAAACATTTTGTACATTTACTTCAGAATGATATTAAATACGACACATCACAATTCTGAACACAAAAAAATTATAGCTGACATTGTTGGTTATCAGTTTAGTTTGGTACAGAAATTGAAATTAGGAGGAGTAGGTTCTAAACGCATGATAATTGACGATGTTAGCCCTAATATGAAATCTATGATGAATTTGGTATCTGATATCAATTATGCAAATATTGAGCTTAGACCAAAAGGGATTTTGATTATGATTAATAAAGGTTTAAAAAATTTTACTTGGATTATTCCATATTATCAATTGGTAATTTATAAGACTAATGGTTCTAGTATTCATGCTCAAGGAAAATATATACAATTCAGAAATAGTAGAACTTTTAAAGAGAATAAAAAGTTCTTTAGTAAATTACTAGATGAAAAAGTAAAATATGATATGCAATATGCGATGCCTCAGAACATATGAATTTAAAAATTAGAGACATTGATCGTGTTATAGAGATGGCCTGGGAAGACAGAACACCTTTTGACGCAATTACATTTCAATTCGGAATAAAAGAACAAGAGGTTATTAATTTAATGCGAAGAGAATTAAAACCGAGTAGCTTTAGACTATGGAGAGCGAGAGTACAGGGAAGAGCTACTAAACACAGTAAAAAAAGAACGTTTGACGAAGGCAGATTTAAATGCTCAAGACAAAGAACAATAACAAACAACTCTATTTCAAAACGTTAACACGTGCTTTGATTTAAGTTTGGAGTACTTAAAGCCAGCACATTAAAAAGATTCTATGAAAACGGAAACAATTTCCCAAAAAAACGGACATCAGCTAAATGGATTTAGTATTGAAGACATTGGCGATGATCATTTATTTACAAGTTTAGACACACCAATGAAGCCAAATGCTTTTGATATGTCTAATGATGAAAAAAAGCAGCGTATATCTATATTATTTTCAGAAATAATGGATGTACTTGGTTTAGATTTAACCGATGATTCATTGCAAGGTACACCAGACCGAGTAGCCAAAATGTATATAGAAGAAATTTTCTCAGGATTAGACCCTAAGAATAAACCTAAAGTGGCATTGTTTGATAACAAATATCAATACAATCAGATGTTAGTTGAAAAAAATATTACATTTTATTCAAACTGCGAGCATCATTTTGTGCCAATTATTGGAACAGCTCATATTGCATACAAATCGTCTGGGAAGGTTATTGGCCTTTCAAAATTAAACCGAATTGTACAATATTACGCTAAGCGTCCACAGGTACAAGAGCGTTTAACAAATCAGATAGCAAACGAACTTAAAACTGTATTAGAAACAGAAGATGTTGCGGTAATCATAGATGCTAAACATTTGTGTGTATCTTCGAGAGGTGTTAAGGATGATACGTCTGCAACAGTAACAACATACTACGGTGGTGAATTTAATACACCAGAAAAAATTTCAGAATTACAAAATTATATTAACAGCTAAATAAATTGTTATGGATTTAATCAACAGAGCTCTAGAATTTGAGCAAGAAAAAAGAAAGTCGTTGTCCACTAGTGACCGCGTAAGGATTTCGAGAGAAGCAAAATCTTTGATTTTAGGTCTAAACGAAATCTATAAACAAAACAAAGACCAAAGCATCATGGACATCATGAAGCGCTTAACAGTTATAAAACAAAAAATTGAAAAACGCTTAAAGGGACGCCCTTTAACAGCATCGTAAGCAATGAGCAGATTAATAGTGATTGGAGGAAGCAGAGGTATTGGCAATGCTATTGTTACATCTTTGCTTTCTTCTTATGATGAAGTGGTAAACATCAGTAGAACAGAACCTGAGCAAATACAAAGTAATTTAAAACATTATAACTGTGATGTCTTAAATGATGAATTACCAGACATAGAATCCGCAGACGGATTGGTGTATTGTCCTGGTAGTATTAATTTAAAACCAATTAATCGTTTGAGTGTAGATGATTTTAAAGCTGATTTTGATATTAATGTTTTAGGTGCGGTTAAAACTGTACAAAAATATCTACCTGCTTTAAAAAAAGGAAATAAGCCCTCAATTGTATTTTTCAGTACAGTGGCAGCCAAATTAGGAATGCCATTTCATGCTAGCGTAGCAGCATCAAAATCTGCAGTAGAAGGATTGACTAAGTCGCTAGGAGCAGAATTAGCTCCTACGATACGTGTTAATGCCATTGCACCAACAGTAACTGATACCGAATTGGCATCAAAATTATTGCGAAATGAGCGCATGATACAGAATATGAATGATCGGCACCCACTAAAAAAATATTTACAACCACAAGAAGTAGCAGATATGGCAGCGTTTTTACTTTCAGAAAAAGCGGCATCGCTCTCAGGTCAGATTTTTGAAATGGATTGTGGAATCGTAAGTTTTAAACTTTAATAATATGAATCCATTAAAAGCCTTTGTTGGCACAATTATGACCTCAGACTCTGATGTTACTCAAATAGCCACTGAGTCCATTTACGACATAGAAATAAATAATCTTCAAGGTCAACCAATAGATTTATCAAATTTTAAAGGAAAGAAGATTTTATTTGTCAATGTGGCCTCAAAATGTGGCTTTACACCGCAATATAGAGAATTACAAAAATTGCATGAAATTTACCAAAATGATTTGGTTGTAATAGGCGTACCATGCAATCAATTCGGTAGTCAAGAACCAGGTAAATCTCAAGAAATTCAAGAATTTTGTGAGATTAATTACGGAGTATCTTTTTTAATTACTGAGAAGATAAATGTAAAAGGTGATCAGCAACATCCATTATACAAATGGTTGACTAAAAAAGCAATTAACGGGAAACAAAATTCTACAGTTAAATGGAATTTTCAGAAGTATTTAATAGCGGAAGATGGTGAATTTATAGACTACTTCTACTCTATCACAAAGCCTATGAATTCTCGTATTACTCAATATTTAAAATAAAGATACATGTTTGGAATATTTAAAAAAACATCAGAGTTAGACAAACTACAAAAGCAGTATGAAAAACTGATGGCCGATTGGCATAGACTTTCAACGACCAATAGAGCTGAAAGTGATAAAAAATATGCTGAAGCTCAAAAAATTATAGAACAGATTGAAATTTTAAAACAATAGCGTTTTGAAAAAAATCTACCTTCTAATACTATTCTTAGTCATCAATTTTGGCGGCTTAGCTATAGGTAGTTATTTAATGAATGATGGTCCGACTTCTGTTTGGTATACAAGTCTCAACCAAGCCCCATGGACACCTCCAGGTTGGGTTTTTGGTGCAGCATGGACACTCATTATGATATGCTTTTCAGTCTATTTAACTTATCTGTTTACGTATAGAAATTCGAAATTTGTAATTACTATCTACACATTAGCTTTTGTTCTCAATGTTAGCTGGAATTATATTTTCTTTAACCAACACTTAGTAAATATTGCGCTTGTAACAATCGTAGCATTAACTTTAGTTATTTCATATTTCTTTATAAGCTTCGGAGATGAAAAATTGAGCAAGATGAAATATCTCCTATTGCCTTATATTATTTGGCTTTGTATTGCGACTTCACTAAACGGATATATAGTTTTTAATAATTAACTACGACTGCGCTCAGCTACCAATTTAATAATATGAAAATATATACATTACACAAAAAACAAAATTTACCAATATCAGTGGAAAAGGCTTGGGAATTTCTATCAAGTCCAAAAAACTTAAAAACCATAACTCCAGATTATATGGGTTTTAATATACTATCTGGTGCAGAAAAACCAATGTTTCCTGGGCAAATCATACAATATATCGTTACTCCCATTTTAGGTATAAAAACCAAATGGGTGACAGAAATAACTCATGTAAAAGACAAAGAATATTTTGTAGACGAACAACGTTTTGGTCCTTATTCGCTTTGGCATCACAAACATTTCATAAAAAAAATTGATGGTGGTGTTGAGATGGAGGATATAATTGATTATAAAGTACCAATGGGTATTTTAGGGCAACTAGTGCATCCTATCCTAGTAAAGCCGAAACTTGAAGAAATTTTTAACTATAGAACGAAAAAATTAGAAGAACTTTTTGGCACATATTAGTTTATGACTCATACCGTTAATATTTTTTGGTTTAGACGAGACCTAAGATTAGATGATAATGCAGGTTTTTACGAAGCGCTGAGAAGTAAACATCCTGTATTACCAATTTTTATATTCGATTCAGAAATTTTGGATAAGCTTCCAAAAAATGATGCTCGTGTCACTTTTATACATAAGGCGCTTCAAGGTATGAGACAAACGCTACAAGACGAATATGATAGTGGTATTGCAATGTATCATGGTAAACCCAAAGAAATATATAAAGAGCTATTAAAGGATTTCAAAATTGATACCGTATATACCAATCACGATTATGAGCCTTATGCAAAAGAACGTGATCAAGAGATTGAGCAACACTTAGAAGAACACAATATTGGGTTTAAAACTTTTAAAGATCAGGTCATCTTCGAAAAAGACGAAGTAGTAAAGAAAGATGGTGATCCATATAAAGTTTACACCCCTTACATGCGAACTTGGAAAGAAAAATTTAAAACTATTGATTTAGAGATTTTCTATACCAATTCGTACTTAAAGAATTTGGTAGAACATTCAAGATTACCCAATTTAAGTCTGTCTGATATTGGGTTTGAAACATCTCAACAACATATTTCGGAGTATGAAGTAACACCAACTTTAATTCAACAATACGAAGAGACCAGAAATTATCCCGCAAAAGATGCGACCTCGAGATTGGGACCACATTTACGTTTTGGAACCGTAAGTGTGCGAAAAATGATAAAAAAAGCTATTGCAGAAAAGAATGAAATTTTTTGGCAAGAACTTATTTGGCGTGAGTTTTTTATGCAAATACTTTGGCACTATCCACATACAGAAGATAAAGCGTTCAAACCAAAATATGATAGAATAGAATGGAGAAACAATGAGGAAGAATTTAAGAAATGGTGCGAAGGTAAAACAGGCTACCCCTTAGTTGATGCAGGTATGAGACAACTCAATGAGACTGGTTTTATGCATAATCGTGTGCGAATGTTGGTTGGTAGTTTTCTTTGCAAACATTTATTAATAGATTGGAGATGGGGAGAAGCTTATTTTGCAGAGAAGCTCCACGATTACGAAATGGCAAGTAATGTTGGTAATTGGCAATGGGTCGCTGGCTCTGGTGTAGACGCTTCACCGTATTTTAGAATTTTTAATCCAACTTCTCAAATTCAAAAGTTCGACAAAAATCACGAGTATATTAAAAAGTGGGTGCCAGATTATCAAGAATTAACCTATCCAAAGCCAATGGTTGACCATAAAGAAGCCAGACAACGCTGTTTAGATATATACAAATCTGCTGTTAATTAACATATTTATTAACTATAGTTTAAATTTTTAACACTTATATACAATAATATCTAAAATATTACGTTTCTCTATTAAGATGATTAACGTCATTATAGAAATAACCATTTCAATAAACAATTTTAAGCTCTGACTAGTCATCAGAGCTTTTTTTATTTGCAAGTAAATCAATCATAACATTATTTTAAGATTTATAAATTGACTTTTGGTTAACTTTATCTAACTAATTTAAAGTCAAACACAATATGAACACTTGGGATGTTGCCAAAAAATGGCAAGAAATGTGCAATAAAGGTGAAAACTTAGAATGCATCAACGAATTATACGCAGAAAACGTAATTAGTAATGAAATGCCAGGAATGCCAGGAGAAAAAATAACTGGTAAACAAGAGGTATGGAATAAAAACAAAGAATGGCTAGATAATGTTACTGAATTTCATAGCAGCTCAATCAGTGAGCCTGTTGTAGCTGGAAATCATTTTACCACAAAAATGGATTTTGATATTACTTTTAAGGATAGAGGAAGACAACAAATGGAAGAGCTTGCTGTATTTGAAGTCAAAGATGGTAAAATTGTAAGTGAACAATTTTTATATTCTATGGAATAGTATCTAGATCTTATTAAAACATAAAAGCTTCAAGTTTAAAATTTGAAGCTTTTTTATATATTAATAATTATAAATTTCAGTTCCCTTCTATACGTTCAATTTTTGCACCAATAGCTCTTAAACGTTCAGCTATGTTTTCATAACCTCTATCAATCTGTTCAATATTATGTATGGTAGATGTTCCTTTTGCAGATAAAGCCGCAATTAACAAAGAGACACCAGCTCTAATATCTGGAGAAGTCATAGTCGTAGCTTTTAGTGTTGACTTAAAATCGTGACCGATGATTGTTGCTCTATGCGGATCACAAAGAATAATCTTTGCACCCATATCTATTAGCTTATCAACAAAGAACAAACGACTTTCGAACATTTTTTGATGCACTACCGCACTTCCTCTAGCCTGTGTTAATACTGTTAAGATTATACTTAATAAATCTGGTGTAAAACCTGGCCAAGGCGCATCAGCAATAGTTAAGATTGAACCATCTATATAACTTTGCACTTCATAACCGTTAACATGAGCTGGTATATGAATATCATCTCCTTGTCGCTCTACTGTAATTCCTATTTTTCTAAATACACTTGGAATAACCCCTAAATCATCCCAACTCACATTCGTAATTGTCAATTCACTTTTTGTCATAGCCGCCAAACCAATCCAGCTACCAATCTCAATCATATCTGGTAACATTCTGTGTTCAGTTCCTCCTAAAGCATCAACACCTTCAATAACTAATAAATTAGAACCAACACCAGATATTTTTGCTCCCATACGATTTAGCATCTTACAGAGCTGTTGCAAATAAGGTTCACAAGCTGCATTATAAATTGTTGTTGTACCTTCTGCTAAAACAGCAGCCATTACGATATTGGCTGTTCCTGTTACCGAGGCTTCATCTAAAAGCATGTATGCCCCTTTTAGTTTTTTCGCTTCTACACCGTAAAATAAATCTTCTCTATTATAACGGAATTTAGCACCAAGATTAATAAAACCTTCAAAGTGTGTATCTAAACGACGTCGACCTATTTTATCACCACCTGGTTTCGGAATATATCCTTTTCCAAAGCGTGCTAGTAAAGGTCCAACTATCATTATAGAACCTCTCAAGCCCTTACCGTCCTCTTTAAATTCAGCTGATTCCAAGTATTTTAAATTGACTTCATCAGCTTTAAAGGTGTAAGATCCTTTACCAATTTTATTGATTTTTACGCCTAATTTTTTCAATAACGCGATGAGTTTATTGACATCAATAATATCTGGTACGTTTTCTATTTTAATTTCTTCTGCAGTTAAAAGTACTGCACATAAGATTTGTAAAGCTTCATTTTTTGCTCCTTGAGGCTGAATTTTACCCTTTAGTTGGTGGCCGCCTTCAATTTTAAATGTACTCATTCGTGGTTAGTAACGTTTTCTGTTATTGGAATATTTTTTCTTTGAACTGCTCTTTTTACCAGAACCACCTTTTCCTCCATACTTGGACTTGGTTCGCATTAAGCTAGAAGACTCACTTAAATCTTCATTACTGTTCTTTAAGTTAATTTTACCACCTGAAAGCTCAAATAAATGGTCAAAAATGACATCATCTTCTACAGTGTCTTTATTCCAGTTAAGGAAGCACTTTTTCATATGGTTAGCAATTGTAAAGGTTAAAGCTTCTTTAAGTTCACCTTCTTCCCAACCTACTGCAACATCAATCATCGTTTTTATATTGTTTCCGTAAAAACGATATTTAGGATGATTCTGTGGGTATTTTAAAGGCTCAGGTCTAGCTTGTATTTCTTCTTTTGAAGGCATACCATAAGGAGAATCAACATCTAATTCAAAATCAGCCATAATAAATAACTGATCCCATAATTTATGCTGAAAATCTGGTACATCTCTTAAATGAGGCTGTAAATTACCCATTACCGAGATAATGGCCTTTGAAACTTTATTTCTTTCTTCTTTGGTCTCACGAGACTTAGCATAATTAATCATCTTTTGCAGATGACGTCCATATTCTGGTATAATTAAATGCTCGCGTTCTGTGTTGTATTCTAAATCGTCAATCAAAATTGTAAAATGTGTAGTAAATAATAATAAAACCTGTAGTCTTTAGGTTTTGTTGCAAAGTACAAAAAAATACGAAGGGTATAATAAATTTTACAGAGAAATTACACCTTCAACATTTTCGGCTACTTCCTTATATTTAGCTATGACAGCTTCAGGGTTTTTCATCCTAACATTTATAGAAACACTTGTGTATTTTCCATTTTTAGATGCATTAGTGGTAATAACCGCTCCCAAATCATTAAAGAGGCCTTCAATAGCTGCAATTCCTGTGCCTTTAGAAAGTACAATAAATTTATATAAATATTCAGCTGGCCAAAGCGCAGTGTCATATAACTGACCTTTAAGTTTTTCGTAAAATTCGTCTGTTTTCTTAGAACTATCCATGGTAAAATTTTTCAATTGCAAAGATACGTTTAACTTTACATTTTTATCTTTTATTTTTAAAGCAAAAATGTTGCCAATTTGAATCCGAAGAAAATTGTCATTACTGGTGGACCAGGAACCGGAAAAACATCAATAATTAATCACTTAATAAAAAGTGGTTTTCTTTGCTATGATGAAATTTCTAGACAAGTGACACTTCAAGCTAGAAAAGAAGGCATTGAACAATTGTTTTTAACAAAGCCCTTATTGTTTAGCGAGAAACTTCTTGAAGGAAGAACGCAGCAATTTTTTGACGCTCAAAAAGAGTTGGACAATGTTGTCTTCTTAGACAGAGGAATACCAGATATATTAGCATATATGGATTATGCAGATGATACTTATCCTGATCATTTTGTAAAAGCATGTGAAACTTACACTTACGATAGTATTTTCGTTTTAGCACCTTGGCAAGAGATTTTCACAAGTGATAGTGAACGTTACGAAAACTTTGAACAAGCCATAGAAATTCATCATCATTTATTAGATACTTATAAGCGTTTTGGCTATAATTTGATTGATGTTCCTTTCGGAAGTATAAAAACTCGGACAGACTTTGTTCTAGACTCCTTAAATTTGCAGTGATGCATCCTATTGAAGTTTTAGAACGTCACTGGAATCACACTTCCTTTAGACCATTACAAGAAGAGATTATCACTTCGGTTTTGAACCATGAGGATACTTTTGCACTATTACCAACTGGCGGAGGGAAATCGATTTGTTTCCAAATTCCTGCATTAATTCAAGATGGTATTTGCATTGTCGTGTCTCCATTAATTGCTTTAATGAAAGATCAGGTTAATACGCTTAAACGAAAAGGTATTAAAGCTATTGCCTTAACTTCTGGCATGTCTTATAAAGATTTAGATACACAATTAGACAATTGCATTTACGGCAACTATAAGTTTCTTTATCTATCACCAGAGCGCTTACAACAGCCTTTAGTACAAGAGCGTATTCAGCAAATGCAAGTCAGTTTAATTGCTGTTGATGAGGCACATTGCATTAGTCAATGGGGAAATGATTTTAGACCAGCATACAAAAACATAAGTGTTTTAAGACAGATACATCCTCATGTAAATTGTATTGCCCTTACAGCAACGGCAAAACACAATGTTGTTGATGATATTATTGAAAACCTCGATTTTGTAAGTCCAAAAATTTATAAAGCATCCTTTGCAAGACCAAATATTGCATATAGTGTTATTCATACAGATGATAAATTATTTCAATTAGAACATATTTTAAATAGACATCATGGTTCATCTATAATATATGTTCGAAATAGAAGAGCAACAATTGATATTCATAATTATTTAAATGCAAAAAAGTTTTCTTCTACCTTCTACCATGGAGGTATAACCAATAAGGAAAAACAAGAGCGCTTATACCAATGGACCAATGACCAAAAGCAAATTATAGTGGCTACAACCGCTTTTGGAATGGGAATTGATAAGGCTAATGTAAAAACCGTAATTCATTTCAATTTACCCGAAAGTTTAGAAAGTTATTATCAAGAAGCTGGTAGAGCTGGTCGCGATGGAGATCTAGCACATGCTGTTATTTTAAAACAGCATGTCGATGAAGACCACCTTCGCAATCAATTTTTAAGTACATTACCTTCAGTAGATTTTGTGAAAACTGTATATAATAAATTGTGCAATTATTTTCAAATCTCTTATGGAGAAGGCGAAAATAGTTTACACCAATTCGACTTTAAGTCTTTTTGTAATGCCTACAAGTTAAGTGCCAGTATTACTTACAATGCGTTATTATTACTTGATAGAAATGCGATTATAACTCTAACTCAGCATTTTAATTTTAGAACTAAAATTCAGTTTATAACAAGCAATACTGTATTATTTCAATATTTAGAAACCCATTTAGATCTTAATATTTTAGTTAAAGTACTTCTAAGAACCTATGGTGGTATTTTTGATTATGAAACGAAAGTTAATCTCAGTTTAATTATTCAAAAATCAAATCTTACAGAAAAACAGGTTATTGAACAATTACAACGCTTAGAAAAAGACGAAGTTATCAGTCTACAAATGGCTAATACTGATTCTGAAATTACCTTTCTCCTACCTCGTGAAGATGACATTACCATAAACCCAATAGCAAAAACTATAGAACAACAGCACACTTTAAAACATAAGCAAATAGAATCTGTACTAGCTTATATCAAAAATGATAAGGTTTGTAAGAGTCTGCAATTACTCACTTACTTTGGAGAAAAAACCAGTGAAGTCTGTGGTATATGTTCTGTTTGTATGGCAAAAACATCTAAAATCAATAGCGGTTCAAAAGCAAGTCTTTCAGATAATGTTTTAAAAGCTTTAAAAGCTGAAGCCTTATCTTCGCGACAACTATTACATAAAATTAAATGTTCTGAACAAGAGCTCTTACTGACAATTTCAGAATTAATGGAAACAAAAAAGATTAAAATAACTAACGCAAATACCTACACTATTATATGACAACAAAACGCGATTTACGAATTGTTTTTATGGGCACTCCCGATTTTGCCGTAGCTACATTAAAAGCGCTTTTATACCACAACTATAATGTTGTTGGTGTTATTACTGCTCCAGATCGACCAGCAGGTCGTGGACAGAAGCTAAGAGCCTCAGCTGTAAAACAATTTGCATTAGAGCATGATTTAAAAATCTTACAACCAAAAAATTTAAAAGCTGAAACATTTATTGAAGAACTAAAAGCACTAAATGCTAATTTACAAATCATCGTTGCTTTTAGAATGTTACCAAAGGTTGTATGGCAAATGCCAGAATACGGAACATTTAACCTACATGCATCCTTACTACCACAATATAGAGGTGCAGCACCAATTCATTGGGCTATAATTAATGGTGAAACAAAAACTGGTGTCACTACGTTTTTTATTGATGAAAAAATAGATACTGGCGCCATTATTTCGAAAAAAGAAACAAAAATCGGAAAGGATACTACCGTTGGAGAACTACATGATGAATTAATGAATATCGGAAGTGAGTTAGTAATTGAAACCGTTATACAAATTGAAACTGGCAAAGAATCTACTAAAACACAACCAAAATCTGAAAATTTAAAAACCGCTTATAAACTCAATAGAGAAAATTGTAAAATTGATTGGTCGCAACCTATTGATACCATATATAATATGACTAGAGGTTTAAATCCTTTTCCTGCAGCTTGGTGTTATCTTGACAATGACGATAAAGAGGAATTAAGCATTAAGATATATGGCGTTGAGAAACTCTTAGAAAACCACAATTTTGATAATGGACAACTTATATCAACTAAAGATGAACTAAAAGTTGCTTGCACAGGGGGTTACATAAATATCAAAGCAATGCAGCTTCCTGGAAAGCGAAAAATGGACATAAAATCGCTCTTAAATGGGTTTCATTTTTCTGAATCGGCAAAACTGCTGTAAACCCTTATTATCATTGGTTTTATAAAAATCCGATGAAATGCATCGTCTTTATTAACAAATGCTATAAGTTATCAACAAAAAGCCGTTTTTCCCTTGCTATTACTTGCGTAGCTGAATATTACTAATAATTTTGTGTACGGATTTTTAATAACAACTATTTAAAAACCGAATTTTTAACAATTTAAAATTAAAATTTATGAACAAAACAGATTTAATCAATGGGATGGCAGAGAATGCTGGAATTACAAAAGCAGCTGCAAAAAAAGCATTAGATTCTTTATTAGTTGACATCGAAGGATCTTTACAAAAAGGTAACAGAGTATCTTTAGTAGGTTTTGGTTCTTGGTCAGTTTCTAGAAGAGCTGCAAGAGATGGAAGAAACCCACAAACTGGTAAGACTATAAAAATCAAAGCTAAAAATGTAGTAAAATTTAAGGCAGGTTCTGACTTAAGTAGTGCTGTAAACTAAGACATTTTTTGTTTCAAATACAGAGCCTGCTCATTGAGCAGGCTTTTTTTTGCTCCAATTTTTAAAGGCTTTAAGTTGCTTTTCTGAGAAAAATACTCTAGATTTAGTTATCATTAAGGAAATAAAACAATGACCAAACCCGAAAAAGGCAACCTTTTAATTGCCGAACCATCCATAATCGGTGATATATCGTTCAACCGTGCAGTGATTCTTTTAGCAGATCACAATGCATTAGGGTCGGTTGGTTTTATCTTAAATAAGCCTTTAGATTACAATCTAAAAGATCTTATTGAAGGCACAGAGTCTGACTTTACGGTGTATAATGGTGGACCAGTAGAACAAGATAACCTCTATTTCATCCATAAATCGCCAGATTTAATTCCAAATAGTATCGAAATCTCTAATGGTATTTTTTGGGGTGGAGATTTTAGTGTAGTATTGGATCTGATTAATGAAAAGAAAATATCTAAAAATGATATTCGCTTCTTTTTGGGTTATTCCGGTTGGGACGAACAGCAATTAGATACTGAACTACAATCTAATACTTGGTTGGTTTCTGAGAATATTCACGATAACGATATTATAGCAAAAAGCTGTTCTACATTTTGGAGAGAAAAAATGATAGAACTAGGTGGAGATTATAGTATTTGGTCTAATGCACCCGAGAATCCAAGTTATAATTAGGTTAAACGCAACTTTGCATTTAGCTTGGCAACGACCTTTTTAGCAAAATCAGTTTTAAAAGTCTTCTTACGGTAATTTGTTATTGGTACAATTCCTTTTATCACATTGGTAATAAACAATTCATCAGCTTTCTGCAGCTCAAAAGGACTTATGGACGTTTCTTCTACCAATAAATTAACATCCTTGGCTAACAATTCTAAAATCTGCTTCCTCATTACACCTTTTAAGCAACCATCTTCAAGTGGAGGTGTTTTTATTTTATCTCCTTTAACTAAAAATAAGTTTCCGTTTAGAGCTTCAATAATACTTTTATTTGTATTTAAAACTAGACAGTTATCAAAGTCATTTTCTTTGGCATAGACACTACCTATGACTTGAATTGCTTTATTATTAGATTTCAATCCAGACAACAATCCTGGAGCCATAAAATAATCTTTGTATAAATCAACCCTGTAGCTTAATTGATCATCAATAGTATAAAATGGATTATTATGTACTTCAGAGCTAATATTAAAATTCACTTTCTCATGATTAGAAGGCAAATATTTACCACCTTCTCCTCTATCTACATTTAGGCGTACGCGTGCCGACGATTTCAGTAAATCATTAGCTTCGAGTGTTTTTAAGATTTCTGCTTCAAGAAATTCCATAGTAAAATTCATAGGAATTTCCATGCGTAGAATTCTCATTGAAGCCATAAGTCTAAAGTAATGGTCTTCCCAAAAGAATATTTTACCATTAACTACTTTTAGTGTTTCAAAAAGTGCATCACCATATTTATATCCTCTGTTCTCTGTAGTAAGGTTAGAATCACTTTCAGAAAGAATTGTTCCGTTAAAATTTACCATAAAAAAATCTCGATTTAGTTTTTAAATAAATCGAGACAAATATATAATAGATAAGTTAGTTACGTTTACCTTGAGCCCAAAACTTGTTTAAGACTTGCAATTTGATTGGTCCATAGCATCTTCCCTTCTTCTATTTCATCATCTTCAGCAAAATCAGTAACCATTAAAGAAACATCTTTTGTAATTTCATCAACTTGAATACGAATTTCAAAATAATAAGATGCACCATCTTCATCATCTTCTAACCATCTAAATTTTACACGTTCACCACTTTTTTTACTGAGCAGTTTAGCTTGTTCTTCTGAGCCATCCCATATAAAAGTAAATAACTCGCCTCGAGAATTTACATTATCTGCAAACCATTCTGATAAGCCTGAAGGTGTTGATATATAAGTATATATAAGCGAGGGAGAAGCCTGAATTACAAACTCCATTTCATATTTTTCTTTATCGTCCATTATTGAATTATATTATATGCTCAATATATACAATTATGGGTCAAAACAAAACTATAAGCTAAATTTATTTTTTTTAGAATGTTATGTTTGTTGTCGCAGAATTTGTTTCTATATTTGCAGCCGAAATTATGGCGAGGTAGCTCAGTCGGTTAGAGCGTCGGATTCATAACCCGGAGGTCACGAGTTCAATTCTCGTTCTCGCTACAATAGTTAAAAGTCTAACACGGAAGTGTTGGACTTTTTTTATGCGTTGCATTGAAGCTCGCTTCAAAGTGTAAAAAAAGATAGAATTTTTCAAAGAAAACCATTGGGCGCATTATAATTGGTTTCTATACAACAAAAACACAAGCAGGTTCTAATACAAAATGGAAATTGAAAGAAGAAGGTCTAACTAAAACGGGCGAACTAGTTAAGTCTTTTAATAAAGAATGGAATCACCAAAGACTGAGTAATTATATAAATAGAATTTTAACTTCAATAACTCAACAATTCCCTCAGACTACCTTCAAACTTCCCTCTAGCCATATACTGTTCTTCTAACTGAGCGGCGAAAGGAATCGGAGTTTCCATACTAGCAACGCGCTTCACTGGTGCATCTAAATATTCAAAGCACTCTTCCATAAGCATTGCAGATATATCACTGGCAATACCTCCAAACATTGAGTCTTCTTGCAGAATTATAGCTCTTCCAGTCTTTTTAACCGAATTAAAAATAGCATCTTTATCTAAGGGCTGAAGTGTCCTTAAATCTATTACGTCGGCTGAAATATCTGAATTCTTTTCTAAAGTTTCTAAAGCCCAATGCACACCTGCTCCATACGTAATAATAGTAACAGATTCACCTTCTTTTAAAAGCGAAGCTTTACCAAATGGTAAGGTATAATAATCTGTAGGTACATCCTGTCTAATGCTTCTGTATAAAGCCTTATGCTCAAAAAACAAAACAGGATTTGGGTCATTAATCGCCGTAGCCAACAACCCTTTTGCATCATATGGAAATGCTGGATAAATCACTTTTAAACCTGGTGTTTTGGTAAACCAAGCCTCATTAGTTTGTGAATGAAACGGACCTGCTGCTACACCTCCACCACATGGCATTCTAATCACAACATCTGCTTGTTGTTGCCATCTATAATGTGATTTTGCTAAATAATTAACTACAGGATTAAAGCCAGAGGTTACAAAATCTGCAAATTGCATTTCTACTACAGCTTTCATACCAGCAATGGATAATCCCATTCCTGCTTCTACAATTGCAGATTCGCAAATAGGAGTGTTACGCACTCTCTCTTTTCCAAATTGCTTTACAAAACCTTCTGTAATTTTAAAAACACCACCATATTCAGCAATATCTTGTCCCATTAGTATTAAGTCATTATGCTTTTCCATCGATTGTCTTAATCCTTCTGAAATCGCATCAATAAGCCTTAGTTCTTTTGTTTCTTTATTTGGAGTATGTTCCTTATAATCAACTACTTTGTAAACATCATTTAATTCTTCAGTTTCACTAGGTCTAATATCATCTTCAGCATAGGCAGAATCTAAAGCCGAATCAATTTCAGCTTTAATTTCAGCATTATAAGCCTCATCTATTTTTGCTGTCAATATTTTTTTACTGTACAGATAGCTCCTAAAGTTTTCTATAGGATCTTTAGCTTCCCATGCTTCTATTAAGTCTTTAGGAACATACTTAGTTCCGCTAGCCTCTTCGTGTCCGCGTCTTCTAAACGTTTCAAATTCAATAAGAATAGGTCTTGGACGTTTCCTTATGCTTTCAACCAATTTCTTGACCTTGGTGTAGGTTTCTATAATATTATTACCGTCTAAAACAAACGCTTCAATGCCATAACCTTTTCCTCTATCTGCTAAATGTTTACAATGATACTGTTCGTTAGTAGGTGTAGAAAGCCCATAACCGTTATTTTCTATACAAAACATTACTGGTAATTGCCAAACAGAAGCTACATTAAGTGCTTCGTGAAAATCTCCTTCGCTTGTTCCTCCTTCACCCGTAAATACTGCAGTTACCTTCCCGTTTTTCTTCAAAAGATTTGCCAAAGCTATACCATCTGCAACACCCAATTGTGGTCCAAGATGAGATATCATTCCAACAATATTGTACTCTTGAGTACCAAAATGAAACGAACGATCTCTACCTTTAGTAAAGCCACTCGCCTTGCCTTGCCATTGGCAAAACAAACGATGTAACGGAATCTCTCTTGTTGTAAATACACCAAGATTTCGGTGCATTGGTAAAATATACTCACTAGGCTTTAATGCCATAGTCACTCCAACAGAAATAGCTTCTTGCCCAATACCAGAAAACCATTTTGACACTTTACCTTGACGCAGTAGAATCAGCATTTTTTCTTCAATAAGTCGAGGTTTCAACATATTGTAATAAAGCTTTAGTAAGCTTTTATCAGTCAAATTGCGTTTATCGAAATCAATATTGCTTTTCGTTATTGTAGGCATAAGCTCTTCTTTCAGTGATACCTCAAATGTAAATAAAATTGCTTCAATATGGTAGAATGTGCTTCAAATAGTAAATAAATCCGACCTAATTTTTTCCCACTATTTTAGTTAACTTTGTATATTGTTGAAAATTTTAAATTTAATTCCAATGGATAGAATACCTAGTGTAGATTTGCAGGACTTCATTTCTGGCGATCCTAATCGAAAGCAAAAGTTTATAGATGAAATTGGAAAAGCATACGAAGATATAGGTTTTGTTGCGTTGAAAGGTCACTTTTTAGATGACGAATTAGTTGATAACCTATATGGTGAAGTCAAGAATTTCTTTAGCCTACCTTTAGAGACCAAAGAAAGTTATGAAATTCCTGGAATTGGTGGTCAACGTGGTTACGTGTCTTTTGGTAAAGAAAGTGCTAAAGGTAAAAAAGAAGGAGATTTAAAAGAGTTTTGGCATTTTGGACAATATGTTGAAGATGATGATGAAAGAAAAAAAGAATATCCAGAAAATGTAGAAGTTAAAGAATTGCCAGAGTTTAATAAAGTTGGTAAGCAAACCTATGCCATGCTAGAGAAAACGGCAAAATATGTTTTGCGTGCATTAGCTTTGCATTTAGATTTAGAAGAGACTTATTTTGATAATTACATCCACAACGGAAACTCTATATTAAGACCAATTCATTATCCACCAATTACCTCAGAACCTAAAAATGCGGTTAGAGCTGCCGCTCATGGCGATATTAACCTTATCACGCTATTAATGGGTGCTCAGGGTCGTGGGTTGCAAGTGCAACGTAATGATGGCGAGTGGATTGATGCTATCGCTGAGCCAGATGAGTTAATGATTAATGTTGGTGATATGCTATCAAGACATTCTAATAATAAATTAAAATCTACAATACATCGTGTTATCAATCCACCACGCGAACTTTGGGGAACATCTCGCTATTCAATTCCATTTTTTATGCACCCAATTAGCGAAATGAAATTAGATGTTTTAGAAAGTTGTATTGATGATGATAATCCGAAACAATTTGAGGATATTACAGCAGGTGAGTTTTTAAATGAGCGTTTAATTGAACTTGGACTTATAAAAAAGTAATGAAGTGTAAAGTGTTTAGTAATAAGATTCTTACTCTTTAATTTATCTTGAATACTTTACACTTAATACTACATACTAGACACTAAAATTATGGATTTACAAGACCAATTAAAAAATCTTTTCCCAGACCACACACCTGAACCTACAGATACTTCTCAAGATTCTAAAGGTAATTTATGGTTACAAGATGAGCCAATTATTTGCAAATACGAAAAACGTAAAGGCAAACCAATTACTATCCTCGAAGGCTATACAGGAGCTACTGAAGATTTTAAAAAATTAGCAAAAGAACTAAAAACTAAACTTAGTGTCGGCGGGAGTTTTAAGGATGATAGAATAATCATTCAAGGCGATTATCGAGATAAGATTATGTCGATTTTAAAAGAAAAAGGATTTAATGTAAAACGTGTTGGAGGTTAATTTTTATGGGAAAACGTATACTTCATATTACTAATGGTAGTGTTCTAACAGAATATTTAAGAGAACTCGATTTTAAGGATGATATTATAACCTGGCAGGAAATGCTATGCGAAGGACCAACCATTCCGAAAATAGATTCGAAGGAGTTTTTTGATTTAAGAAAACAGTTTTTAAAATCTTATTATGATATAGAAGTTAATTCTAAAGAGCTTCAAGATGAATTATCCAAATTAGATGATGCTGATCAATATGATGAAATAAATTTGTGGTTTGAGTATGATTTATTCTGTCATATCAACCTAATTGGTGTTATTAATCTGCTACATCAGAAGGAAATTAATAAACCACTATACCATGTTTGTAGCGGACGCGTAGAAGGTGAGAAAAACTTAAAAGCATTAGGTGAATTGAGTCCTGATAAACTAAAAT